>CAWDXS010000007.1:0-11552 GCA_963806385.1 Candidatus Bathyarchaeota archaeon | reverse complement strand
TACGAGTTCATGGGGGCTCGGTCAGACGGAGCTAATGACTGGCAAGTTTGGAATGATTGGATAACCGCAATATAATCACCATGAAACAACGATTATCGATTTTTCTCTCATTATAACTCCAGATACTAACAAGGTTCCTTTGATGTGAGCGCGCGATTTTTATATGTGTGTTTACGTAGCTTTTTGATGGATACGAGGCGTATTTTGGATGGAGATAGTCGAGGGAATCCACAAGGTAGATGAAGCGAGCGCCAATATGGCTCACTCCAACGTTTACTTATTAATTGAAGGAGACGAACTGTTCGTTATTGACACTGGAACTGCTGGAAATGCTAAAGAAATAGTGAACTACGTTCGAAAAATAGGGCGGCAGCCCTCGAGTGTTTCAACAATTGTCTTAACCCACGCTCACATGGATCACGCTGGCAGCGTCAAGGAACTCAAGGATCTTACCAACGCGAAAGTGGCTGTCCATACGGAAGACGCAGACTATGTTTCAGGTAAAAAGCCCCTGCCCAGACCCAATAACGTATTATTCAGAGCAGTTTCCTCCTTCACTGGGTTCCTGCCGGTTCAGCCTGACATAATCCTTAAGGACCACGATAAGATTGGGCAACTCACCGTAATCCACACGCCAGGGCACACACCCGGCAGTATCGCTCTGCTTGAAGAAGGGAAAAAGGCGTTGTTCGCAGGCGATGCCCTCAGGTTCGACGGCAAAAACCTAAGTGGCTCTCCAGAGCAGTTCACACTTGACATGAGCAAAGCGAAAGAGTCCATCGGAAAAATATCTACCTTAAGTTTTGACATTATGCTCTGCGGGCACGGAGAACCTCTCAAACCGAACGCATCCGACGCTGTCAAGAAATATTATGAATCCTTAAACGCGCGTAGACCGTGTCTGTAAGCGGCATCTCATGATACCCTCTTTTACGGTCTTCTGGACCGTAGAGTAGACACTTTCTATTCGCCCAAGCGATGCCCTTTAACTTCGCGTTTCTGGCTTGCCCAATACGGATCACCGCCACGCAAACAGTGTTTCTGAGCGTCCGCGGCCGGAGTGGGTGATCTTTCTTAACCTTATGGAGTTGAGGCTATCTTTTGATGGTTTGCGTTTTGCTTTTTTTAGCATGAAACCCTCAAACTGGCGAGCTTTAGGCGCGAGCATTGCGACAACAATGTGAATAGTTGATGGTTCAGGTTGTTAATTGGCATTTTTTACGTACTAAATGAGAGGTTTTTTGTTGATTTGGTATTCGCAAGTGTTTTATCCATCCAACATGGTGATAAGATAAGAATTAAGATATGAGACTTGAGAGGAGTATACAATCGACGAATCGCAAGTAGGTGCTTTCGGCTTCCTTGATAGGACGCAATTGGTGAAGGTCAAATTGAAGGCCATGCGCGCGGGCGTGTGGTTCAGAGCTTTGCCCCGGATTGACAGAGTACTTATTGATTTAACGATAAGCGTTGCAAACACTATCCATAGTGCTTCTTTAGCCAGGTGCATTTTGTCCGTCACGAGGAAGTTGGAAGGTTTGCTTGAGAGCAAACTTGCGCGTGCAATGAGAGAGATTGGGTTTCCGCTAGCCTGTAAACTCAGTTTGTTCGCTCAGAAATGGGGCAACCGCAATGCCCAAGAATGGGCGAAGGACACGGGTTTTGCAGGGTACTTAGCGGTTATGAAACTTAATGGGCATCCGCCTGGCAGCGGCTGGACATGATAAGGTTATAGCAAAGGCAAAGCATGCTGGGCGTTATTGATTTAGCGTTAATTTGTGTTTTCGCGGTTGTTTACGGATGGGTATTTTATAATCTGCCTATTGTGGGGCGGCGTTTTAAAATAGACAGACGTTTGAAGTGGCTAGAACTTTGGCTTTAACAGAAAAGAGTGCTAAATGAAAACTTCGATTGTGCTGGGAACGAGACCAGAAATTATCAAGTTCTCACCCGTAATCCGGGAGTGTGAACGTTTGGGGCTGGATTACTTTGTGTTGCACACGGGACAGCATTATTCGTATAATATGGATCGGGTGTTCTTCGAGCAGCTAGAGTTGCCTGAGGCAAAGTATAATCTGGATGTTGGTTCGGGCAGTCATGGGAGACAGACCGCTGAGATGCTGGTGGGGATTGAAGAGGTTTTGCAGAAGGAGCAGCCTGATGTGGTTTTGGTCGAGGGTGACACGAACACCGTGCTTGCGGGTGCGGTGGCGGCGGTGAAGCTTGGCATCAGGGTTGGTCATGTGGAAGCTGGCTTGAGGAGTTATGACAGGCGGATGCCTGAGGAGATCAACAGGGTTTTGGCTGATCACTGCTCGGACTATTTGTTTGCGCCTACCGAGAAGTCTGTTGGCATACTGCAGTATGAGGGTGTGCCTGAAGATCGGGTGTTTTTGGTGGGTAACACGGTGGTTGACGCCGTAGCTCAGAACTTAGAGCTCGCCAAGTCTAAAACTAAAGTTCTTGGAGATTTGGGGCTTGAGAGCGGCGAGTTTATCCTTGCTACCTCGCATCGGCAGGAGAACGTGGATGATAAGGCGCGGTTCTCTGGGATTGTTGAGTGGTCTTCGTCGGGTTCAGGAGGCGTTTGGGGTTCCGGTGATTTATCCGGTTCATCCTAGAGCGAGAAAGCAGATGAAGGAGTTCGGTTTGGAGTCGAACGGTCTTAGGCTGGTTGAGCCGTTGGATTATCTGGCGTTTCTGCGGTTGGAAAGCTGTGCGAAGCTTGTTCTTACGGATTCGGGTGGAGTGCAGGAGGAAACTTGTATTCTGCGTGTTCCTTGTGTTACTTTGAGGGATAACACTGAGAGGCCTGAAACGATGGAAGTTGGCGCTAACGTTTTGGCTGGCACGGATCCTGATAGGATTGTTGATTGTGTGAGAGTTATGCTTGGGAGGAAGAGGGACTGGGTTAATCCTTTCGGAGACGGCAAGTCTGGTGCGAGAATTATTGACGTTTTGAGGAGCAAGTTTGACTGAGGAAATTAACGCGCTGAGTGAATTATGAAAGTCTTGGTGACGGGCGGCGCGGGTTTCATCGGCAGCCACGTTATTGACAGATTGATTGAAGACGGTTGTTTCGTCAGGGTTATTGATAACCTGTCTACAGGAAAGCTGGAGAATATTAAAGACCACTTGAAAAGTGGCAAGGTTGATTTTGTCCAAGGCGACGTTCGAGATGCCCGACTTGTCAAAGAAAGCGTCAAAGATGTTGATGTGGTAGTGCATCTTGCGGCTATAACGAGTGTGCCGTTTTCGGTTGAGAATCCAGACTTGACTTTTAAGGTTAATGTTGCTGGCACGATGAACTTGTTGGTTTCATGTGCCAAAGAGAAGGTTAGCAAGTTTGTGTTTATTTCTTCTTGCGCGGTTTACGGCGAGCCCCAGTTTCTGCCAGTTAATGAAGAACATCCGACAAATCCTATTTCGCCTTACGCCGAATCGAAGCTTGCTGGTGAGAAGTTTTGTCTGGGTTTCCACAAGAGGGGGCTTGTGCGGTCGGTCGTTTTGCGTCTGTTCAACGTTTATGGGCCTAGGCAAGGCGTGAATGATTACTGTGGAGTGATAACGCGGTTTATCGACTATGGCAGGCAGGGGTTGCCTTTGGTTATTCATGGTGATGGCTCGCAGACCAGGGATTTTGTTAACATACGGGATGTCGCTGACATCGTCTTAAGCGCTATTAAGAGCAGGAGCGCTGAGGGGGAAGTTTTTAACGTTGGTTTCGGCGAGTCCATTTCTGTTCACGAGTTGGCTGAGGCTGTTTTGGAATCTGCTGGTCTGAATCTTGAGATTCTTCATGATGAGCCGAGGCTTGGCGACATTAAGCAGAGTTGCGCGGACATTTCTAAGGCTGAAAAGCTCTTGGGGTATCGCCCCAGAGTACCTTTGAGGGATGGACTACGTACATTGCTGGCTGAAAGCGGCTTTTCAAACGGATGCTCCCCATGCGTCTAACCTGCTGAATTCATTCAAGATTGATCCGAAACGAGTTTCGTTGGGCTAATGAATTCGTTAGATTCGAGTCTTCATCCTTTGCGCTTTGTCCTAGCAAAAATCGCTTCGAGGCGGCTTGAACTACATTGAGTTTAATCAGTCTGGTTTTTGCCGCGATAGTCGTGACTTTTTTCGTATTTACGCTTTATAATGTCCCCATAGTCGTCACGGGCTTCTATCGTCTTTTGACGTCTCGCAGGCAGAAGACAAAGCAGATTGAAGACTCAGAGAAGGAGTTGCCATCTATTTCGATAGTTGTTCCAGTGAAGAATGAGGAAAAAGTCGTTGCCAGACTGCTGGATGCGCTGTTGCGTCTTAATTATCCTTCTGGCAAGAGAGAGATTATCGTGGTTAATGATGCTTCAACCGACAGGACTCGCGAAATAATGTCTTCAGTACTCTTTGGCTAATCCGGAAATCAGAGTTTTGGAGAGGGCGAGTTCAACAACTAAGGCGGGGGCTCTTAACTTTGGAGTAAGCTACGCTAAAGGTGAAATAGTGGCCACTTTTGACGGTGACAGCGTTCCGGAGCCGGATGCGCTCTTGGAGGCGGTTAAGTACTTTGCGGATCCTTCCGTGGCTGGAGTGCAGGGAAGAATTTGCTCTATAAACGCTGGACAGAATATGTTGACGAGGTTCATTTCCTACGAGTGTGCCGTTCAGTATGAACTTTATATGCGGGGAAAGGACGCTCTTGACCTTTTTGTGGGTTTGGCTGGGACGTGTCAGTTTATTAGGAAAGAGGCTTTGGAGTCGGTTGGCGGGTGGAATGAGAACTGCTTGGTTGAAGACACTGAGCTTTCAGTGAGGTTGATCGAGAAGGGCAAAGTCATCAAGTACGCTTCTGAGGCTCGCACTTTTGAGGAGAGCCCCTTCAACGTCAGGAGTTTGGTGACTCAGAGGGCGAGGTGGTACAGGGGAAACATTGAAGTTGGGCTGAAGTTTGGCAGGCTGATTAAGAAGCCGAACTTGAGAAGGCTTGACGCGGAGATGACGCTTTTTGGGACTTTCGTGATATTGTTGTGTGTGGTCAACTATTTCGGGCCTTTCTTGGCTTTCTCGGAGCCTTCAACCCTCATTACAGCTGCCATCGTCGAGTTTACTTCGTTTTTCACTTTGTTCATAATAGGCGTCGTTGGAGTTGCTTTAGCCTGCATGGCTAAGCCTTTCAGGCTGAGGAACGTGCTTTGGCTTCCCTTCATCTACGCCTACTGGGGCTTTCAGAGTTTCATAGCAATGTACGCTCTGTTAGAGGTAGTGCTGCGAAGAAAGCGGGAGTGGCGCAAAACGGATCACTCGGGTCTAGTCGCTGGCTTGCCGGAAGAGCAGCTTTCTGCTGGTTTTGTTAGTTGAAGTTTCAGAGCGTTTCCAGAGTACTTGCGTTGTCTACTGTTCGTTTACAGAGTTTCTCCGGAGCGAAGGGCTTGGCAGTGATCTTCTTGGCAGGGTTCGTTGTTCGCTTGGTCCCTGAATTGTTGGCGTTTGCCTCTCCGATCGGGTTCGACACGGTCTATTACGCTGCGGTGATGAAGAGCGGCGTGATCTGGCCTAACTGGAGTTCCTTTTTCACGTCTACTTGGCTTCTAAATGCCTTGACGGTGCCGCTCTACAGTGTTTCGCAGGTTGACCCGTTTCTGTTGTTGAAGGTTGTGGGGCCGGGACTCTACGGGTTGAACGTGGCTGGTGTTTACTGGTTTGGGCGAAAGCTGTTGGGTTGGGACGTGAAATTGTGTTTGGTGGGCGCGGGGCTTTTTGCGTTTCAGCTGGCGGCGCTTAGGATTTCGTGGGACCTGTTGAGGAATACGTTGGGCATGGGTTTGCTACTGTTCGCTTTGCCCTTCGTCGGGAAGCTTGACTCTAAGCGAAACTTTGCTGTCGTTCGCCGTTCTTTCTTTGCTGGCGGTTTTTGCTCATGAGTACTCTGGCGTGATTTTGATAGCTGTTGTTTTGGGCGTTGTTTTCTGGCGTTTTGCGCGAAAGAACGCTGGCAAACCTGAAGCGTTGACAGTTCTCGGGGTTTTGCCCGCATTGGCTGTTTTTTCGACTGGGATGTTTTTGCGGTTTTTCCCCATAAAATACGCCGTGCAGACGAAGTGTTATCAGCACTGGCGAGGCGTATAGCGGGCGTTTCATGTTTTTCGCCAACTACTTGGCTGTTAATGACAACGTTTTTCACTACGCTAATTACGGGGGCTTGGTGGTTGATGTTGCTTTGCTTTTCGCCTTCCTGTACCTGTCTTACCTGTTCTTGGTTTGGAAGGGCTTCTTCAGAAACGGTGTGCTGAACATTTGGACTGGTCTGTTACTGATTGGCTCTTTCGGCTGTCTGGTCCTGCCGTTTTTCGCTTTGGATATGTGGGATAGGTGGATGTTTATGCTGGTTTATCCTTTCACTTTCTACGCGGTCAATGGGATATCTAAGCTCTTGCGCGGCTCTAACGGCAGAGGGCGGCAGGCTTGGCGGGTTTTCGAAGAAGGCGATCTACGGAGCGTTGGGTGTCACGCTGTTGCTTGGTTCTGTTTATATGGCTACACCTGTTTTGATGAACACCGTTCACAACGGATTGTTCGTTCTTCCATATGTTTCTGCGCATTTTTGCTCTGCCCCTGCGGTTCCTTATCAGGATGTGGAGAGCGTGACTCAGGCTGTGATTTGGTTGGATGGGAATATGGGTGGCAATTCCTGCGTGATTACGAGTCATGTTTTAGCTCTTTGGGAACAGCTATATCTCAGCAAGTCGCATGTGACGGTTCAGTTTCTTAATGATGCTAGCTTGGCTTTGGATGATGCTCTGGATCATGGTTTTGGTTCTGTGTATTTTGTTTGGTGGAATACGGACATTGGCTGGTATAGTGTGTCGGTTCCGAGCCAGTTTATGCGTGTGAGAGACTTTGGTCGGATCTCGGTTTATGAGTTCACGAGCACCGTTCATGCTTGACAGTTTACATATGCTGAAATTTAATGGAGGTAATTGTTGTTGGTTGAGGTAGAAATAAACGAGTTAGTTAAATCGGCTGAGGCTAAGCCGTTTGTGGTTGTGGGCATACCGGCATTTAATGAAGAAAAAACCATTGCGCGTGTCGTGTTAGAAGCTCAGAAGCACGCCGATGTGGTAGTGGTCTGCGATGATGGTTCATCAGATTTGACATCCGAAATCGCTCAGCGCTTAGGCGCAGACGTGATTAGGCACGAGCGGAACTTAGGCTATGGCGGGGCCCTCAAGAGCCTGTTTGAACGTGCCCGCGAGTTGGGGGCTGATGTTTTGGTCACTCTCGACGCTGATGGTCAGCATGATCCCCAAGAGATCCCCAATGTCTTGAAGCCTATCGCTGATGGTGAGGCTGATGTTGTGATCGGTAGCCGGTTTGTTGACGCTGACGGAACCAAGGAGATGCCTCTGTACCGGCGAGTGGGCGCTCGGCTGATTACCAAGTTGGTTAATGGCTCGTCAAAGAATGGGGTCAGCGACGCTCAGAGTGGTTTCAGAGCTTATAATCGTCAGGCGTTGGAGCGTCTTAGCGTTGTTGAGGCTGGAATGGGCGCGAGCGTCGAGTTGTTGCTCGAGGCTAGCAAGCATGATTTGAAGATTTGCGAGGTGCCTAGTTCTTGCAAGTACAGCAATGGAAAGGTAGCCACTTCCACGGAGCATCCTGTTAGGCATGGCATAGGCGTTGTTATGTCTATTATCCGCCTTGTTGTTGAGGAAAGGCCGTTGGTTTTCTAGGTATCCCCGGCATCTTGTTTCTGTTTGCTGGGATATCGTTCGGGGTTTGGATGCTGCAAATCTATGGCATTAAGCACTTGATAGAGACTAATGTCGCGTTGGCTTCTTTGAGTTTCTTGGTGATTGGCTTCTTTATGCTTTCAACAGGTATTACGTTGTATGCGATTTCGCGGCTTTCCAGAAAAATGAATGGAAAAAGATAAGGTATGCTTGAGGTTGAGGTCGTTGAGGTTCGCGGATGCTGCCCGGTACATAAGGTGGGGGATAAGATAGTGGTTGCTGATCCCAAGATAGTTTTGGAGAAGACGGACGCTTTGTGTACGCATGCGCTTTCTTCGCTTCTGCATTACGTGCTAGTTTTGGAGAGAGGGGCTGATCCGGTTGAGTTGGGTTTGTCAAAACCAGAGGACAGAGAACACGCCTATATTCAATGTGTCGATCCTGGCGAGCCCTACACGCAAGGTGGAACAGTGGTTTTCAGAATTCGAAGAGTAACAAAAGATAAACTTGGACAATAGTGAGGGTTGGGTTTGAGTAGACAAAAAAAGAAAGTCTTGGTGACTGGCGGGTCAGGTTTTATCGGTTCGAATCTGGCGCGTGAGTTGAACAAGCGAGGCCACGAAGTCTGGATTTGCGACCTACTGCATTGCGAGAAAGACAACTTTGTCCGATGCGACGTTAGCAAGTACCGTCAAGTAGAGCGCTTGTTTGAGGAGCAAGACTTTGACTATGTCTACCACGCTGCCGCAGAATATGGCAGATGGAACGGCGAAGACTACTATGAAAATCTCTGGCTAACAAACGCGGTGGGTACGAAGAATTTGCTTAGACTGCAGGAGAAAAAGAAGTTTCGAATGATATTCTTTGGAAGCGCCGAAGTGTACGGTGATTATGATGGAGTTATGAGCGAGGACGTGATGGACAAGATTGCGATAAAGCAGATGAATGATTACGCCATGTCTAAGTGGGTTAACGAACTGCAGATAATAAATTCGGCGGCCATGTTCAAGACGGAATCAGTCCGCGTCAGGTTGTTCAACGTTTACGGTGTCGGCGAGCACTACACGCCGTATCGTGGTTGGATACCCAAATTCATCTATAAGGCACTTCGGAGATGAGCCGTACACTGTTTATCTCGGTCACAAACGCACGCTTGAGTACGTTGAAGACCTCTGCAGAACACTCGCTAACATAATTGACAACTTCAAGCCTGGCGAAGTGTACAATCTCGGAGGAGACACCCAATACGAGATTAAGTATGTCTCTGACTTGATACTGAAGAATCTGCACAAGGATGATTCTAAAGTTACCTACAAGGAAGCAGAACCTTTCACAACGAAGATCAAAACTCCCGATGCGTCGAAGGCTAAAAGAGACTTGAATTTTACATTGACGATTTCTGCAGAAGAAGGCATCAGAAGAACTGTTGAATGGTTCAGGAAATTATACGGCAAATAACTGCGAAAAGGTGATGTCATGAAAAAAGAAGTGTATGACGCATTTGATGGGAAAACAGTGCTTGTAACAGGCGGAGCAGGAGCAATCGGATCAAATCTGATAAGAACATTGAACGCAGTTGAGAACGAAGAAAATCATTATTCTCGACGATCTTTCTTCGTCCTACGAGTGGAATATTCCAATAAGACCCAAAGATCGCATTCATAAAAGGCAGCATTCTCGACGATGAAAAATTGAAGCGGGCATTCAAGGAAAAACCTGAGATAGTGTATCATTTGGCAGCTCATTTCGCCAATCAAAATTCGGTGGACCATCCTGAAACAGATCTGATGGTGAATGGCATGGGCACGCTTAAGGTTCTTGAATACGCCCATCGAGTAGGAGTTGAACGTTTTATTTATGCTTCATCTGGCTGTGGAATCTACGGTTCAGATTCAAAAATGCCTTTCGAAGAGCATGATGTTTCGATTAAGCTTTACACGCCGTATCAAGTGACGAAGATGCTGGGTGAACTCTACACAAACTACTTCCACAATTTGTATGATCTTCCGATTGTGAATGCGAGATTCTTCAATTCGTATGGTCCAGGCGAGGTTCCAGGAAAATACAGAAACGTCATACCCAACTTCTTCTTCTGGTCGATAAACAAGCAGCCTCTGCCGATTACTGGAACTGGCGATGAAACGAGAGACTTCACTTATGTCGGAGACATTGTTAATGGCTTTGTTAGCGATGGCTTACTATGAGGATGCTGTGGGTGAAGCATTCAATCTTGGCTGCGGGCCGAGAGATTAGGATAAGAGACCTTGCAGAGTGGATTCTTGAACTAACTGGAAACGATGCTGGGATAGTTTTCAAGGAAAGACGAGACTGGGACAAGAAGAATCGACTCTTAGCTTCGATTGAAAAAGCCAGAAAAATCCTCGACTACGAACCCAATATGGACTTCAGAGAGGGCTTAAAGCATGTGCATGAATGGTTCACTGAGAATTGGCAAAACATTGAAAACTCGTCTGACTTTGGCTCCGAAATTGCGCCTAAAGTTGATGTGTTACCTGCGGAAAAAGTAAGCGCGTAAGGTTTGTTGGAAGCGAACTCTGACAAGATGAGGCGTAACTTGACTTGTACTTTGGCAAAGATTTGCCGTTTCATAACTGAAATTGGTCTAATGGCGGAACGTTGAATGTGCGGGATCTTTGGCTTTCTGATAAGTGAAGACATGCACTTGTCAGCCCACGCGCTTATGGGCGTTGTGAACCATATGTTCAAGTTGTCAGAGTCGCGGGGTAAGGAAGCCTCAGGAGTTGCGGTCAGAGTTAATGGGTCAATCTACGTTTTCAAGGAGCCTGTTACGTCTTCGAGACTTGTCAAGTCAAAGGAGTACAGGAATCTCTTCAAGACGGTGATAAAGCGAGAAGCATACGCAGAAGGACGCCTGAAGGCTCCGATTGTGATCTTGGGTCATTCGCGACTGCAAACCAATGGGCTTAGTGAAATCAACACTAACAATCAGCCTGTGGTTAAGGACGGTTCAGTTGGCATTCACAACGGTATTATTGTTAACGACGAGAAGCTTTGGGAAATGTTTCCTGGGCTTGAAAAGAAATACTCTGTGGATACTGAAGTTTTTCTCAGTTTGCTCCAGATGTTCAGAGGTCAGGAGAAGTCGATGGCGGAGGCAGCAAGGCGCGTGTTTGAGCTTATTGAGGGTTCAGCGTCGGTGGCTGTGCTGTTTGGAGATACCAGCGCGGTTTTGCTTGCGTCAAATACTGGTTCACTTTACATGTGCAGAAGCCATAAAGGGAAAATGTTGGCTTTTGCTTCGGAAAAATACATCCTTGAGCAAGTTGTCCGTTCAGGAAGACTGAAAAGTCTTTTTGAAGACAGCCAAGTCATTCAGGTTAAAGCTGGCGAAGGTTGCATCATTAACGTCGAATTGATGAAAGGGCGTTGGTTTTCTTTGAATGCCCAAGAGGAGGATGATGAAGCCGAAACGCTAGCTGTTTCCAATTCTCGTATTGTTGAGCTTTACGACCAGAACGCGAAGATGGATTTTCCGAGTGCAGAAATGTACTCTCTCAGAGAAGACGTTAAGCAGTCTATGCTGCAAACGTGGGAGAGACTATACTCAGACGAAACTGAGCTGCGGCGTTGTTCTCGTTGTCTTTTGCCTGAGACTATGCCCTTCATCAGCTTCGACCAAAAAGGCGTCTGCAATTATTGTAGAGACTACGAGCAAAGAGGTAGTTTTCTGAAAGGCGAGAAAGCGTTGGAAGAGTTCGTTTCGAAGTACAGGAGTGTTTCTGGCGAGCCTGACTGCATTGTGGGTTTCAGTGGCGGAAGAGACAGCGCCTATGGGCTTAATCACTTCAA
>CAWDXS010000006.1:0-33079 GCA_963806385.1 Candidatus Bathyarchaeota archaeon | reverse complement strand
GCCAGATAGTGACGCTGGAACTTTCCTGAAGTTTACGGGTGCGGGAAATGATCCTGTGTCCGCCTACGTAGACGCTGGAGATATCGGTGGCGGAACCACTGCAGATGTTGAAGTTGCCAAAGTTGGCGGCGGGACGCGGACGCTGCATTTTGTGCACGGATTGTACACGGGCTACACAGATTAGGGGGATTTGATGTTTCCATGGATAACGCTGACAAATTACCAAAAACGGAAAAGGAGGTGAAACGAAAATGGCTGTGTTACCCAAATTAGTGAAGGGGTTTCTGTACGGCACCGTCATCGGCATTTTCATGGCTTTGGCGATTTACCTTTTGGCGGGCGCAGTGGTGTCGCTTGGGTTCATAACGGTTGCCCCGACTTTGCTCGGCGGATTAGTGTTCGCCGGGTGCGTCGTGGCCGGCATAGGCATGGAATATGCCGACTGGATCGACGGCAAAGAGCAACCTATCCCTTCGAAAGCGTAAGTAAAGCCTTTGATGAGCCCGCCGATGTGGGTGGGAATCCTCCCCCTTTTTTTGGGGTTAAAGGGTTAGGTCAAAGTAATTGGAGATAACTGAAAACGAATGTTGGAGAATGATGAAACGTGAGTAAACAGGAGATTCTTAGGGAACTTGAGGCCTGTAAGCCAGGCGATCTGATTTCGGTACATTGGTGCGATGCTTCGGTGGGCAGGAGTAGCTCTAATGGTGGAAGGATTGAGGTTCCTGTGTGCAGTTGGGGCGTTTACCTTGCTATTATGGGGGGCAAGAGGAGCAGGCAGATTGTGATTGCCCAGAATATTTTCTGGATCAGTGATTCGATGTTTGATTGTGATTATGCTTCTGTGCCCTTGGGTTTTACTGTTGAGATTCGTTGCATTCAGCCTGGGCATTTGCCTGCGGCTACGGTGGCTGGTTTGCTTCGGAGTTTTACTGTTGAGGTGCATCCGCGTAGGAGTACGGGTGGTTTGCGGTCTTCTCGGATGGTTCACCATAGGGTTCAGCAGAGGTTGAGTATCCATGGGCGACCGCGTTAAGCGCTTGTTGGCTTTGGCTTGGCTTCGGGATTTCATTCGATGGTATTTCACGCGGACAGAATACGCCGAGGATAATCCTTCTCCTCGTGCGGTGCCGCCGCCTCCTGGCGATGCTCGGAAGACGACTCGTAAGCGTAGGCGTGGGCGAAGCGCTGAGGTTCCGCCTGGTGAGCGTTTTGTCTGGGGTATGGCGACGTTGATTATTGCTTTGGTGGGTGTGATAGCGTTGGAGGCGTTGCATATCTTGGTGACTGGGGCGGTGAATGATGAGATGATCACGGTTATCTCTGGTTTGGTCGGAAGCCTTGTGACGGCGTTTGTGATGGGGAAGAAAACATGACAAAAGGCAAGCCCTGGCCACCTGACGATGAGAAGAAACTGAAGGATTGGTTTAAATCAGGGATTAAGGATTTCGGCGTTTTATCCTTCAGTTTCGATGGCAAATACAGCGCGAACGCGGTTTATCAGAAACTGATGGATTTGGGTTTGATTTCAAAAGAAGAAGAAGTGAGAAAAAATCGCTCTTCTTCTTCTACTGCTTTGAAGTTGCCTGCCGAATTGCCTTCGGTTGAGGAGACGCTTAAGACGTTGGCTGCCGCGTTGAAAGCGTTGGAGACGTCAGGGCTTGAGAAAAGCGAGGTTCTTCGGTTACGCGGCATCATTTCGGGTTGCAAGGTTTACAAGGAGCTCTTCGCGGATTACGTTAATTATCGTGGCTTGGAGGCTGAATTGTTGGTTTTGAGGGAGAAGTATGCGGAGTTCGCGAAAAAGTCCTCGGGCGCTTCATCCTAGTCAATTGTTTTCTGAGCGGGATAAGCTTCGTGCGGATGCTTTGGCGATTGAATCGCTTAGGCTCAGCAAGGTTGAGACGTTGAAGACTGATCCGATAGAGTTTTTTCGTCAGGTGTTGGGCGTTGAGCCGACGGATTATCAGAAGGAGTTGATTGAGCTTTTTCAGAAGAATCAGTTTGTGGCTGCCCGTTGGAGTCGGCAGTCTGGCAAGAGTTTCACGACGTCGGGTATGCTTTTGAATTATGCTTTGGCAAATCCCAACGTGTACATTGGGGTTGTGGGGCCTAGTTGGCGTCAGACTAAGCTTGTTATTCGGCGCATTGGGGATTTTGCTCGCAGGCTGCCTCCTGGCTCGAGGATTATTGTTCAGAAGACCCGGATAACCTATCCGAATGGGAGTGTGATTGAGGCTTTTCCGAATAATCCGGATACGATTCGCGGTCCTACTTTGCATGTTGTGTACGCGGATGAATTCAATTTTATTCCGAACGCTGAGGATTTGTATGATGCGGCGCTTTTTACTTTGGGCACGACTAACGGGAAGTTCATTTGTACGAGTACGCCCTGGAACACGGACAGTCTCTTCTATCGGATTTGTAACAGCAAGGATTTTGAGGATTTTGCGCGTCATCACGTGACTTGGGAGCGTGCGCAGGAGCCGAATGGTCCTTTAAAGAAGGGTATCCTTGACAAAATCCGTAGGCAGTTGCGTGATGATCCTTCTCGGTGGCGCCGTGAAATGGAGGCGGAGTGGGCTGAGGATGAGGATGTTTGGCTTTCGCAGAATCTTATCGCGTCCTGCATTGGCACGGTGAAGAATTGTGGTGAGGACCTGCAGGAGTTCAAGCCAGATGTAGCGTATGAGGGTGAGTTTTATGCGGGTTTGGATCCTGCTCAAACTCGGGATTTTCATGTGCTTAGCATAGTTGAGCGGATTGATGAACGGCTGTTGCTTCGGCATTTGAAGATTTTTCCACATCCAACTTATGACGCTTACGTGCTTGGCTACATCAAAGCGTTGCAGGATCGTTGGGGCGGCTTCCGAAAGATACGGGTTGATATCACTCGTGAAGGCCCAAGTTTCATTCATGATATGGAGAATTCGGGGATTAATAACGCGGAGGGTGTGGTTTTCAGTTCTCCCAGGAAGAGTGAGATGGCTAATTTGCTGAAGAAACGCATGCAGGATAATCGATTCTATTTTCCTTTGTTGAGTTGGGAGAGGCCTTATCGCGGGGATATCTGCAATGAATTCAATGTGGAGCGGTTTGCTTTGCGTAAGGATGGCGGTTTGGCGTTCAGTCATCCTCAAGGCACTCATGATGACGTGTTTTGGGCGTCGGCTTTGGCGGTTTATGCGACTGTTGAGATGACGGCTTTCGATTTGGAATCTTTGAAGTTTGGGTGATACTACGAGTATGCCAAAGGCTCTGTTCAATTGTTCATCGTTCGGATTCCGCATTGGACAGGTTATGTTGAGATCTGATGCCTCTGAGTGGACGTTTGTGCAGTATGCTCGTAGTATGTGGTTTTCATTTTAACTGGTGTCTCTCCATGGCATTTTCTGATGAGTATGTTTAGGCCTTATAGAAGAAAGGCTCGTACAAGGCCTAGGAGCTTCATTTTGGGGTTTCTAGGCCTTATAGAAGGGTAGAAGGTGAATAGGTGAATCTTGTGATTTGAGATATTGGAAGTCGCACCTGAAAAAAACAATCTTTTATTTTTTGTCGTAAATCTTAAGAGTTTTATCTTTTGTGATACTACGAGTATGGTACGGCGATTATGGCTAGGGCTTTTGTGGTTTTGCAGTAGCAGCCGTCGAAGCTCTCTGTAGCTCCAACCAGCACGCGGTTCAGTTTTTTGCGGAGAGGCTCGTATGGTGGCAGCCGCACGACGTCTTTGTCGGTGACGCTGTAGAAGTTTTCGCCGTCGAAGCTGAATTGGTAGAGCCAGCGAATCAAGGGGTGGCGCCTAAGAAATACCTGCATGGGTTAAGCCTTCTTTTGTGTTGGTGGGAAGAGTAGGGTTTGGATTTGTGCGCCGTATCGTTGGGCTACGTGTTTTTTGGCGGTTTGGTATTCGTTGGGGTCGAGGGTGGCTTGGCAGCAGGGGCAGTGGTTGATGTCGTCGCCTTCGTTTTCTTCGGGTTCTTCGGTTTGTGGGATTGCTGGTTGGGGTTTTGTTGACGGTGTGAACGCTGTTGACGGTGTGGATGTGGGGATACTCGTAGTATTTAAGGAGGGTTTGCGTTTGTCTTGTTCCGCTAGCGGAACAGAATTTGAACGTGCTTCTCCGCTGGCTTTGCCTGCATAGATTTTTACTTGATTCTTTGCGCTCTGAGGCATGTACTTGTAAATTGTTGTAAGACCAATGCCTGATCCTTTGCGAATTTGAGACGCGGTGATTCCTTCTTTCGCTAGGAAAGTGATTGTTTCTTTTGTTTCTTCAGGTGGGATGTCTCTTCGGCAACCGTGCACCGCAAGTTTCGCAAACGCTAGCTTAATTGGGGTGTCGATTTGTGAGCACACCGCTTCATGCCAATCTGGCTTTTCGTCTTTTCTGTGGCGTCCATCGATTATGTTGCCGTGGGCATCTCTTAAAACTGGGTACAGTTCGCCTAGTCCTTCGCAGGAGATGGCTAGGCTGTAGGCTTCGGTTGGGGATTCTGTGGTTTGTGGTTCTTCTGTTGGAGCGGTTGTTGGTGTTTCTTCTGTGGGTGTTGGTTGGGTTATTGGTTTGGGTGCGGTTCCGTAGTGGTCATGGCTCCAATGTAATCTGTATTCCATTGGCGAGTCAAAGACTTTTTTGCATTTGGGGCAGGCTGCTTTAACCATTTAATATGCCTCCTCGGTGCGTTTCTTGCCGTCGATGCCGAGTTTCTTTCGGCAGATTATGCCTAAGCCTGTTGCTAGGCTCTTTCGGCTGCTGATTACTGCGCCGCAGTGGCTGCATCGTGCTTCGTAGGCTTTGGCTTGTTCCGCCGCGATCAGGCGTGTTCCGCGGGTGTGGTCGGCGAGGTTTGCCATGTGGTAATGGGCTAGGAGGATTATTGCGTTGGTGTATTCTTCTTTGGTGTATTTGCCGTAGTTGTGGACGACGTATTCGGCTATGGCGATTAAATGCTGTTTTGTGGCGTAGCCGAAGCGTTGCTCGTCTTCTTTTACTGAGAGGATTAGGCTGAGGAGTTGTGAGGGTGCTTCTTGTGTCATCAAAATAGGCACATCTCCCCAACGCCTTTGAGGTTTCTGATTGTTTGTTCGATGTGGTCGATTTGGGCGGATTCAGGGACGGCGCCGTGGTTTTCAACCGCGACTTTTTCATGAGTTACTTGGGTCATCATTTGCTTATTCCTCAATAACTGCAGTAGTTAAACAAACTTATAAATATACCTGTAGCAGTTAGGATGTTATAGTTAGACTTATATAGATAGGCAAGCAATTATGATTAGGAGCGGAAGACAGTGAGACAGTACATCCTAACTCAACAGGAACGCCAAATCATAAAAAAATTCACAGAAACGGGTGAAAAACTCGAAGGCTTCGCAATGCTGCTTAGTCGCTGCCGCCACATGGACACCATCACTGAAGACCTCGCTCAAATCAAATGGTTCCTTGCAAAAATAGACGCAGGCAAAAAAGGCGGATGAAGTAACGGGCAACAAAGAAATTGAACAGTACCTTTTAAACCTCAAAAACGGCTACGAATTCAAAGATACTGAGGAGCTGCTCAAATTCATTGCTGAGAACCCTGAAGCGCTTGAAACGCGGATTCCCCATAAAGTCCTTGCTTTTGCAGTTGATCACGCCCAAGATGCTCGTAGTAAGTGACTTAAGATAAAACTCTTATGATTTACGATAGCCAAGAAGCGAAACTTTTTTCGCGGCGCGTTTTCCTTGTCTTGTGTCCTGCGATTTGTCTGTTTTCATACTACGAGTACACTCAGCCCTAGAATGCTCGTAGTATTATGTTTCTTGGAAGGCTGAGATTTTGTGGAGTATGGTGTCGATGCTTTGGTCTAGTTGGTTTTGCATTTCTGTGAGTTCTTTTTCATGTTGATTATAATACCATGTGATTAAGGCACGAATTGCCTCTGTATCCTGTTCAAGCCCCAGAAATTCCTTTATTCGGCTGAATTTCTCTGCTACGTCTCCCTTTAGGTGTACGTTCAATTTTTCTGTCTTTTCGCGCGTCATGGTTGATTTTGCACAATTTGTGCATAAAACACATTATACTAATAAGCTTTATTCCCATTGAATATGTATTATAAATTTTATATACTACTTGGCACAATTTGTGCCTGTAAAGGTGAATAATTCCTATGGGACAAAATGGGGATGCGGAGAAGGTTGATTTGCGGGTGATTTTGGAAGGCGACAATGCTAAGCAGTTTTTGGCTATCAAGAAGTTGAAGGGTGTTTCGCAGAATACTGAAGTCGTTCGTTCCGTGATCACTGATTATTATAAAGAGCATTGTATGGGGGCATAGGGTTTGCCTATTGCCCAGACTGTTCGTGTTCCCTGTGTTTTCGCTGGTAAATGCGATAGCAAAGTGGATTTGCAGGAGCATGGACAGTATTGTTTGACTCCTGACGAGCATTGTAATCAGCAGCGTTCGGCGGCTTGTAATCGAAAGTACGTGGTTTCTGGGGGTGTTGTTGTTGGGGTTTAGGTTGCTGGTGTTCTTTCCTGTGGGTGGAAGAGAGCGCATGTTTGGCGAAATATTCGTTCTCGGAGCCTTCTTTCCTTTCTCCCATTCTCCAGTTTTCCGCCCATTCAGCAGCAGCATCTCCACTAAGGGGGCTGCGTAGTTTTGCCGTTTTGTCCGATTTGCGGTTGTAAGTTGCATGTGGATGGGGAGCGGTTGCTGTGTGATCGGCATGGCGTGATGAACTGGTTCCTGGAGCGGGATCCGAAGGTGTCGGCTGAAGTCGGCAAATTCTGTGATGCTCTCGGTATTCCAGATTTGGAGGCGCAGGCGCGGTGAGTGAGGCTACGTTTAAGGTGTCTGGTTGGCGGAGTCAAGGTAGGCCTGCTGAGTCGGGTGAGTTGAGGGCGTATCGTCAGTTGATTCGTGAGTCGATTTTCGCTGTTTATCGTCGTAAGAAGGAGATTTTGGCTGGGAAGGGTATGCCTGCGCAGCCTGTTAGCTTGGGCGAGGTTTATTTGGAGGTGCGTAGTAGGGTTGCGCAGTTGCGGAGTTGTGGTTGTTGGCTTTATCGTGTGCATGGTAAGCGTTGGCTGGATCGCCGTGTGAATGAGTGCGCTTGTCCGAAATACTATGAGGATGGCGTGCCTAAGGTGGTTTCGGTGTCTGCTGGTTTGTATTGGCCTAACCCGATTTTGTTTAGGTGGGAGCCTTTGGAGGTTCCAACTTAGATGTTTGTGGTTCGGCGTGAGGTTTTTGCTGCCCTCCTCGATGACAAAGAATGGTCAGACCGTCTGGAGCAGGCAAGGACCGCGGCGAATGTGGAGCGTGTTGTCGCTGAGTTTGTCAGGGCTAAGGGGCTTTTGGTTGTGGAGGTTACTGCGTCTTGATGAAAGCAGTTGGGTTGAAAGGGACTTGTCCGCGTTGCGGCGAAGAAGTCGAATTTGTCGTTTCAAAGAAGCAGTTGAAAGCCTTACTTAAAGGCATGAAAGCAACGACTGTGGCAAAAGCAGAGTACATTGCTGAATTGTCGTTAGGCAGAGACAAGAAAGGAGACTTGAATTTTTGAGTAAGCGTGTTTTCGGTGTTGATTTGGGTAAGGGTAAGGATTTGTCTGTTGTTTCTGTGGTGAAGGGTTCGGCTGGTTTGCTTTCGCTTGAGGATGTCCGCCGTGAAGTCCTCAATGGATTGAGCCGTGAGGAGCAGCAGAAAATCGCCCAGGAGCTCGTGCAGGAGAGTTTCCGCGTGGCGCCTGACCTGAAGGTTTCTTGTCCGTTCGGTGGGTGCGCTGGAGCTTGCAGGAGCCCGAGTAAGCGCGGTCCTTCGCGTCCTAAGACTTGGGTTTGTGGTAGTAACTTTAGCCATGATGATCGGATGGGTTGCTGTATCGCTTATCGGCGTTTGAATTTTGGTTTGCGGGATGGCGTGGGTGGGAATAGGAGGTTTCGCAAGTGAAGGGTGTCAGCATCGAGGAGCTTAAGCAGCGGTTTGGTCCACCTTTGAGTGTGGCGCCGTACGGTGAATGTTTGATTGTTCAGGGTGCGGAGTTTGATCCTGATTGGGAGGTCCTGCTGAGTGACCGTGGATTCAATTGTTTCAACATTGATTTGGATACGCATCCTGTGACTTTGGTGCAACTAAAGAAGCGAGTTGCAGAGGGTAAGGTGGCTTATGTTCCGCCTGCCAAGTCGCCTAAGGATGCTCGTAGTAATAGCGTTATTGATGGAGAAAAGGAGGTGGAGAAAATGGAGAAAAATGAGCCTAAGAAAGCAGAGAGAACTGAGGCTTTGCGAGAGCGCAAGCAAGGCGGGAAACGCGGCCTAAACTGGACGCCGAAAGAAGATGCTGAGCTGCTCAAAGCTTACGATAGTTTGATTTCGGAGGGCAAGAGGTACGGCATCGTGAAGGTTATTGCTGCAAAGTTTCCAGATCGCTCGGGAAGCGCGGCTTACCAGCGGCTTAAGAGGCTACTGAAAAAACGCGGTGAAAAAGCATCTAAAGCCGCAAAAAGCGCCCCGGAGAAGGTCGTTAGCAAGGAACCTATCGAGAAATTCGCAGAAATCACAAAGAGCACGGGTGACATAGAGAAAACCGACAGCGAATTAGCGATTGAAGTACTCCAGCAAGCTTACGATGCACTCAGCAAAGCCTACGTCGAAGTGAAAACTGAACTGAAAAAACAACAGGATTTCGTCCTGAATTTCGTCTACGTTCCCCTAAACCAAAACGCTGAAGCCCTCAAAGACCTGCAAGCGAAGTACAAGAAACTGCGGAAGAAACTCGCCCGTCACAAACACGCGGTGGGTTCGGGCGAGGCGATGCTGCCCCTGGAGGATTCTTCTTAATGCCTTCTTTTCTTGATGTCTGTTGTGGAATGGGGGGGGGGCAAGTATAGGTTTTCATAGAGCCGGCTTTGAATGTACTGGCGTTGATGCTGTAGACCTCGCGTATCCGTATGAGTTGGTTTTGGCTGACGCGAGGACGTGGCATCCTGGTAAGCGTTACGATGTGGTTTGGCTTTCGCCGGTTTGTACGGAGTGGTCGTCGCTTACTCGCTTGGCCATTGCGCGGGGTCAGCGTGGGCAGCCGAATATAGAGGGCGCTTTGGAGCTTGTGGAGGGTTGCCTTCGGATTAAGGATGAAGCGGACCCGGCGTTTTGGATTCTGGAGAACGTGGCGGGAGGCGAGAAGTATATTGAGCCGATTTTGGGTAAGCCTAAGATCAGGCGTGGTCCCTGGCGTCTTTGGGGCGAGTTTCCTCCGTTTTTGCTTCCTGAGTCGCCGAAGGCTATGCGGAAAACAGGCGGTGAGATCGGCGGCAAGCGTTATCATAAGGACATGGGGAGCCATGATGGGCTGAATTCGGTTTTCGCGTTTAATCCGCTGCGGAGTTGGTTCCGTGCGAAGATTCCTATTCCGCTTTCGGTTCCGCTTGGGAAAGCGTGCATGGATGCTTTGCTGCAGGAGGCAGTTGCTTGAAGGTCATTCCATCTGATCAGGAAGAGCAGATGATTCTTGCTGAGGTTCGGGATCATGCGACTTACTGGCATAGCGACCGTTGCAAACGCGGCACAGTTGAAGCTCATTTGCGTGGTAAGCATGCTTGCCATCCTGGGCGCGTGGGCATTGCTGATGTTGAGGCTAAGATTGATTGGCTGATTGTTCTCGGGAAGTTGCAGGTTATTCCTTCACGGAGTGGCGAATATTTGAAGGTTTCAGGCGAGGAGGTTTCTGCTTAGTGATTGCTGGCTTTCAATACGTGACTGAGCGCAGCGGAATTAAGTTGTGGCAGCGTCCGAAGCGCTTCTCACATCTAGAGGATAAACGCGGAAATACGATAATAAACTTAAATCCTTTAGAGAGTGGCGATGTCTCCCGCGCCTCTCCCTCTTTTTCTTTGTTGCGGCTTTATCTGAAGGTTGTTGTTGAACCCAACTTAAGTGTTATTCGCGCAGAAACAACGTTCCAAATGTGCTCCTTGAGATGGAGAGCTCCACGACGGTGCACTCTCTTGTCGGAAGAGGCTCCACTATTTGGCGGCTGCAGAGCGAATAACACTAATTCAGATCAAGCGGGGGGGGCAACGTAATGGCGCGTGATGGCGTTGCTTTGTGGGCTCGAGCTCGAGAGCATCCAGTTTACGATTCTTCCTGGCGGAACACTCCTGACATGTACACGCAGACCAAGCGTGTTGATGAGTTTAGCATGGATATTCCGCAGGATAAGGCTTTGATTTTATTGTTAGAGAAGTACAATGAAGCCTTCGACCAAGATTGGTATTTTTATCTTTGTACTCGAGGGCGAGGGAAAGGCCTGTTTGTTCGGAGGGTTCCGATTTGGCAGACGGGTAAGAAGATGCCTGCTGAGAAGCATCGTCCTTTGCCGAGGATACGCCAACAGAAAGCGCTTCTGGAGGTTTCCGCTTGAAGGGTGCGGTAACTGAAGAACAATATGACAAGTGGGAACGTTTTCTTTTAACAGCAACTCCCGATCAGTTGGAGCTTCTTCTAGGTAAACGGTTTTCTCAGAAGATTTTGGAAGAACGCAATCTGACGAAATGCCATGGTAACTTGAATGAACAGGAGATTATTCGATGAGTGAGCTTTTCCGTGAGGTTGTGAGGACTTGGTGTCCGCAGAAGCGTCAGGAAGTTGAGTTGACTTTGGAAGACTGTAGGTCGCAAGGTTGCTTAGGCTGCCTTGTTCAGGGTCATCCGTTGGATTGTAATGTGGATTGTCAGGTGCGGACGCCGCTTTGTTTGCTTAAGGCGAATTCGGTTACGACTGCGAGGAAAAAGGAGGCTTCTTGATTGAAAATACCTGAAGTGAAGTTGATATTGGAATTTCGCTATGGTGACGCGCAACCTTTTGCCATTTGCGTTCGTAGTGAGAAAAATACCTTGGGCGTCTACACTTTCAAAACGTTGGATGAGGCTGCTGCAGCATATAAAGTAGCTTGGAACGTTTTCGCCTCTATCATGGCTTATTTGGACGAAATCAAGGAGGCTCCTCAATGAAGCGTGAGGATGCTTTGGTTCTTGCGGAGAAGGTTGTAGCTGTTCTGCAGCCGTTTTGTGAACGGGTTTGCGTTGCTGGTAGCCTTAGGCGTGAGAGGTCTGAGGTTGGCGATATTGACATTGTGGCTTTGCCGAAGCCTTTGGATCAGCCGGGCCCTCTCGGCGGCACGGTGCACCTGGTTGAATCTTCAGTTTGGTCGACGCTTTTCCCGAAGGTACTTAGTAAAATCGGATTGAAGCTAGTGGTGTCTGGTCCTGAGATTCTGCGTTTTAATTACGTTAGCGCTTTTGGAGAGTTGCCTATTGACTTCAGTGGTTTTCAGGTTGATGTTTATCGTGCTCGCCCCGAGACGTGGGGTGTGATTTTGCTTGTGCGGACGGGTAGCAAGGAGCATAATGTGAAGCTTTGCAGTTTGGCCAAGGCGAAAGGTTTGAAGCTTAGCGCAGCTGAAGGCGTTGTGACTCAGGTCGGATTTGGGCAAATAATCGCGAGCAAGACGGAAGAGGAGATTTTCGCGGCTCTTGGACTCGCGTTTGTTGAGCCGAAGGATAGGGAGGTCCGTTTCGGTTGAGCGGCGGCGTCTGCAGGAGAAAGGCTAAGGTCGGCGTCACTCCGAACGGTCAGAGGTTCTATTTTTGCAGTTGTGGCTACAAGGAGTTTGCTTAACATGGCTAAGACCAAGATTTGCCCTCAATGCGGCGCCTCGCCTATGGAGCCTTACGCTGTGAGCGAAGACAATCAGCACGAACTACGTTATCGCTGCAATAAATGCGGATTCAAGGAGTTTGCTTAGGTATGTCGGACCGCTATTCTTTGGATTCAGGTCAATTGGAACGGCGAGAAACCAAGTACATAATATTTGAACCTGCAGAGCCGAAGCCCAATACTAAAGTTTGGCGGGTTCTCAGTCGGCGCCACGGTGACTTGCTTGGTTATGTGAAGTGGTATGCGAATTGGCGTCAATACTGTTTCTGGCCTGAGGGCATAATTCTGAGTTCAAAGTGCATGCGGGATATTGAGGATTTTCTGGTTCAGGTTAACGAAGAACATCGGGAGATGTTGCGGAAGCGGAGGCGCAATCGATGAGCATTAAACCTGAGTTTGAAGCTTGCTATTGGTGTGGCTCTAAAGAGCATAAAGCTGATGATTGTCCGGTAACCTTTGAACAGAAACTTAGGAAATGTTGGCAGGAAGTAGCTGGAGCGCTTGTAGAAGGCGATTATATCGGGCCAATGAGAGGCGAAGTTAACATTTGCCTAAACGTAATCAACTATTATAAGGCTCTTGGCAAAGTTGTTGAAGAAATCTGTACAAAAGAGCAAGTGAAACAGATCAGAGAACGCGCTTATAAGATTCGTTCTGAGCGGTATGGGAGGCTTCTTTGGTGACTCAGGAGCCTTTTTGGGGTCCTCCGAGGGGTTCGGTTCGTGTTGCGTGTGCTGTTCGTCCTGAGGTTGTGCCTTTGCCTGGTTGCTGCGAGTTTGTTGGCGACGTCGTTGATGCCACGTGTGAGAGTCGGCTTTGTGTGGATAGGTCGTTTTGCCCGAAATCTATTTTCAGTGATGCTAAAGTTTTCGCGTCTTGTCCTACGCGGCTTGAGAAGTTGAAGGGAAAGGAAACTTAGGAGATCCTTTTTTTGGTTGCCAAGAAACAGTTCAATAAACACGGTTCAAATCGACCAGTTAAACGGTTCAATGGGAGCGTTGAACTTGGTGTTTTGCCGGAGCCTTTGCCGAAGCGGGCTATGGATATTCTTGGGGTTTTGGGTGCCCAGGGTGTGGCTGCTCAGGCCGCTATCATCGCTGACGTCACGAAGAGTGATGTTTCTTGGTGGGTTAAGAGGTTCGTTCGGGCTGGCGCCTTGGTGCTTGATGAATCTCAGAGTGCGGAAACACTTGGGAAACCTAGGAAGGATCAGAAGGTTGGTCCTGGATATCCAAAGTACTATTCGCTTACGGCTTACGGTTCAAAACTTCTCACGGGGAGTGATAGTCGTTTGCGGTTGCCTATTGTGCTTGAGGATAGGGCTTTGTTGTTTCGGGTTTTGGGGCGTGAGCGTTCGCGGATTGATTGGCGTAAGTTGGGGGATGTTCGGAATTGGCGGAAGTTGGGTGTTTCGATTGGGTCGGTTACTGTTGAGTTGCATGATCGTTTGGGTGTGAATCATGATCGGGCGAATGTGTTGATTCATCCGGGGGCTATGAAGGGTTTTAATGTTGATGAGTTGGAGATGGATGCTGCTCGGGTTGTGGAGCGGGTGAAGTTTATTCTTGAGTCGAAGTTTGGGATGCGGTTGAGTGAGCAGGGTGAGCCTTTGAGGAGTCGGGATGGGCGGAGTGGTCCTCGTTGGCAGGTTTTTCGTCCTGAGTGTAGGCAGTGGGTTGAGGCTGGGACTGTGGATGTGCCTGGTGTGGGTGCTTTGGATGCGAGTCCGAAGCTTTCGAAGGGTGGTGTTCGTGATCCTCTCAGTAATGTGCCGCATGTGGAGTTCAACGATAAGAGGCATGCTGCGATTGCTGCGGTTTGGCCGCCTCCTGTGGCTAGTGACCCTGCGAAGCGTTTGGCGTCAGCTGCGCCGATGTATCCTTTGTACATGGAAGAGGTGCATGCGATGGTTACGGTTTTGGTGGGGCGGGTTGAAGCGTTGACGGTTGAGGTTGGTTCTGTTAAGCAGTTTGAGGGTCAAGTTTCTGAGGTTATCGCTGATTTGAAGAAACTTACTGTTGCTTTGTCGAAGTTGGAGAATTTGGATAAGATTGGTGAGAGTTTGCAGCGGATTTCGGGTTTGCTGGGCCAGCTTTTTGACGTTGAGGGTGACGGCAAGGCTTCGAAGGGTGATGGAGGTCAAAGCTATGTTTCTTGAGTTCTGCGATACGACGTCGTATCTTATGTTTTACTACGAGCATTTCAGGGTGCTATTCAATAGTACTTTTGAAAAGTACTTTTCATTCGTAGTGGCGCCTTGGTGTGCTCGTAGTATGGAGGCTTCTTTTTGATTGAGGAACTTGAGACTTTGACTAAGAATTCTCAGTGGAGCTTCGCAAATGGGAATAACGGGTTTAAAGGTTCTAACCAATCTCGCAGCAAACGCAAGGCCTATGTGCATTATCAGCAGTGTGTGCAGGCGGCTAACCTGAAGTTCTTGAAGAGTCAAGTTGTGGGTTTCACGGTAAATTTTTGCTGTGGACGTGATCCTACTGGCGATGTGAAGGTTGATGTCGACCGCGAGATGCTTCTGCAGCGGAAATGTAGTAGTTTGGACAGGAGTGATTTTGTTGTTGCGGATATCCATCATGCGCCTTTCCGTGATCGGTGCTGTGATTCGGTTGTGGCGGACCCGCCTTTCTCAGTTTACAACAAATTTAAGTGGGCATTGAACTTAGCGAAACTTGCTAACAAGAAAATGTTACTTTCTCATCCTTGTACGAATTTGAAGGTGCCTGGCTTCTCCAGGGAGCTCTATTTCACTAATAGCAAGTCGATTTTTCTGAGGCTTTGGTGGGTCTACACGAGATTGGAGGCTTCTTTTTGAGTGGCAACTTCAAAGAGTGCAGTAGAGGTCATAAGAATTGTTTGTCTGCGCGGTTTTGTTGGGTTTGCGGTGAGTTTCTGCCGCGGGTTAGAGCTATGGTTTTGCATGGTTCTGTTGTGCCTGGTCTGGAGGTTGCTGAGTGATCGGATATCGCAGAGTTTACTACGAGTATCTTGGGGCATGTTATGCTCGTAGTATTGGGTTTTTGGATGTGGGAGGCTGTGCAAACGGTGTTTTTGGGGGTATGTGGGGGGCATGGGAAAAGTCCATGCTTTTCGGGTTTGGGGTTTCTGAGGGTGTTTGGAGTAGATGTGGGAGTGTTAAATTCTTTCATGGTTGATGGAGTGGAAAAGCTTGGGTGAACGTGTTGAGCAGTCGCTAGACGTGGGGAATGTTCAAACCTCGGTGAAACCGTCTGGAAAAGAGGTTAAGAAGCGTAGTGTGGAGGCTAAGGTTGGCAGGTTGAAGTATCATGAGGTTGTGACGAAGAAAATCTTGGGGCAGAATGAGCGGATTCTGGATGAGTTGCGTTGGATTCGCCACAGGCTTCGGGCTTTGGGTGAAAGCGATATTGATGTGCCGATGTTGCAGCGGTGGGCTGTTCGTGATCAGGTTGACTTGTTGATTCTTGAGCGGGTGCGGGTTGCGGGTGATCCTGGTGTGTTTCCGAAGGATGTGGCTAAGGCGTTGAATGAGTTGGGAGATTACAGGTTGAAGCATTATCATGTTAGCAGGCGGATTGTGCGGATGAATAAGCGTTTTCACCTTGAGGTTGGGGAATGCGTGTTTGAGAAGCGTGGGCATCGGTGGGCTTTGACGAGGTTTGCGTTTGATGTGTACGGCGCCACTGACCTGGAGGATGCTGAGGTTGATGATCCAGAGGTTGCTCGTAGTATTCCTATTTCTAATTCAGGTGAGGAAAATGCCAAAGAAGAATTCTGATGGTTACATTTTTAATCAATTCTTTCACTGCCCGTGTGGGCGTGAACATAGAATCTTCATTTCAAGAGGAGAAGCGCAATTGATTTGGAGAGCAACCTGCAACGGAAAGTTGCCGCCTGACTTCAGGGTTCGCCATGTTATCTTGAAAGCAACGGGCAGGATGTTGGGAAATGGGCAACCTGAATATGTCGTTGATCAGATGCCAGAGGAAAAGGAGGCGTCGTAGTGGTTAAGTATGCTGTGGGTTTGACGGATAGGGAAAAGCGGGTTCTGCAGCTTAAGGCTGGTGGCTTGAATGCTTATGAGATCGCGCGTAAATTAAGGGTTGATGCTGCGAATATTTATCGTGCTGATGGGAATGCTAGGCGGAAGCTTCGGCGTGCTAAGTTGGATTTGGAGTTTGCTGAGGAGATAGGTGTTGATTTTGGTTAATGGGGTTGCTAGCGTGTTTGGGCTAATAATGTATTAGTGCTTTGTTTATCGTACAGTCTTTTGATTGTTTGATGAAGAAACAGGCTGGTTCGTCTGCTCGTACTGCGAGGCGGGATTCTGCGGATACTTATGGTGTTCGTGGAGGTGGGGCCGTTACTTGGCAGGCTCGTTTTGGTATGGCGTTGAATGAGCGGGATTTGTTGTTTGCGGTTCGGCGTGAGCCTGTTGCGAAGCGGACGGTGCTTGATGTTGCTTATGACATGTTTGCTAAGGGTTTCAGGGTTGAGGAGGTTTCTGAGAAGCCTGATCCAGAGTGGAGCCGTGAGGTTTCGAAGGTTCTTGATGATTTGAATGCAAGGGCGTGTTTAACGCGGCTTTTTCTCTATGAGCGGTTGTTCGGTTGGTCCATTCTGGCTTTGACTTATGTCGACTATGGCGAGGATGCGAGTAAGCCTGTGGAGAATCCGCGTGAGATCAGGGAGTTGATGCCTTATTCTTCGTTGCAGTGTTCGGTTCAGTCGTCGAACGAGGATAAGGACCCTGCGAGTGCGCGGTTTGGTTTGCCTGTGCTTTATTCGGTTCGGCGTTCTGAGGTTGGGGCGCAGCAGACGGCGATTCATTTTAGCCGTGTGATTCATTGTGCTACGCGGTTGCTGGATCATCCTTGGAAGGGCCTGTCTGTTCTTGAGGTTATGTATGATGATTTGACGGTTTCGCGTAATGAAAGATGGGCTCTTGGGGAGACGCTTGTTCGGAACGCTGCTGGCTTCGCTGACATCACGTTGAAGGGTGCTAAGAAAAAGCAGACGGATGAGTTTGAGGTTGGCCAGCAGCTGCATCAGTTGAATACCCGGTCTTATTTTGTGCATAACGAGAACGCGACTGTGGCTTGGGTGGGTGCTTCAGGGAAGGCGTTGGATCCTGCGCCTTACGTGAATCCGAACATGGAGAGCCTCAGTTGCGGTTCGAGGATTCCTATGTCTCATTTACGGGGGGCTAATGCTGGGACCTTGGCAGGCAGTGAAGTGAATGACCGTGAGTATTGGGGCGGCATTAGTATGCTGCAGATGTTGGCTGAACCTACGGTTTGGGCTCTTGTGGACCGTTTGATGGAGACGGGTCAGATTCGGAGGGCGAATGATTACCGGGTGGTTTGGCCTGCTGGTTTCGAGCTAACTGAGGAGGGTAAGGCTGCGATTAAGTTGCAGATTGCCCAGGCTCATAACTTCGAGTCGGCGTGGAAGACTGTTGATGAGATTCGCGCTGAGGAGGGTAAGCTTCCGTTGCCTGGTGGCGCTGGAGCGGTGGTTTTGGGTTTGGTGAAAGCGCAGGCTCCGCCTCCTGGGGTGTCTGCTGCTGCAGTTGCGTCGGGTCAGGGTGCGGATCAGGCGGATGAGGGTCTTCTTCGGAAGTTTCTTTCTTGGCTGCGTCATCATGGAGGTAAAAGCGGTGAAGATTAGGACTCTCCAGGTCGAGTTCGATGCGTCCAGTCAGGTGCGAGATGAAGCCGACGCCGTTGTGGTGCCTGCTGTTCTCGCAAGGGAATGCGTTTCTAACTACTGTTCAGGGCGGGGTTACAAGCCTTGGGCTGAGTTGAAGGCTGCTGCTTTCACTTTGGATGGCGCGTGGGTTGTTGCCTTCAAGCACATCGATTCGGTGCACGTGAATGATCGCGAGGATATCCGGGGCAAGGTTGCCAACGTCCGTTGCGATGAGGCGGTGCATTCGGTTCTGGGGGATATCCGTTTTCTGAAGGGTAATTGCGATCAAGCTTTGCTTGACAAGGCTAAGCAGGGTCTCTTGTCGAAGGATGTTAGTGCCGCGTATTTTGACGATGAGGTTCCTGAGCTTGGCAAATTCGGTGAGGATGTTTACGATTTTGTGCAGCGGAACCTTATGTTTGGTCATGTGGCGGTTGGGATTCCTGAGGGTAGGTGTCCGAGTCCGTTTTGCGGGATGAGTATGGATAGTTTTGACAGTTTCTTGCGGGTTACGGTGCGGGATCCTGCTCTGTTCACTTGCAGGCTGACTACTGTTTTGATGAATGCGAAGGATGGGGTTTACGCTTTGGTTGGGAAGTTGCGGAAGAACCTGGGCGTTAGTGGCTGGGCTGAGGGCGATGCGGTTGTGAGGGATTTTCTGTTTGATGCTTCGAAGGGTTGGACGCCTGAGAAGGCTGAGGCGTGGGCAACGGAGCATAGGGATGAGGCTGACGCGGCGTGGTCCACTGATTACGTTAACAATTTGGCGGATGAGTGTTTCGCTTACATTGAGCCTGGCGGCACGAAAGACAGTGAGGGCAAGACTGTTCCGCGTGATCTGCGGCATCTTGAGTACAAGAATGCTGAGGGCCAGATAGATTATGGTCATTTGGTGGCTGCTCTGGCGGCGCTTGGTGGGGCTCACACTGGGCATCCGCCTTCTTATGCTGCTGAGGCGAAGGGGAAGCTTTGCGCTGCAGTGCGTTCTTGGAATAGGGAGCATTCTGACGCGAAGATTCAGAGCGCTATTTGTGGGACGGATAGTCAGGGTGATTGTTGTGTTTTGGATTCTGTTGATGTGCTTGCGCGGAGTCGTGAGCTTCTTGGTAACATGTCCCAGACGTGGCCGACAAAGTGTTATGACCAACGCGGGATGGGGCGTTCGCCACCACGACGGGGCGTTATAAATTGCGGAAATTGAAAGCAGGTAAAATACATGACAAATGAAAATGAAGGTGGAGCTGGTGCAGGTGCTAGTGCTGGATCGGTTGATCCAGGCTTGAAGAATAAGACTGCGAAGATGACTATGGATCAGGCTTTTGCTGAAATTGAGAGTCTTCGAAAGGAAAGGCAGGATCAGGCTACGTTGATTGTTGATTTGACGAAGCAACTGGATGAGGCTAACAAGGTTCTGGAAGGCCAGGAGAAAGCCCGGTTGATCGGCGAGATTATGCCCAGGAGCAGATTCAAGGTTGATGAGCTCGCGGCTAAAAGCGTCGATGACCTCAAGAACATCCGGGGCACGTTGGATCAGGCTATGCTTCCTAGGGTGAATAGTGTTCGCTTTGGGGTGCACAGTGCTGATTTGAGTGACCGTGAGAAGGGCTTGACTGTTGGCGACTTGAGCGTTGTGACTGCTAAACGACGGAAGGAGGCTGCTTAACATGCCGCAAGGAATTGTTAAGCCCACTAATCAGGTCGTAGCAGTTGGAGATCCTTTGACTGTTGAGATGGAAATCGGCGCGAACGCTACTCCAGCGAAGATGCTGCCTGGCCGCGTTGTCATTTTCGACGATGCTGACCAAACAGTGAAGGAATGCGGCGATGAGCTCTCTGGGGAAGCTGGTTTCTTGGAAGTGTCTTCGACTGGGCTGAAGACTACTGCGTACGCTGTTGGCGATCAGGCCCCAGTGGTTTTGGGTGAATGCCTTGCTGTTCTTACGTTGGTGGCTAGTGAGAACGTTACTCGGGGTGATCCGTTGGTGTCGGCTGCTGATGGAAAGCTGAAAAAGCAGGCGGTTGGCGCTATGGGTGCTCAAGGTAGAGTTCTTGCGTATGCGTGGGAAAGCAGCAACGTCACTTCGGACGTGGCGCTTCTGGTGCATTGGAATCCTGCTGCTGAGCCTAAGGCTGCGAGCTGATAGTTATGCAACAACTTAGACATGTTGGGAAAGACACTGCGGAATTGACTGACGAAGAAATCATGTACATTGAGGACCGTATTGTTGAGGCTGTTCAGCCTACTTTGATTGGTCGCAAGTTATTCCCTGTTGAGACTTTGCCGCATGCTGGTTTCTTGACTGTGCGCGGTTATAAACGCACGAGCATGGGGCAGGCGAGGATTAGCTTGTATGGTCAGAGTGGGTCTAAGGACCGTTCTGTTAAGACGCCGTATGACATTACTGTGCCTGTGCTGGATCAGAACTTCAAGATTAACTGGCGGGATTTGGAGGCTAGTCGTGGTAACCAGCAGCCGCTTGATGTGACGGAACCGATTGACGCTGCTCGTCAGGTTGCTGAGGAAGAGGATAAACTGCTGTTGACAGGCGAATATACTGGTTGGAAGGCGCTTGGCGTTGAGGGTTTGGCAACTGCTACTGGCCGAAATACCCAAGGCAGTGGTGGGGCTTGGCCCGCGACTTCGTTGGCTGACTTGAGCAATGCTATTGGAAAGCTTGAGGAGGATGGCCACACGAATAAGGCGATGTACGCTTGTGTTCTGCGGTCTTCTTGGGCTGCGAAGCTGAGGGCTCTGGTTAGCAACACTGCTACAAAGTGGATTGATGTCATTCAAGGTTCTGAACCGTTGTTCCCCGCAGGCATTTACGTCAGTGATAGCTTGTTCAGTAGTGCTGGCTTGACGACAAGTGCGTTGGCTCTGGAGCTTGGCGCCGATAACTTTGACATGGTTATTGGCCGCGACATGACTGTTCGCACTATGGAAGACGAGGATATGAATCTGAAATGCAAGGTTTACGACGTCGTTGCGCCACGCATTAAGCGTCCCACTTCGATCTGCGAGTTGACAGGGTTAACTTAGGCATCTTCGACTAAAGTTTGGAGTCTGTTTCCCCTTGCCGTGTGAGGTGAACGGTTGCCCTTGGGCATGGCGTTAAACCGCCCTCTACATCAATTAAGGAAAAGAAAAAGGAGGTTAAGGTGAGAAAATGAAATTCAAGATATTGCCTAAGGTTCACAGTTTCAGTGATGCTCAGGGTGTAGCGCATAAGCCGGGCGAGGTCGTGGATTTGCCTGCGACGTATGAGGGTGAGACGTGGCTTGAGCGGGTTGATCCTGTGCCGGTGGTTGCTGCTGTGCCTGGCAAGATTGAGCCTGTAGCGCCTGTTGAGCCTGTGGCGGAGGCAGATGCGGTCCCTTTAGAGATTCAGAAGAAGCGGGTTCGGAAGGTTCCTCGGATTTTCAGGCGCCCAGAGTCTTAGTTGGCATTCCCAGTTTGAACCATGCGGACCGTTATCATGGTTATTTAGCTTCGGCTTTGGCGCATGTGAAAAAAGCCCTGATAGGCGTGGATTTTGAGGTTTTTGTTTCGCCTCCTGCGCGGGATGGGCCTTGGCTGGGTTTGGTTGAGTGTCAGAACGCGATTTTGGATAAGTTCCTTTCAGGAGATTACAGTTATTTGTGGTTGGTGGAGTTGGATGTGCAGGTGCCGCTTGACTGTTTCGGGAAGCTTTTGGGGTTGGATGTGGATATCGCGTGTGGTTACGTGCGGCGCCATAGTGGCGACGGCTTGATCCTGGGCTTTCTGGATGAGGGCATGCGGGTTTGGTATTTGCCTTTGAACGCTGTCCAGGGCAATGTTTTGTCGGGTTGGGTTATGGCTGGGACTAGTTGCTTGCTGATTAAGCGGCGTGTCTTCCAGGTTATCTCCAGATTCAAGTTTGATTCGCATGTGTCGCCTGATATTTTGTTTATGTTTGAGGCGCAGCGGGCGGGTTTTGTGGCTAAGGTGCATGGTGATGTGTTGTGTGGGCATTTGCCTGAGTTTCCGCTTGAGGTGAAGGTTTGTGTCTGAGCGTGCTAGGAATGTTCTTGCGCGTAGTCGGGTTTTGACGCCCCAGGTTTCTTCTGAGAGTGAGCGTGATGCGGTTAAGGTTTTGGAGCGGAATCGCGAGTTTTTGCGGGGTGAGGTTGAGGCGCAGCGTCGGCGTGAGTTGTTGGCTTTGTTGCCTCAGGGTGCTGGTTCGGGTTTGGATGCGGATATGGTTGATGGTTTGCATGCTTCTGAAATTATTGCTAAGGCTGCTGTTAAGGGGCCTGTGGTTGTTGAGAGGGTGGGTGGCGGCGGGGGCGGGACGAATGTTGGAGATATGACTAAGGCTGTTTATGATCCTGACGGCGATGGCGTGGTTGTGGATAGCGCGAAGTTGGAGGGCGCCACGCTGGCACAGGTGCGGGATCACGCGCCGAAGGTGCATGCTGGAGAAGCGCATAGCGTGAATTTTGATTATGGCGCGTTTCTGCTTGGCAGTTTTAAGAAAGTTGAGGCTGTCACGTGGAATGGTGATGGGACGCTTGCGCAGAGTAAAATCTATGATGCGGCGTCAGCGCTGATTTTTATTTTGGATTTCACTTATTCGGGCGGTATCATTCAGAGTATTGCGGTGAAGGATGGTTCTGGCGTTCTCCAGCGCACGTACACGGTTTCGTGGAATGGGGATGGGAGTTTCGAGAAAGTGGAGATGTCGTGATTTTGAAAGCTGTTAAAAAAGTTGTTATGCAGTGTCCGTGGTGCCGACGTGAGTACCCCGTGGAGCTGAAAGTCGCGGATGTTGAACACGCCGAAAATGTTTTTTCACCCACCTAAACAGCAAGAAGCGCAGAAGGTGTGCGGTGAATGCGGAACAGGCTTAATCAGGATGGTGCGTTAGATGGCACCTGAAAAACCACGTTTAGGACAAGCATATCGTTGCCACTTAATTTCTCCTAAATCAGCGGAAAAAGTGGAAGTTGGTTCGCCAACTTTAACCATTTCGTCGCGTCTAATTATTTCATGGCATTTCGGGCAAGGAAACTTAACTGTATTCAGCACGGATTCTGTTAAGTTGAAGAAGATTTTGTTTTCTGCTTGCCGATTCATAATTCGCTATTGGTCAAATAGCTATTTAAAACTTTGCGGAAGGAGGGTTTTTAATGGCTTTGGATGGTAGTTGGAGTTTCGATCCCGTTAACAACGTGGAGACGAAGGTTGGCGGTACAAGCGGCGACGGCAAAGCCTTCGACGACGCGCATACAGCGGACGTCGGCGGAACACGGGCGCTTCTTGCTGCTACGGCGTCGCCTTTCACTGCGAGCCTCACCACGTCGGTTAAGCCCTGCGAATCCCTTGCGCTGAAACTTAGCGCGGTTATAACGGGCTTCAGCGTTGCGGGCACAATTGTACTCACGGGTAAGGATGCTTGGGGAAACGCGCAGAACGAAACCCTCGTGATTTCAGCCGATGGCACGGTGGTTTCAACACTTTACTACGCTTCGATTGACGCGAATGGTGTGGTTGCTGTTGGCACGTTTTCGGCTGCGGTGTCTCAGCCACGTTGGGGTGTAGTCTGGAAACAGAGCAGTACGCAGTATGCTTTTGACTGCAAACTCCAAGTGGGTGACGGCTCCACGGCAACGTACTTTACAGACATAAACAAACAAATTCTTGTCTCTGTTAGTGGAGGATATATATATACCAAAGTGGGTAGTACCTTCACTTTAGGCTCCATTGATGCTAATGGCAATACTTATAATGGGTGTACTCTAACTTTTACTAACCCGAATATTCAGGCTTGGTCAAGCGATGGGTCAACAGGTGACATATACCTTTATGCTTCCATGGTCAAGGGCTATATGTTTTGGCGTATGTATCGTGGTAGTTCGCAGATAGTCAAAATCATTGATTGTACAATAGATGGGTGGATAGGTGGGCGTTTTCAGGGTGCAAGTAGCGTTATAAAAAGATTAAGAATCCATGATGGAACATTATATGGTTTAACTCTTGTTTCGCCAAATCCTGTTGTTAGTGAAGTTAGAGTTGACCGTTCAGATTACGCGGTTTTTATCAATGCAGATGTATCTTCAATCGTGAGTATGAATTTGGTAACTGCGAGAAACAACGTAAAATCTATTTATGTTTATCCCGCTTCTGTTGCGGCTTCTTTAGCTCTGATTGACTGTGATTTTGACGCTTGGACTCTGAATTTTGCAAGTGCTGGAACGGTTTTTCGTCAGTACGAGTTTGACCTCACTACCGAACCATCCGCAACAGTCACCTTGAAAGATGCCTCTGGAAATACCGCGCTGTATATTTTGGTTGGTTCAACGTGGACGCCTGTGGCTTCAGTAACCGCAGACGGTTCAGGTGTAATCGCAACCCACAACTTCCGTCTTCAATACTACGACCAAGCCCATGGGAACGTGCCTGTCTGCGCGGGTCCGTTTACGTTGAAGATTGTGAAAGCTGGGAAAGTCACGTATGAGAAGGTGCTGGATATTCCTGTTGACCCTGTGACTGGCTATTATAATCCGTCGTCGGCGTTTAAGTTGCAAGTTAAGTTGGCTGACGCGCATCCGGTGTTGTTGGGTGTGGATGGTAGGCCTGTTTTGAATTTGAGGCCTTCGGATGCTGGGAACGTGGTTGTTTTGCCGTTGTAGCCTGATACTACGAGTATCTTGGAGCCTTGGATGCTCGTAGTATCGTTTTCTTTTTTTGATGGTGTTTCGTGGGTTTTTTGGGTTGATGTTGAAGCGTGGAAAAGCCATTCGCGCGATCTGCCATCCGAGTTTGTCCATGACGACGTATTGGTAACATGCGCCGATGGCAGCCAAAGCCATGCCGATGTAGAGTTGTTGTTTCCTCAAGTATTCGGTTGTGTGGTTCCAGATTTGGGGTTTCTGCATGGTTTGTCGGGGCTCGCTTGTTATATTTGGTTACTTCTAGTACTTATTTTTGGGGGTTGTTGGGTTACTAGCGTGTTTGGGCTAATAACGCATTAGTGTTTAGGGGTTCTTACTTGTTTTTAAAGTATGTTTGGCTGTTTGGGAGTTTGTTGGTTTGGTGGGGTATTCGGATGTGGATGATGATGTGAAGCCGCTTTTGGTGATCGCGCTAGATGAAACCACGTTCGACGCGGGAGGAGCTGCTTAATGTCGGAGCCTGAAGGGTACTGCAGTGTTGATCAGGTTAAGGTTATTCTGCTTATTGATTCGGCAGATGAAACGTATGATGCGGAGTTGGAGAGTTGCGTGGCTTCTGCTGACGCATTGGTTGATAGCGTGCTTGCTTCGCATAGTATGACTGTGCCTGAGACTGTGCCTCAGAACGTTGTTGACGCTGCGAAGTATTTTGCTGCTTGGCTTTTTCGGCATCCGCGTGATCCGGTTAGTGCTGAAGCTTTTTTTGTTGAGGCTAACCGCATTTTGGGCGCGTACATTGGTTTGGTTGATAAGTCGGAGGCTGAGGTTGCGAAGCTTGGCGCTGATAAGCTGTTGGTTGAGGCTGAAACTGCTAAGCTTGCTGGGGTGGATACGGATGTTTTGACGGCTCAGATATCCAAGATTGAAGCTGAAGTTGCAAAGTTGTCTGGCGTTGATACGGATGTTTTGACGGCTCAGATTGCTTTGCTGTCGGCGCAGGTGACGCAGATTGGTAAGCAAGGTTCCTTGATAGATGCTCAGACATCGAAGACTGGGGCTGAAACTAGTAAGCTTGCTGGGGCGGATACGGATTTGATAACTGGGCAGATAGCTCAGATTGAAGCTGAGGTTGCGAAGTTGTCTGGTGTTGACACGGACAAGGTTACTGCTGAGATAGCGATTTTGTCGGCTCAAGTCACGTTGATGGGTCAGCAGGGAAGTCTTGTTGATGCTCAGACGGCTAAGACTGAGGCTGAGACGGCGAAGTTGGCGGGTGCTGATACTGATCAAACTGTGGCTCAGACGGCTTTGTTAGCGGCTCAGGCGGCTTTGTTGGCTGCTCAGAAGGCGAAGTTGGATCGGGAGAATGTTCAGGCGGAAGCTGATGAGGAAGAAACAGCGTTTCGGGTGGGGCAGGCGTAATGGTCGCTTTGGGTACGCTTGTTTTTCATGTTTGCGAGAAGCCTGGCGACATCCATATCCCAGACGTCGGCGCTGTTTACGCGCAGATTTTAGCTGCTGACGGCGGAAACCACGATGTTGTTTTGATGCCTGAGTACGGTGGGAACGAGGTTTGGGAGGATACGCTTGATTGGATCACGGATAACTTTCACGATTTGCCTGTGATGTTGGCTGTTTTCGGCGGCGGTCCTGGGGAAACCCCGATTTGCCAGCTTACGACCGAGCAGATCACCGCGGCCATGGCCGTGTGTGACGTGCAGTGGATTGCCATCGGAGAAGTCATCGCGTGGTACATGGGTCATCCTGAATTGGAGTTTCCAGTTGAGTACATCACGGGGTTGCTTGACTTCTGCGACACGAACGGCATTAAGGTGTTTTGGACTGAGTGGAAGATGGATCATGTTTTTGAGACGATGCAGGAGTACATCGCGGTCAATCCGTTTATCTATTTCAGTTACAAGGATATTGTTTACGCGAGTTTCTCGACGAATTCGGGTGATTTGGAGCCTGATAAGGGCTTCGCGCACGTGAAGGCTCTGTCTACTCATTGGGGTGCGTCTGTTCAGAGTTGGTATTGGGAGACGCGGCATAGGACAAACAGTCAGTTTACTTACTCTGACGAATTGAACGACCCGGATAACATGCCTGTGGCTTGGCTGGTGGAGCATGCTCTTGAAGCTAAAAGCGCTGGGGCGGAGTTGATTGAGTTTGAGCCTTACTGGTATTTCTTTGGCAGGACGGATGGAACTGCGAAGGTCAGCTTGAAAACGCTGCTGTATTTCTTGAATTCTTCGATGGCAGGGATGGAGACAAGCGCGATTATCCTGCAGACGCTTCAGGCTGAGTGGCTGAATGGCCCAGCTAAGGCTGAGGTTGTTTGGTTGGATGGCCGTGTGGAGACGGGTTGGGATCTGCAGCCTTCCGCGCACGATTTCGGGAAGATGCCTCAGAAGTACGCGGTGAGCTGCTACAGTCTTGGCAGCGCGAACCCAGCTTCCAGGGTATGGCTTAAGGTTGACGTGGTTGCCGTGGAGGTTCTAGTGAAGGTTTTGGGGACTACGCAGGAGAAAGCCTCTTTGGTCCGCGAAGCCATGAGAGCAGAGGTTGAGCGGATACTGTACATGTACAGTGCTGTTGCTCCGTTATGGGATGTGAATCCTTTTCCTGGTCCTCATCGGCGCAGGATACCTGGCTTGAAGGACGTTGTTGCAGGCCAGCAGGTTAACCAGTCGGAGAATAGTAGCCTTGCGCGTGTCACGGTTCAGGTACGCTGCAGGGTGTTTCCTAAGAAGTCATGGGTATCGTAAATGATGAAAAAAGAAAATGGAGTGAGATTGAGTGTCGTATGGTGGGCATGAAGCGAAGTTCTACTATAAGGGCGAAGAAACGTATGGCGTGACGCCTGCGGCTCCAGCGATGCTGGGCATCGAGAATGTTGAGAGTGTGGAGCCTTCGATTGACCCTGGCAACATCAAGATTCGGGGTATCGGTTCGCGTGATTTGACGCAGATTAAGCGGGGTTTGCGGAAGGTGGGCTTGAAGCTGGTGTATGTTGTGCCCAGCGAAGATGTTCTCAACTTCATGGCGTATGTTCTGCATCTCTCTCCGTACACAGCTGAGGTTTTCTACGATAAGGACGGCGGGATCGTGGATTTGCGGTTGACGGGTTGCAGGTCGGATAGCTTGACTGTGGAATGCAGCGTGGAAGACGTGGTTAGGGCTACCAAAGAAATTATCGCGCAGAATTTTGATGCTGAAGTCGCGAAGATCACTGGGGCAGAATACGCGGATTTTGAGGGCGCTATTCCGTTTGATTTGGCTAACGTTGAGAAGGGCGAGGCGGACGGTTCAAACCTGGTGGATTTGGATTTGGTGACTGATTGGAAGTTCAACATCGCGAATAACCTTAAGCGTGTGCCGGTGTTGCGTGCGAATCCGGTAAGTCTCTTGACTGGGAATGCTGCTTCGGGGCAGAAGGTCGTTGCTGTTGTGGCTGGCTCGAAGTTCAAGGTGTCGAATCAGGTGAAGATTGAGGATGATGTTAACAGCGAGTTGAACGTGATCGACTCGATTGCGAGCAACAACTTGACGATGCTGAATAACCTCGCAAACACCTACACTACTGCAGGGCACGCTCAGACTACGGCTCTTGTGGCGAATTTGCTGAAGTATCTGCAGGAGCGCAACCGCGTTTTGACGGGTGAGTTGGTGCTGGATTTTGAGAACCGCACGCAATATTACGAGGCTATTAACGATTCCGAGTTCAGCCTGAAGTTCAATATGGGCGCGAAGTATGCTTTGTTCAAGTACTGCAAGTGGGATAGCATGGGTTCGCCGACGAAGCTTGAGGATCTTGTTTCGTTGAAGGCGCCGTTTACCGCTCGCGAAGTGGAGTTCGCAACTTAGGTGGTTGGCATGCGGACTGAGAAGCTTGAGGTTGATGGCAGGTTCGGTGAAGAGTACCAGGGCAAATACGTTTTTGCAGAGATTTTTTGGGCTAAGCGTAGCCGCATCATCCAGAAGTACACCAGGTACAACAGGTTGTCAGGGGAGGTTGAGAGCAGCGACTTCATCGCTATCCAGGCTGAGACGATTATGGCGAGTTTACATGGTCAGCCTGATAGTCATCCGGTGACGCTTGAGAAGCTTCTTTCCGAGGAGAACGGGTCCCGATCGGTTTAGGCGAGCTCTTCAGCCAAGTGGCGAATCGGTTGAATAATGTTGGTTCTGAGGAGGCGCGTTTTTTATCCGAGCCGTCAAGCGGCAAAAGCCTCACCCAGCAATCACAGACTTCCGACTGTGCAAGGAATTCGGTTGGCTCCCCACAGAACTTGCCAAGCAGCCAGCCCGAACCGTCCAAGAGTTCTGTCACATCTTGAACGTGATGGATCAGATGGCTGAGGATGAAAGGAAAAAGGCGGAGCGTGACGCGAAACGGCGATAGAAATCTCGTGCGATGTCGAGGGAGCTGAAGAATTCCAGGCTGCCATGGGCAGGTTTGATAGTGGCATGCAGCGTCAGGTTCACAGTTTCCTTGCTAGTTGGGCTGCTGACGTGAAGGCTGAGGCTATGCGTCTTGTTCCGGTGAAGACAGGGTATCTTCGGAGCACGATCTACGCGAGGCTTCAGGAGTGGATTGCTTTGGTCGGCGCGGATGCAACCTATGCGTATTTTGTTGAGTTGGGCACTCAGCACATGCGGGCTAGGCCTTACCTGTACCCTGCGATCCAGGCGTATCTGCCTCAGTTGGAGCAGGTTATTGTTGAGGCGTTGAATGCAGCCAAAGCGGAGGCTGGCTTGTGAGTTACGGTGGCGGGTTCAGGGAAATCGCCGTTACCATACGCGCCGTGAACCGTGCGAGCTCCGAGTTTAACAGGATACAGACGGATGCTGAATCGTTGACGGCGCGTCTTAAGATGGTGGGTGCCGCGGTAGCTGGCATTGGCGCCAGTGGCATGGCGGTCGGGTATCTTGCGAACCAGTTTGGCATCTTGAATGATGCGCAGGCGAAGGTGTTCAATTCTGCCATGTTGATGGTTACGGTGTTGGGTACTTTTATGCAGACAAGTATGGGCATTTCCGTGGCTCAGAAGGCTTATGCTGCCGCCTGCTGGGTTGCTACCGCTGCCCAGAATGCGCTGAACATCAGTCACGCGACGTTTTTGGCGTTGACGGTTGTCGGGCTTGCCGTGATTGCGGCTGCTACCGTCGCGATGTTTGCTTTCGCGAATAGCATGAATGCGGCTACCTCGAGCGCTCAGGGTTTAAATTCGGCTTCTGGTGGCGTGGCTCGGGGCATTCAGCGTGCGGGTGAATCGGATCTGTACCGTCGAGGCGTTGAGTAGTGAGCGTTGACGTTCCAACGGTTGCGGTTTTGCTGGGCGGCGTGGCGCCTCCGCAGGGCGACGTCGTAACCTTGGATGTGCATCTTGGCGCTACAAAGGAAGTCAGCAGCTTCGAGCTTTTGCTGCAGAATTGGGATAAAAAGTATAGTTCAGGCGAAACCTACCAGCTGATAATTGGGCAGACGGGGCACATTTGGATTGGGCGCGGCTCAAATTTGCCTATGGTCATCAGCGTAAAAGTTGAGAGCATCCAATACGAGTCAATCGCCAATGAGAATTATGTGCGTGTGGCTGGTCGTTGTTGGGGCGAGAGGCTCTTTGCCCGTGTAGTAACCAAGAATTACTACGACAAAAAGGGAGAGTACATTGTTAAGGATTTGATGGATAATTATGCTGGTTTAAGTCACGTCCGAGATTCTGTGGAGCTCATAGAGGATACTGATACTACTTATGCCGCTCTGGAGTATGATAGCACTCCAGTTTGGGATATCCTGAAGTATATTGCTGGGAGCGCCGACAAAGGCGGCGTCATTGGCTACGATTTCCGCGTGGCGCCAGACGGCAAATTCGAGTTTTTCGCAAAGAATAGCAAAAATTGGATTAATGAAACAGGACTGGTTTTGTATCTGCCGTTTGACGAGGGAATGGGGGCTACTGCTCATGATAAAAGTGGCAACGGCAACAACGGCGCAATGACAGGAGCAACGTGGGTCGCTGGAAAATATGTCCAAGCTCTCAGCTTCAACGGGACGGTAAATAACTATGTTTCAGTCCCAAACCTTGGCATAGCAAGTGACGCATTTACCATAGAAATGTGGATAAAACCTGAATCCACTGGCACCTACTTAACACTTTGCGGATACGACCTAAATCACAGATTACTATTAGCCGGTAAGTTGCTTACACAATTTGACGGAAATTTCTTTTCAAACGCCTCGCTTCCCTATAACGTCTGGAGTTTTGTCGTCTACAAGTTTGATGGAGCCAAAGAATACTGGTACATAAACGGAGCCTTGGACAGCCAACATGCCACAACCCTTCCAAAGTGGAATGCCGCATTCAAAATAGGCCAATACGACCTAGTCAATTATCCTTACAAAGGAATAATTGATGAGGTTCGCGTTTACCACCGCGCCTTAACCCCCGCAGAAATAACCAATTTGTTTTTGAATGGTCCTCCTTTAAGTTTAAGCGAGAAGATTGAATCTAGTGATTACCGTGGGGACATCTCACGGGTAAGAAACAAAGTCACGGTCTTCGGTTATGGGGCGAAGTCGGAGCCGGCGATAGATGACTTTTACACTGAGCTTCAGTCTGGTCACAGTCCCTCGGAGATTCCTCCTGGTTGGTTCTGCGATTATGGCACGCTCTCCTGGGATAGTTCAAACCATCAGGTTGGTGGCTACGGCGTGCATTATCACCCTGTTGACCCGGGGGGAGCTGGAGCAAACCGTTTTGGTCTCACCTTCGGTTCTGCTTTGAAGATTGAGGAAGGCTCAAAACTTAACTTCTGGTTTGTTACCGGCGTCCCGATTTATACGAGTCGGGTGGTCCGCCTCTTCGCGCCAGACATTGATAACCGATTCGAGATGGATCTTCCTGCTGGCAAGGCTAATGATAGCGAGTTGGATTTCAAGTCTATTTCTTTGGGTAAGACGTTTGAGTATGATGCTCAGCTTAACTCTGTAGACTCGTGGCGTAAGGTTGGTACTCCAAGCTGGAGTAGCGTGACTGCGGTTGACTTCGTTTGCATTCCCTACGGAGCCACCTTCGGTGTTGTTGTCGATGGCTTAAGCATTTCAGGTCTTCGTTTCAGCGCGGTTCAAGAAAACGGGGATAGCCAAAATCTGTATGGATTGCGCGAGTACACGGAGACGGACGAGGAACTCTGGAGTGACAATGAATGTGTTTTGCGTGCTAAGGCTTTGCTCGCGTACTTGAAAGACCCCGCTGAATATCTCAAAATTGCGAGCACAGTCATCGACTACGGAACGGCGCCTTTGCTTCCAGGCGACAAAATTCACATTGTGTTGCCGAACGAGAATGTGGATGCCGATTTCCGCGTTGAAAACGTCGAGTACAAGGTGGATGGGAAGGCTCAGACGCTTGAGTTAGACGTTGATTTGGGGAAGGAGCCGCCTCAGCTCGCAGATTACTTGTATGGTTTGCGGACCTTCACGGTTAACGTTGAGCAACTTGCCCGCACTAAGCTTGGTAAGCGTGGGATTCCGCATTTGGCTCCTGCAGGTTCGGGTGATCTTCATCATCATGCGGCTCATGAGGCAGGGGATACAGATGGCAATCAATGGGTTAACACTCAGGAGGGCGGCTGGGATAAAATCAATGGTTGGATAGCGCCAAAGTATATAGGTCCATTTAACGATGAGGAAGACGAAATTTTCTGGCGTACACGCAACAAGAATAACGATTACGATCCCGGCGCCCCACAACAGCTTACAAATCACGGTTTCACGCCAACAGATAACGAGATGGGTAGGCTGGGCTGTGAAGCGAAGAACTGGAAGGAAATTTGGGTTAAGACCGTTCTGTTGGGGGAAAACGGTTTCTTCCGCATACGCAAGGTCACTCAGCCAACCGGAGTTCCTGACCTGAATCCTCTCTTTTACCTGAATAAACAAGAGATGTACTTCGGAGTTGGTGGTAACTCCACGCCTGTTTATCCGTTCATGCACGTTACCAAAACAGAACTCAAAATCCGCGAGTTTGAAACCTCGGCGCAGCCGAACACGTTATTGGATAAGGAAAAACTTGCTTTCGGACCAGGGAGCACTACGGTGGTAGACGCCTACATCAAGCGTGTTTCTCCAGGCGTGTTCGAATTCTTCAACGAATTGCTGCCAAGCGCTGACGGCGGCGGAAAACTTGGTTCGGCGAGCAAGAGAATCGGTGACGCCTACATCGTTAACTATCATGGGCTTATGGTTTTCGCTAATCTTCCGAGGAGCGACAGCGGAACTTTCCTCAAGTTCACTGGATTTAGCAGCGACCCTGTTTCAGCGTACATTTCTGTGGGTGACCTTTTATTTAACGCAGACCTTATTCCAGACGCTGATAACACACGGGCTCTCGGTTCTGCAGACAAGCGTGTGGGCGCTATCCACACGAGATACATCGCTTTTAGCGAAGCCGCCGTTAAAGGCAGTATTGCTCCAGAAGTGGATGATTCTTACGCTCTCGGGCTCTCTGATCACCGTTGGAGCGCCCTTCATGCGGTTTGGTGCAATTTCGGCAGCATAAACGTCGGCATGACTGAGGTAGTGCGAAATGACCTCGCTTTACTAAACGTTACGATAGATGCAGGGTTATTGGCAAGCGGACGGTTAGGTTGGGCTCGTCTGCCAGATAGTGACGCCGGGACCTTCCTGAAGTTTACGGGTGCTGGAAATGACCCTGTTTCAGCGTACATTTCTGTGGGTGACCTTTTATTTAACGCAGACCTTATTCCAGACGCTGATAACACACGGGCTCTCGGTTCTGCAGACAAGCGTGTGGGCGCTATCCACACGAGATACATCGCTTTTAGCGAAGCCGCCGTTAAAGGCAGTATTGCTCCAGAAGTGGATGATTCTTACGCTCTCGGGCTCTCTGATCACCGTTGGAGCGCCCTTCATGCGGTTTGGTGCAATTTCGGCAGCATAAACGTCGGCATGACTGAGGTAGTGCGAAATGACCTCGCTTTACTAAACGTTACGATAGATGCAGGGTTATTGGCAAGCGGACGGTTAGGTTGGGCTCGTCT
>CAWDXS010000005.1:0-44603 GCA_963806385.1 Candidatus Bathyarchaeota archaeon | reverse complement strand
CGGGCAAGCTGCTCAACGTTAACCGTGAAAGTGCGCAAACCATACAAGTAATCTGCGAGCTGAGGCGGCTCCTTCCCCAAATCAACGTCTAACTCAAGCGTCTGAGCCTTCCCGTCCACCTTGTACTCGACGTTTTCAACGCGGAAATCGGCGTCCACATTCTCGTTCGGCAACGCGACGTGAACTTTGTCGCCTGGAAGCAAAGGCGTCGTTCCGTAGTCGATGACTGTGCTCGCGATTTTGAGGTATTCAGCGGGGTCTTTTAAGTATGCGAGTAATGCTTTGGCGCGTAAAACACATTCGTTATCACTCCAAAGTTCCTCATCTGTCTCCGTGTACTCGCGCAATCCATACAGATTTTGGCTATCCCCGTTTTCTTGAACCGCGCTGAAACGAAGACCTGAGATGCTCAAACCGTCAACAACAACACCGAAGATGGCTCCGTAAGGAGTGCAAACGAAATCAACCAGAGTTACGGAGCTCCAGCTTGGGTTACCAACCTGACGCCACGAGTTTACAGAGTTAAGCTTAGCATCGTACTGAAACGTCTTGCCCAAAGAGATAGACTTGAAATCCCACTCACTGTCATTCTCTTTGCCATTGGGAAGATCCATCTCAAATCGATTGTTAATATCTGGCGCAAAAAGACGAACAATCCGACTCGTATAAATTGGAACACCTGTCACAAACCAGAAGTTAAGCTTTGAGCCTTCCTCTATCTTCAAAGAAGAGGCGAAAGTGAGACCAAAACGGTTCGGTCCAGCTCCATAAGGATCAGAAGGATGATAATGCACACCGTAGCCACCAACCTGACGATTTGAATTATCCCAAGAGAGCGTACCATAATCGCAGAACCAACCGGGCGGAGTTTCAGAAGGACTGTGACCAGGCTGAAGCTCGGTGTAAAAATCATCTATTGCTGGTTCTGACTTTGCTCCATAACCAAACACCGTGACTTTGTTTCTTACCCGTGAGATGTCCCTACGGTAATCACTAGATTCAATCTGATCGCTTAAGCTTACAGCGCTCGTTTTGCTGTTCTTTGCGAAGAACTCGAATTTGCCGTCTGGGGCTATTCGGAAGTCAAAACCAATGATGCCAGCCTTGTCAGCACTCCCAGCAATATACTTCAGGATATCCCAAACTGGAGTGCTATCATACTCCAGAGCGGCATAAGTGGTATCAGTGTCCTCTATGAGCTCCACGGATTCTCGGACGTGACTTAAACCAGCATAATTATCCATCAAATCCTTTACGATGTACTCTCCCTTTTTGTCATAGTAATTCTTAGTTACTACACGGGCAAAGAGCCTCTCGCCCCAACAACGACCAGCCACACGCACATAATTCTCGTTGGCGATTGACTCGTATTGGATGCTCTCAACTTTTACGCTGATGACCATAGGCAGATTTGAGCCGCGCCCAATCCAAATGTGCCCCGTCTGCCCAATTATCAGCTGGTAGGTTTCGCCTGAACTATACTTTTTATCCCAATTCTGCAGGAGAAGCTCGAAGCTGCTGACTTCCTTTGTAGCGCCAAGATGCACATCCAAGGTTATGACGTCGCCCTGCGGAGGCGCCACGCCGCCCAGCAAAACCGCAACCGTTGGAACGTCAACGCTCACTACTCAACGCCTCGACGGTACAGATCCGATTCACCCGCACGCTGAATGCCCCGAGCCACGCCGCCAGAAGCCGAACTTAAACCCTGAGCGCTCGACGTAGCCGCATTCATGCTATTCGCGAAAGCAAACATCGCGACGGTAGCAGCCGCAATCACAGCAAGCCCGACAACCGTCAAAGCCAAAAACGTCGCGTGACTGATGTTCAGCGCATTCTGAGCAGCGGTAGCAACCCAGCAGGCAGCAGCATAAGCCTTCTGAGCCACAGAAATACCCATACTTGTCTGCATAAAAGTACCCAACACCGTAACCATCAACATAGCAGAATTGAATACCTTCGCCTGCGCATCATTCAAAATGCCAAACTGATTCGCCAAATACCCAATAGCCATGCCACTGGCGCCAATGCCAGCTACTGCGGCACCCACCATCTTAAGACGCGCCGTCAACGATTCAGCATCGGTTTGTATCCTGTTGAACTCGGCGCTCGCACGGTTCACGGCGCGTATGGTAACGGCGATTTCCCTGAATCCGCCACCGTAACTCATAAGCCAGCCTCCGCTTTGGCTGCATTCAACGCCTCAACAATAACCTGCTCAAGCTGAGGCAGATAAGCCTGGATAGCAGGGTACAGGTAAGGCCTAGCCCGCATGTGCTGAGTGCCCAACTCAACAAAATACGCATAGGTTGCATCCGCGCCGACCAAAGCAATCCACTCCTGAAGCCTCGCGTAGATCGTGCTCCGAAGATACCCTGTCTTCACCGGAACAAGACGCATAGCCTCAGCCTTCACGTCAGCAGCCCAACTAGCAAGGAAACTGTGAACCTGACGCTGCATGCCACTATCAAACCTGCCCATGGCAGCCTGGAATTCTTCAGCTCCCTCGACATCGCACGAGATTTCTATCGCCGTTTCGCGTCACGCTCCGCCTTTTTCCTTTCATCCTCAGCCATCTGATCCATCACGTTCAAGATGTGACAGAACTCTTGGACGGTTCGGGCTGGCTGCTTGGCAAGTTCTGTGGGGAGCCAACCGAATTCCTTGCACAGTCGGAAGTCTGTGATTGCTGGGTGAGGCTTTTGCCGCTTGACGGCTCGGATAAAAAACGCGCCTCCTCAGAACCAACATTATTCAACCGATTCGCCACTTGGCTGAAGAGCTCGCCTAAACCGATCGGGACCCCGTTCTCCTCGGAAAGAAGCTTCTCAAGCGTCACCGGATGACTATCAGGCTGACCATGTAAACTCGCCATAATCGTCTCAGCCTGGATAGCGATGAAGTCGCTGCTCTCAACCTCCCCTGACAACCTGTTGTACCTGGTGTACTTCTGGATGATGCGGCTACGCTTAGCCCAAAAAATCTCTGCAAAAACGTATTTGCCCTGGTACTCTTCACCGAACCTGCCATCAACCTCAAGCTTCTCAGTCCGCATGCCAACCACCTAAGTTGCGAACTCCACTTCGCGAGCGGTAAACGGCGCCTTCAACGAAACAAGATCCTCAAGCTTCGTCGGCGAACCCATGCTATCCCACTTGCAGTACTTGAACAAAGCATACTTCGCGCCCATATTGAACTTCAGGCTGAACTCGGAATCGTTAATAGCCTCGTAATATTGCGTGCGGTTCTCAAAATCCAGCACCAACTCACCCGTCAAAACGCGGTTGCGCTCCTGCAGGTACTTCAGCAAATTCGCCACAAGAGCCGTAGTCTGAGCGTGCCCTGCAGTGGTGTAGGTGTTTGCTAGGTTATTCAGCATCGTCAAGTTGTTGCTCGCAATCGAGTCGATCACGTTCAACTCGCTGTTAACATCATCCTCAATCTTCACCTGATTCGACACCTTGAACTTCGAGCCAGCCACAACAGCAACGACCTTCTGCCCCGAAGCAGCGTTCCCAGTCAAGAGACTAACCGGATTCGCACGCAGCACCGGCACACGCTTAAGGTTATTCGCGATGTTGAACTTCCAATCCGTCACCAAATCAAAATCCGCCAGGCCCGTGCCGTCCGCCTCGCCCTTCTCAACGTTAGCCAAATCAAACGGAATAGCACCCTCAAAATCCTCGTACGTGGCACCCGTGATCTTCGCGACTTCAGCATCACAATCCTGCGCAATAATCTCCTTCGTAGCCCTAACCACGTCTTCAACACTGCATTCCACGGTCAAGTTGTCCGACCTGCAACCCGTCAACCGCAAATCCACGATCCCGCCATCCCTATCGTAGAAAACCTCAGCCGTGTACGGGTAAAGGTCCAGAACATAATTCATGAAGTTGAGAACATCCTCGCTAGGCACAACATACACCAGCTTCAAGCCCACCTTCCGCAAACCCCTCTTAATCTGCGTCAAATCACGCGACCCAATGCCCCGAATCTTGATGTTGCCCGGGTCAATCGAAGGCTCCACACTCTCCACGTTCTCGATGCCAAGCATCGCTGGACTAGCAGGCGTCACGCCATACGTTGATTCGCCCTTATAGTAGAACTTGGCTTCATGCCCACCGTACGACATTTTCTCTTACTCCATTTTCTTTGTTCATTACGATACCCATGACTTCTTAGGAAAAACCCTGCAACGAACCTGAACCGTCACACGCGCAAGGCTCGAATTCTCCGACTGGTTAACCTGCTGACTTATGACAACGTCTTTCAGCCCTGGTATCCGGCGCCGATGAGGACCAGGAAAAGGATTCACATCCCACAAGGGAGCAACAGCACTGTACAAGTACAGTATCCGCTCAACCTCCGCCCTCATAGCCTCCCGGGTCAAGGCGGCTTTCTCCTGCGTAGTCCCCAAAACCTTCACCAACACCTCCACAGCAACCACGTCAACCTTCAACCACACCCTGGAAGCCGGATTCGCGCTGCCTACGCCGTAGCAACTCACCGCGTAATTCTGAGGCATCTTCACAAAATCATGCGCCGAAGGCTGCAAATCCCAACCCGTCTCCACACGGCCATCCAGCCAAACAATCTTAGCTTTGGCGGGACCATTCAGCCACTCAGCCTGAAGCGTCTGCAGGATAATCGCGCTTGTCTCCATCCCCGCCATCGAAGAATTCAAGAAATAAAGCAAATTCTTCAAGCTGACCTTGGCAATTCCATCGGTCTTGCCGAAGAAGTACCAGTAAGGCTCAAACTCAATCAGCTCAGCCCCAGCGCTTTTGGCTTCAAGAGCATGCTCCACCAGCCAGGCAACAGGCATGTTGTCGGGATCGTTCAACTCTGAACTGTAAGTAAACTGGCTGTTCGTCCTGTGACGGGTCTCCCAATACCAGCTCTGCACGCTGGCGCCCCAATGAGTCGACAAGCCTTTCACGTGCGCAAAGCCCTTAGCAGGCTCCAAATCACCCGAATTCGTCGAAAAACTCGCGTAAACAATACCCTCGTAACCCGCGATGTAAGTCTGCATCGTCTCAAAAACATGATCCATCTTCCACTCAGTCCAAAACACCTTCAAGCCATTCGCATCGCAGAACTCAAGCAACCCCGTGATATAGTCAACTGGAAACTCCAGCAGAGGATGACCCATATACCAGGCAATGACTTCTCCGATCGCAATCCACTGCACGTCACACACGGCCATAGCCGCGGTGATCTGCTCAGTCGTCAACTGGTAAATCGGGGTTTCTCCAGGTCCGCCGCCGAAAACCGCGAGCATGACAGGTATATCCGTGAAGTTATCCGTGATCCAATCAAGCGTATCCGCCCAAACCTCGTTGCCAGCGTACTCAGGCATCAAAACAACATCATGCTTATCGCCGTCAGCAGCTAAAATCTGCGCGTAAACAGCGCCGACGTCGGGAATGTGGATGTCGCCTGACTTCTCGCAAATATGAAAAACAAGCGTACCCGGAGTAACCATTACGCCTGCCCCACCCGAAAACCAGACTCAGCCTCAGAATCAATGTACATCTGCAGAAACCTATTCGCCGCAACCCAAAACCCCTCAGCACTACCGGGATCGCGTTTCCGCCGAAAATCCCAAGCCGCAAAATTCGCGCTCGCATCCTTCACGTTCTGAGGCACAGACGAAGGCACAGACAAGCCCTCCCGCCTCAACAAACGGTCAATAATGGCGTCCCCTGTAACAACGCAAGCCGCCAACTCCGTGTCGTACGTGGTTTCATCTGGCGCGATCACCAAAATCGGCTTCACATCATCATCCACATCCGAATACCCCACCAAACCGCCAAACTCCCAAACAGCCAAACATGCTCTTTAAAAGCAATTAAGAACCCCTAAACACTAATGCATTATTAGCCCAAACACGCTAGTAACCCAATAACCCCCAAAAACTAAGTACTAGAAACAACCAAATAGTAACCAAGCGAACATAAGGAGACGCCGAAGCAATGAAAAAGGAAAACTTAACGGGCATATCGCTGACTGCCTTCGGAGCTTCTATGCCTAGCCTTCGTGCTTCTTGGGCAGGAATTAATCATTCAATGGCAGAGAGGAATCGCCGCAACCCCGCCGTCAGCCTTCGACCCACTAGTCGAACATGTTGGTCCCGCAATCGTCGCCATAGGCTTTTTCGCGCTGATAATCGGATTGATCTCATTGTATTTATCTTCCCTTAAATTTGGAAAGAAAAAAGAGGAAAATTAAGAACCTCTTGAAAATGCTACTATGGCGAGTAGTTTATGTAAACGCTATCTACCATCACACCGCATTGACCGCTCGCGCCAAAATACGCCGCAAGAGCAATGTAATGGAAATTGTTGAAGTAGTTGCCAACGTAAGTTCTGCTGACCTGCGAACCCCATTCCAGCCAACAATAGTCGATGAATTGATAATTTACTCCGTCCTCAGAAACGTAAACAAGAAGTGGTGCGTCGGTGAACCTGTATCCGTCGATGTAAATGTCGCCGTGGCAGTTATAGCCGCAGAAGCCCACGACGGTAGCAACAGAGCCCTCACCTCCGTAAGCCCATTGCATAGCCAAATTTGAGTCGTCTTCGTATCCTATTTCGTTGTATTCATTTCCGATGTATGCGCCAAGAAAAGTAGATGTCGCCACAATATCATTCATGCAGCAGGGTTCATCCGCTTTATTGTGTTCAGTACTAAATGGTGCACTGGTATCAACAACTTCATAGACGAGCGTTGGCCATCCCCATGGAAATTCCCAATGCCCAAGGTTCCACTGCACCGTGTAGGTAACGCTCCATTCTGTGTGTTCAAAAGAGCCGCTGCTGCCTCCCAAGTCGAGTGATAGGTCGTAAACGTTTAGACAATCATAAAACTGGCTCCAATCCATCGTAGTGTAGTCAGAACCTCCATAATACGGAGAACCAAAAGTGCAGGTCTTAATCCATTGATCAGTTACGTAAGTACCATATTGAGTACCGCCATAGTCGTACCATCGGCAGGAAACAGATCTCAACAGACGCGCTTCAAGCGGTTGTACGCCGCCGTAAAAGCCATCGGGAAGATGATAAGTGGACGTTACGAACCCGTAATCGTTGGGAGTGAACGGATTGCCAAAATCTGATTCAATCGACGCGGCGTGAACCTGCGACGCAAAGCCAATTAACATAGACAACATCAGAATAACGGACGCAAATACTAATTTCTTTTTCATTTTCTCTCTCACCTCCCCTTACATTCCACATTGCGCATTCTGAAATGTGCACGCTCAAGCTATAACGATTGTACACTTTTCACAATCTAAAACCTGCAAACCACGCCAAAAACCCACCGAACACCTAGCACAACCAAAGCAAAACCGCAACATCAACCCAAAAAACCCAAAACACCATCAAAAACAAGAATAAAAGGCAATACTACGAGCATCAGAGGCTTGGAATACTCGTAGTATAGCCTAAAACGCCAAGGCTCCAGGCATACTCGCAGTAAGCGGAAACTCCGGCAAATGCCCACACAACACATCACCATGAACCTCCGCAACAAACCCAGCCCGCTGCGCCTGAAACATAAACAAGATATCAGGCGAAACATGCGAATCAAACTTAAACCTCGAAACAACACCAAAAACACGCCGCTTAATCAAAACGCAACTCGTCCCAGCCATAACCCAACCAGACAAAACATTACCCTGGACAGCATTCAACGGCAAATACCAAACCCGCATATCCTCATCCAAGAAGCCAAGGATCAGGCCTTCCCCACTATGGCGCCGCACAAAACCACACGCGATATCCACATCCAACGCCAACAATTTCTTGAAAGAATCAGGCGGCACCTGCACATCCAACTCCACAAGCCACAAATGAGTAAACGCGCCCGAAAGAAACTTGTCCAAAATCGCGTTTTGGCACTCAACCAACCCCAACCAAGGCCCATGACATGCAGGCGGAGAAACAAAAACCTCATAATCCACGCCCTCCAGGGCTTTTTCCACATGCGCCAAAGCCGAAGCTAAATAACCATGATAACGATCACCATGATTCAGGCTTGGAATACCCACTAAGACTTTGGGCGCCTGAAAATCCGAGGCACCTTCCGAACCCGCTTCTTCGGCGTTTCTAAAGGGACCGCAACCGCCTCAGCCACAGGCTCAACAGGCACTATCGGCTCAATCTTCCCGGGCACAGCAGCCACCACAGGCACAGGATCAACCCGCTTAAGCCACGTCTCACCCTCATAACTCGCAGGCAAATCCACAACCTCACCCGGCAAATGCTTCACACCCGCCGCATCACTGAAACTGTGAACCTTCGGCAAAATCTTGAACTTCGTCCAAATCACCTCCAAGCAACCTAACGTTTAGCGTACCGCACTTTCGAGCCAACCCAGGAAACGCCCGCCACGCCCGTCACCGCAACCTCAACCTTGACGCTCCTGCCCTCGAGAATGTAACCCCGCTGATAAAGCGCCGCGTCATCGTTTGGACCCAGCCACTGACTATCCGCGTTGTAGTTTCCACGCAGATAGATGAAGTAATCAGTGCCTGAACTTGGGTTACCCATCGAGAAGATGTAAACCTGCCCGTCTATCGTCACTTTGACCGCGAGATTCGACGGCTGCGTATCTGCCCAGTTCACTTTCACCCAAACACTCTTGATGGCGGCGTTCGCTTTGACAGCTAAAACCTCGTAGTATTGCCCACTTGATGGCGTATTGCTCGACCAATCTGCATCCGGTTGCATTTGGTATTGGAGCGCCGTCGCTATCGCATCCACGACTGATTTCACTGCATCGACCTTTCCGTCTGTCGTCGCATGCGCACCTGTAACATCTGCGGTTTTGGCTAGAACCTCAGAGCCTTCAACGTCAGCTAAACTCAAATCATTCAACGCGGCAACCGTTGCTTCTTTGGCCACTGTCGCGTCTAATGCAAGAACAGTAGATGCTTCAATGTCAGCGAGAGTTGGAAGAGCATCAACGACGCCTTTCACATCGTCAACTTTTCCATCCGTTACCAAATGCGCAGCTGCGACCGCGGCTTCAACCACAGAATCGTTATATTCGCCTCCTGCACCCGAAATGATGCAGGTCGTTTTCCCCTGCGAACCCCCCACAGCAGCCTTATGCAACACACGCACGTACAACCAGGAACATTCACCGTTCTCGAGGTGCCACCGTTCTTCGCCAAAAGCGTTTCAGCCACTAACTCCTCAGCGTAAACAAAACTTTCGTCCTGAGCACCTTGGATTTTGAAGAGAACCGCATGCGTATTCTCCTCCTTCAAGTAAACAAGCAACTTGCCCGTTTGAGGCAGAACCTTAGCAGAGATCAACTCTGCGTAATCATTCGTTGTTTCTACACTTGAAACTTCCTTAATTTTCTCAACCATCTCGATCTACTCCTTTTTGCTGCTTATACCCTCATTTTTGGGTGAGCAGTTTAACGCCATGCCCAAGGGCAACCGTTAACCTCACACGGCAAGGGGAAATAGACTCCAAACTTTAGTCGAAGATGCCTAAGTTAACCCTGTCAACTCGCAGATCGAAGTGGGACGCTTAATGCGTGGCGCAACGACGTCGTAAACCTTGCATTTCAGATTCATATCCTCGTCTTCCATAGTGCGAACAGTCATGTCGCGGCCAATAACCATGTCAAAGTTATCGGCGCCAAGCTCCAGAGCCAACGCACTTGTCGTCAAGCCAGCACTACTGAACAAGCTATCACTGACGTAAATGCCTGAGGGGAACAATGGTTCAGAACCTTGAATGACATCAATCCACTTTGTAGCAGTGTTGCTAACCAGAGCCCTCAGCTTCGCAGCCCAAGAAGACCGCAGAACACAAGCATAATTCGCCTTATTCGTGTGGCCATCCTCCTCGAGCTTTCCAATAGCATTGCTCAAGTCAGCCAACGAAGTCGCGGGCCAAGCCCCACCACTGCTTTGCGTATTTCGGCCAGTAGCAGTTGCCAAACCCTCAACGCCAAGCGCCTTCCAACCAGTATATTCGCCTGTCAACAGCAGTTTATCCTCTTCCTCAGCAACCTGACGAGCAGCGTCAATCGGTTCCGTCACATCAAGCGGCTGCTGGTTACCACGACTAGCCTCCAAATCCCGCCAGTTAATCTTGAAGTTCTGATCCAGCACAGGCACAGTAATGTCATACGGCGTCTTAACAGAACGGTCCCTAGACCCACTCTGACCATACAAGCTAATCCTCGCCTGCCCCATGCTCGTGCGTTTATAACCGCGCACAGTCAAGAAACCAGCATGCGGCAAAGTCTCAACAGGGAATAACTTGCGACCAATCAAAGTAGGCTGAACAGCCTCAACAATACGGTCCTCAATGTACATGATTTCTTCGTCAGTCAATTCCGCAGTGTCTTTCCCAACATGTCTAAGTTGTTGCATAACTATCAGCTCGCAGCCTTAGGCTCAGCAGCAGGATTCCAATGCACCAGAAGACCCACGTCCGAAGTGACGTTGCTGCTTTCCCACGCATACGCAAGAACTCTACCTTGAGCACCCATAGCGCCAACCGCCTGCTTTTTCAGCTTTCCATCAGCAGCCGACACCAACGGATCACCCCGAGTAACGTTCTCACTAGCCACCAACGTAAGAACAGCAAGGCATTCACCCAAAACCACTGGGGCCTGATCGCCAACAGCGTACGCAGTAGTCTTCAGCCCAGTCGAAGACACTTCCAAGAAACCAGCTTCCCCAGAGAGCTCATCGCCGCATTCCTTCACTGTTTGGTCAGCATCGTCGAAAATGACAACGCGGCCAGGCAGCATCTTCGCTGGAGTAGCGTTCGCGCCGATTTCCATCTCAACAGTCAAAGGATCTCCAACTGCTACGACCTGATTAGTGGGCTTAACAATTCCTTGCGGCATGTTAAGCAGCCTCCTTCCGTCGTTTAGCAGTCACAACGCTCAAGTCGCCAACAGTCAAGCCCTTCTCACGGTCACTCAAATCAGCACTGTGCACCCCAAAGCGAACACTATTCACCCTAGGAAGCATAGCCTGATCCAACGTGCCCCGGATGTTCTTGAGGTCATCGACGCTTTTAGCCGCGAGCTCATCAACCTTGAATCTGCTCCTGGGCATAATCTCGCCGATCAACCGGGCTTTCTCCTGGCCTTCCAGAACCTTGTTAGCCTCATCCAGTTGCTTCGTCAAATCAACAATCAACGTAGCCTGATCCTGCCTTTCCTTTCGAAGACTCTCAATTTCAGCAAAAGCCTGATCCATAGTCATCTTCGCAGTCTTATTCTTCAAGCCTGGATCAACTGATCCAGCACTAGCACCTGCACCAGCTCCACCTTTATCTTCATCTGTCATGTATTTTACCTGCTTTCAATTTCCGCAATTTATAACGCCCCGTCGTGGTGGCGAACGCCCCATCCCGCGTTGGTCATAACACTTGTTCGGTCCCCCGTCGAGGACATGTTACCAAGAAGCTCACGCGCCCGCGCAAGCACCAATTCAGGTTCCAAAACGTTACTACGAGTATCCAAGGCTCCAGGCATGCTCGTAGTATCCAAATGCTCCTTACCCCAAGCATCAACCCAGTCTTTAGCCCTCTCAGGAGTCCATTTTGAAGCCTCAAACAAGAAATCCCGCTCCACAGCATCACCCGAAGCATACCCCGAAGGAAGCAAATTCTTCTTTAGCTTACCAACCAAAGCATAAACGCCATCCTTCGCATTCACTGCCAAAGTGCTCAAGCGACAAGCAAACAAGCCTGGATCACGCACGTTCAAGCGGAGAAAACCGTCAAAACTATCCATCTGCAACCCACAAAACGGCGAAGGACACTTACCCTCAGGCACCCCAACCGCCACATGCCCAAACATAATGTTCTTCTGAACAAAATCGTAAACATCATCACCAAACTTGCCAGGCTCATAAACCTCCTCGGCAAAATAGGCACAAGACACATCCTTCGATAACTCGCCTTTCCGCGCTCTCTCAAGCAAAGCCTGATCACAGAGAGCCTTCATAAACCAGACATCGCCGACAACAGCGTTGATTTCGTCTTTGAACGCAACGTCCTTGACGCGACCACGAATAACCCCGCGATCCTGCACATGCACAGTCGGGATATGGTCATAAACCACAACCCAAGCCCCATCCAAAGTGAATGCGGCAGCCTTCAACTCCGCCCCAGGCTTATACCCACGACCATTACAATACGGCGAGACACATTCACGAGCAAGAACCGTAGGCACAATCACAGCCTCATCCGTCTCACGAACCTTACCCGCAGAATCAAACTCTAAACGTAAAAGCCGGATATTCCTCAAGACTTCTTTCTCCTAAGACGCTTAAGAAGCCAAAAGCCCCCAGAATCAGCTCCCGCCACCACATCAGAAGCTGACCCTGGAGACCCACCGACTTCTGGCACGACCTGAGCCTGCTGCGCCAAACTCTGCTGTTTTTGTAAACCCAAAACAACCTGACCCGCACCAGGAAGAAAAGGATGATTGCCTTTCGCGTCCAGAATTTGGTCAAGCGGAGGCTTACCTTCCTCAGCACGAATCTCATCGATTGTATCCCAGGAAGATTTCAGATTGCGAGACGTAGCCAACTGGACCTCAATCGCAGCTTTACCCGCCTCAGTCAACTCGAAACCCGCAGGCCAAACAACCCGGTAATCATTCACCCGCCGAATCTGACCCGCCTCCATCAAACGATCAACAAGACCCCAAACCGTAGGCTCAGCCAACATCTGCAGCATACTAATGCCGCCCCAATACTCCCGATCATTAACCTCACTGCCCGCCAAAGTCCCAGCGTTAGCCCCACGCAAATGAGAAACAGGAATCCGAGAACCGCAACTCAAGCTCTCCATGGTGGGATTCACGTAAGGAGCAGGATCCAACGCCTTCCCAGAAGCACCCACCCAACCCACAGTCGCGTTCTCATTATGAATAAAATAAGACCGCGTATTCAACTGATGCAGCTGCTGGTCAGCCTCAAACTCATCAGTCTGCTTTTTCTTAGCACCCTTCAACGTGATATCCGCGAAGCCAGCGGCATTCCGAACAAGCGTCTCCCCAAGAGCCCACCGCTCATTACGCAAAACCGTCTGATCATCATACATGACCTCCAGAACAGACAGGCCCTTCCAAGGATGATCCAAAAGCCTCGTAGCACAATGAATCACACGGCTAAAATGAATCGCCGTCTGCTGCGCCCCAACCTCAGAACGCCGAACCGAATAAAGCACAGGCAAACCAAAACGATCACTCGCCGGGTCCTTATCCTCATTCGAAGGCTGAACCGTACACTGCAATGAAGAATAAGGCACCAACTCCCTGATCTCACGCGGATTCTCCACAGGCTTGCTCGCGTCCCCGCCGTAATCCACGTAAGTCAAAGCCAAAATAGACCAACCGAACAACCGCTCATAAAGAAAAAGCCGCGTCAAATTTGCCCGCGCATTCAAATCATCAAAAACCTTCGCAACCTCCCGACTCCACTCCGGATCAGGCTTCTCAGAAACCTCCTCAACCCGGAACCCCTTCGCAAACATGTCATAAGCAACATCAAGCACAGTCCGCTTCGCCACAGGCTCACGCCGAACAGCAAAAAGCAAATCCCGCTCATTCAACGCCATGCCAAAACGCGCCTGCCAAGTCGCCGCGCCACCTCCGCGAACACCATAAGTATCCGCAGAATCCCGCCCCGCAGTACGAGCAGACGAACCAGCTTGTTTCTTCATCAAACAATCAAAAAACTATATTCAATAGACAGACACTAATGCATTATTAGCCCAAACACGCTAGTAACCCTATTAACCAAAATCAACACCTATCTCCTCAGCAAACTCCAAATCCAACTTAGCACGCCGAAGCTTCCGCCTAGCATTCCCATCAGCACGATAAATATTCGCAGCATCAACCTTTAATTTACGGGCGATCTCATAATCATTCAAGCCACCAGCCTTAAGCTGCAGAACCAGCTTTTCCCGCTCCGTCAAACCCACAGCATACTTAACCACTACGACGCCTCCTTTTCCTCTGGCATCTGATCAACGACATATTCAGGTTGCCCATTTCCCAACATCCTGCCCGTTGCTTTCAAGATAACATGGCGAACCCTGAAGTCAGGCGGCAACTTTCCGTTGCAGGTTGCTCTCCAAATCAATTGCGCTTCTCCTCTTGAAATGAAGATTCTATGTTCACGCCCACACGGGCAGTGAAAGAATTGATTAAAAATGTAACCATCAGAATTCTTCTTTGGCATTTTCCTCACCTGAATTAGAAATAGGAATACTACGAGCAACCTCTGGATCATCAACCTCAGCATCCTCCAGGTCAGTGGCGCCGTACACATCAAACGCAAACCTCGTCAAAGCCCACCGATGCCCACGCTTCTCAAACACGCATTCCCCAACCTCAAGGTGAAAACGCTTATTCATCCGCACAATCCGCCTGCTAACATGATAATGCTTCAACCTGTAATCTCCCAACTCATTCAACGCCTTAGCCACATCCTTCGGAAACACACCAGGATCACCCGCAACCCGCACCCGCTCAAGAATCAACAAGTCAACCTGATCACGAACAGCCCACCGCTGCAACATCGGCACATCAATATCGCTCTCACCCAAAGCCCGAAGCCTATGACGAATCCAACGCAACTCATCCAGAATCCGCTCATTCTGCCCCAAGATTTTCTTCGTCACAACCTCATGATACTTCAACCTGCCAACCTTAGCCTCCACACTACGCTTCTTAACCTCTTTTCCAGACGGTTTCACCGAGGTTTGAACATTCCCCACGTCTAGCGACTGCTCAACACGTTCACCCAAGCTTTTCCACTCCATCAACCATGAAAGAATTTAACACTCCCACATCTACTCCAAACACCCTCAGAAACCCCAAACCCGAAAAGCATGGACTTTTCCCATGCCCCCCACATACCCCAAAAACACCGTTTGCACAGCCTCCCACATCCAAAAACCCAATACTACGAGCATAACATGCCCCAAGATACTCGTAGTAAACTCTGCGATATCCGATCACTCAGCAACCTCCAAACCAGGCACAACAGAACCAGGCAAAACCATAGCTCTAACCCGCGGCAGAAACTCACCGCAAACCCAACAAAACCGCGCAGACAAACAATTCTTATGACCTCTACTGCACTCTTTGAAGTTGCCACTCAAAAAGAAGCCTCCAATCTCGTGTAGACCCACCAAAGCCTCAGAAAAATCGACTTGCTATTAGTGAAATAGAGCTCCCTGGAGAAGCCAGGCACCTTCAAATTCGTACAAGGATGAGAAAGTAACATTTTCTTGTTAGCAAGTTTCGCTAAGTCCAATGCCCACTTAAATTTGTTGTAAACTGAGAAAGGCGGGTCCGCCACAACCGAATCACAGCACCGATCACGGAAAGGCGCATGATGGATATCCGCAACAACAAAATCACTCCTGTCCAAGCTACTACATTTCCGCTGCAGAAGCATCTCGCGGTCGACATCAACCTTCACATCGCCAGTAGGATCACGTCCACAGCAAAAATTTACCGTGAAACCCACAACTTGACTCTTCAAGAACTTCAGGTTAGCCGCCTGCACACACTGCTGATAATGCACATAGGCCTTGCGTTTGCTGCGAGATTGGTTAGAACCTTTAAACCCGTTATTCCCATTTGCGAAGCTCCACTGAGAATTCTTAGTCAAAGTCTCAAGTTCCTCAATCAAAAAGAAGCCTCCATACTACGAGCACACCAAGGCGCCACTACGAATGAAAAGTACTTTTCAAAAGTACTATTGAATAGCACCCTGAAATGCTCGTAGTAAAACATAAGATACGACGTCATATCGCAGAACTCAAGAAACATAGCTTTGACCTCCATCACCCTTCGAAGCCTTGCCGTCACCCTCAACGTCAAAAAGCTGGCCCAGCAAACCCGAAATCCGCTGCAAACTCTCACCAATCTTATCCAAATTCTCCAACTTCGACAAAGCAACAGTAAGTTTCTTCAAATCAGCGATAACCTCAGAAACTTGACCCTCAAACTGCTTAACAGAACCAACCTCAACCGTCAACGCTTCAACCCGCCCCACCAAAACCGTAACCATCGCATGCACCTCTTCCATGTACAAAGGATACATCGGCGCAGCTGACGCCAAACGCTTCGCAGGGTCACTAGCCACAGGAGGCGGCCAAACCGCAGCAATCGCAGCATGCCTCTTATCGTTGAACTCCACATGCGGCACATTACTGAGAGGATCACGGACACCACCCTTCGAAGGCTTCGGACTCGCATCCAAACCACCCACGCCAGGCACATCCACAGTCCCAGCCTCAACCCACCTCCTACACTCAGGACGAAAAACCTGCCAACGCGGACCACTCCGCCCATCCCGACTCCTCAAAGGCTCACCCTGCTCACTCAACCGCATCCCAAACTTACTCTCAAGAATGAATTTCACCCGCTCCACAACCCGAGCAGCATCCATCTCCAACTCATCCACGTTAAAACCCTTCATAGAACCCGGATGAATCAACACATTCGCCCGATCATGATTCACACCCAACCGATCATGCAACTCCACAGTAACCGAACCAATCGAAACACCCAACTTACGCCAATTCCGAACATCCCCCAACTTACGCCAATCAATCCGCAAACGCTCCCGCCCCAAAACCCGAAACAACAAAGCCCTATCCTCAAGCACAATCGGCAACCGCAAACGACTATCACTCCCCGTGAGAAGTTTTGAACCGTAAACCGTAAGCGAATAGTACTTCGGATATCCAGGACCAACCTTCTGATCCTTCCTAGGTTTACCAAGTGTTTCCGCACTCTGAGATTCATCAAGCAACAAGGCGCCAGCCCGAACGAACCGCTTAACCCACCAAGAAACATCACTCTTCGTGACGTCAGCGATGATAGCCGCCTGAGCAGCCACACCCTGAGCACCCAAAACCCCAAGAATATCCATAGCCCGCTTCGGCAACGGCTCCGGCAAAACACCAAGTTCAACGCTCCCATTGTACCGTTTAACTGGTCGATTTGAACCGTGTTTATTGAACTGTTTCTTGGCTGCCAAAAAAAGGATCTCCTAAGTTTCCTTTCCCTTCAGCTTCTCCAGCCGCACCGGGCAAGACGCGAAAACTTTAGCATCAGAAAAAATGGATTTCGGGCAAAACGACCTATCCACACAAAGCCTGCCCTCACATGTGGCATCGACGACGTCACCCACAAACTCGCAGCAGCCAGGCAAAGGCACAACCTCAGGACGAACAGCACAGGAAGCCCGAACCGAAACCCTCAGAGGATTCCAAAAAGGCTCCTGCGTCACCAAAGAAGCCTCCCATACCGCTCAGAACGAATCTTATTAGCGCGTTCCCTGATCTGCTTAACTTGCTCTTTTGTACAGATTTCTTCAACAGCTTTGCCAAGAGCCTTATAATAGTTAATTATGTTTAGGCAAACGTTAACTTCACCCCTCATTGGCCCAATATAATCGCCCTCTACAAGCGCCCCCGCGACCTCCTGCCAACACTTCCTAAGTTTCTGTTCGAATGCTGCAGGACAATCATCAGCTTTGTGCTCCTTAGAGCCACACCAATGGCAAGCTTCAAACTCAGGTTTAATGCTCATCGATTGCGCCTCCGCTTCCGCAACATCTCACGATGCTCCTCATTCACCTGAACCAGAAAATTCTCAATATCCCGCATGCATTTTGAACTCAAAACTATGCCCTCAGGCCAGAAACAGTACTGACGCCATTTAGCATACCACTTCACAAAACCAAGTAAGTCACCATGGCGACGACTCAAAACACGCCAAACTTTGGTGTTAGGCTTCGGCTCATCAGGTTTAAAGACAAGATACTCAGTTTCTCGCCGCATTAACTGACCAGAATCAACATCATAATTATCCATATCAAGCAAACTCCTTGTACCCACAAACAGGGCAAACCACAAAAGACCCGACACGCTTAGCCCTCTTTCGACAAGGTTTCAAGTATTCCAGGCCTCCCGCAGCGTCTTCCGAAAAACCCGAACCCCAGCCTTCTCCAACAACCCAATCAATTGTTCAGTCTTCGCCAAACGCGGCTCAGGCAACTTACACCCGTAATTATCGTAGCCCACAGCAACACCGAAAAGCCGATCCCTACGCCGCGTCAACTCAGAAGCAAAACTCATCAGAATAAAATCGCAGATTGGCTCCACCGAAAAGAACAGCCGATTCTCAACAAAATCAGCGAGACACAACATCGCAGACAGACGCGACAAAGGACTGGGAGCCATAGAAATACCCGACTCAAAATAACAATTCGTTTCGATAGTGGCGCCAAGAACGGCGTTTCCAGGCAAGGACCCCGTAAACTCCAAGTACCGCTTCGGATTCTTCGTCAACAACAAGAAATCAGTCTTCGGAAAATTCCGAATCACATCCAGAACCGCAAGGATATCCACTTTAGATACCCAAGGGCCAAACAGATCCGCCATATCCTCAACGAAAACGAAATCCCCAGGCTTAAACTCCCTTTCCATCTGCTCAACACAGAGCCGAGCCTCACCCTGGTACTTCGTCATTCCGTACTGAGCAATCAACCTCTTAGCCCAGCAGCCACCATGATAGCAATTATAATGGCAGTCGCCGCCCAGCGGATTCCAATCAGGAACCGTGATAAACGGAAACATCTTGCTCGGCATCAAGAAACCTCCTTTTTCGCAGCAATCGCAGGAATAATCTCGCCTTCCCGATACGCCTTCAGCTTTCGGTCGTAAATGGGCTTAGAAACCTGAACGCAGTACATCACTTCATCATGGGTTCTCTGGAAAAAGTAAACAGGACCGTCTTGGACAGAAACGCATTCAGCCCACCATAATTCGCGAAGCCAACTAGGCACAACAGAAGGCCACAAATCAAGAAGCCTCCTTATTGCATTTCCGCACATGCGCAAAGAAAGCGCCAACCGAAGAACCCTTAAGAAAGACGGCGCCACAACGTTTGCAAGCACGAGTTTTCTTGAGGACCCAACAACCCTTATTCCAGCCCATTAAGAAGTCTCCTTTTTCCTCGTAGTCAACGAATCCGCCTTCAACAAACAAAGCGGACCCCGCACCTCGCAACCCTCGCCGCAATCAACCGGATGACCCTGAACAAGGCAACCCGACAACCTTGCGACCTACAGCCTTCCAAAGTCAACTCAACTTCCTGACGCTTCTGCGGACACCAAGTCCTCACAACCTCACGGAGAAGCTCACTCATCGTATAATCTCCTGTACAATCAAATTACCAAAATCAAGAGCCTTCTGCTGACGAACCCTCGGCAAAGGACGATGCTTCTCAGCAGGCATCTTCTTACACGTCTGCCAAATCGGAACCCTCCGCACAAACAGGCCTTTCCCTCGCCCTCGAGTACAAAGATAAAAATACCAATCCTGGTCGAAAGCCTCGCCGTACCTTTCCAAAGTAAGCAGCAAGGCCTTCTCTTGGGGAATATCCATGCTTAATTCATCAACACGCTTGGTCTGAGTGTACATGTCTGGAGTATTCCTCCAAGAACCGTCATACACCGGATGCTCTCGAGCTCGAGACCACAAAGCAGCACCATCACGCGCCACTATGCTGCCTCCCCCGCTTGGACTAATGGCAAATTAGGTTCAACAACAACCTTCAGGTAACAACGGAACAAAGAAAAAGAGGGAGAGCGGGAGACACCGCCAACATCGCCACTTATAGGAGATATTAGACTTCTGGTTAGCCTGGTGCAAAGCGCTTGCAGAAACGCGTTCTAATCGTAACGGGTAGTCCTGGCGTGGGAAAAACCACAGTGCTAACCAGAACCGTTGGCGTCTTAAAGAAACAGGGGCACAGTGTCGGTGGCATGCTGAGCAGTGAGGTTCGCGAGAGTGGCGTGCGAGTGGGTTTTGAAATCCTGGACGTTGCCAGCAACAGTCGCGGATGGCTCGCACAGGTCAATCTGAAAGGTGGTCCGCAATTGGGGAAATACCGCGTTAACGTAGCCGACCTCAACAGCGTTGGCGTCCAAGCAATCACTCAGGCGGTGGGGACTTGTGAGGTTGTGGTGATAGATGAAATCGGACCGATGGAGCTGTTTTCTGAGAAGTTCAAGGAAGCCGTGCGCCAAGCTCTTGAAAGCCGCAAGCTGGTCATTGCTGTTATGCATTGGAAAGCTCAGAATCAACTAATAACCGAAGTCAGGAACAGGGGAGACGCTGAAACGGTGGTTGTGACTGTTGAGAATAGAGAAAAATTGCCTGAATTGCTCGCTGAAAAAGCCAGTGCGTTTCTGAAGGCGATTGGTTAAATCCATGTGGTTTTGATTTCGTTTATCGTTTTGAAGTGTGGGTCATCTGAGAGACATGTTGCTTTCAGCATGAGCGCTGTGGCGGCGATTATGCTTTCCGCCATGTTCATCTTATATTTGTGTCTTAATTCAGCTGAGCTTTTGGCAATTTCCGCGTCCACCTTGACTACTTTGAAGTCCTTTTCCAGAAGCGTTGCTCTAAGGGAAGCTGTTTCTTCTCCTTCCTGTCTCAAGGTGAGCCAGTAGACTTCGTGGATGACTATGGCTGAGATGAAGCGTTCTTTGGCTTTTCGGATGGCTTCCTTCGTTTTTCTCAGCATCGAGGCTTCTCGGGAATAGTAATGCTCCAAGAAGAATCTGGTGTCGTATACGGTTTTAAGCATCTAAGTCCCTGAGTTTCTCCAGGAGTCTTTTCATTTCGTCAGGCGAAGCGAATTTGGCGCCTGATCCAGCAAGGTCCAGTGTTGACTGCTTGGGTTTGAGCAAAATTCCATCGTCGGTGTCGACTACTTGCAGGCGTGTGCCTTCTTCGATGTTGTATTTGGCGCGGAGTTTTATGGGGATTGTTGTTTGTCCTTTTCGGGTGACTATGACTTCGTCTTCCATACTCGCTCACGGTACTACCTTTATGCTGGTAGTACTTATAAATTCTTCCACTCGAGTGCGAGTACTACCTGAAGGAAGTACTACTTTTTTTCATCGCTGCGGCTGTTCAGCAAAAGGCAGAGCGTTCTTCAACAATGAGTTGTTATAGTTGGGGTTTGTTGTTGTGTTTCGACAGTCACAAATTTATATAAACTTCCAGACACAAGCCTATTTGTGTCCTGAAGCCATCAAACGTTGCATCAAAGTTTGGCGGGTCAGGCGTTAGCCAAGACGCGGAAAAATGTCCCCTCATTCCCCAGTAAAGGTTCCTTTTCCAGTCTGCGTCCGCTGACGAACCATTGATCCGTCAAACTAAAATTTTGGGACACATGGAAACAAGTGCTTTTTATGGTTTGCAGTTTTGGGCATGTTATTCGTTGATGGGTGCACGTTGTTTGTGCTCGGTGGAGTCTATAGCCCCCTTATTTATAGCTGGCTGCATGGAAAACGCAGGCTGTCTGCTCACGGCATCTACCCCCTCCCTTATATAACGCCTGAACGCTGGTTGAACCTTCGTCCGAATTTTTTTTGTGCTGACCGTAATTGATATAAACGGTTTTCCTAGTGTATCAGCAATGCTATTCAAGGTTTGAGTTGGCTTCGTTTGATGGTAAACTTCCTGATGATGCTGGTTGCGGTTGGCGTCCTCGTCCTCGCGATTCTACTGGACATAATCGTGGGAGACCCTTCGCCGAACAGCCCTTGGAAGTCCAGCTACAAGTTGCATCCAACGGTTTTGATGGGCAACTTCACCAAAGCCTTAGAAGCGCGTTTGAGGAATCCTAATCCGCGAAGAGAAAAATTCAACGGTGTCCTCCTCGGCTTAGCGGTTATTCTCACGTTCTCCCTGCCCGTGTTCTTCGGGCTGTGGGCAATCTACACCTATCTGGGCGCAGTCTGGATTTGGCTTGGCGTAATCGTCTACGCTTTCGTCGGTGTCGTTCTCCTCAAACTGACGGTCTGCATCAAGCTGGAGACTGACTGGGCAAAAGCCGCTGCAAAAGCCATCGAAGCAAACGACCTTGAAGAAGCCCGAAAGTACTCTCACTTCTCGCGCAGAGACAGCACAAACCTGAATGGTCCGCTAATCAGCTCGGCAGTCATCGAATCTATGTCGGAAAACCTAATCGACTTCAAACTCTCACCCATAAGCTTCTATGTTTTTCTAGGTGTCACTGGAGCTATCGCTTTCCGCGCCATCAACACGCTCGACGGTACGGTTGGCTTCAAAGACAAAGTGCACATTAACATGGGCTGGTTCAGCGCCAACCTCGACAACATCGTCAACTACATCCCCACCCGCTTGGCGGCACTTCTCATGGTGGCTGCCGCGGCTATCCTCAGATATGACTGGAGAAACGCATGGCGCATCGCAAAACGAGACCACGCCAAGACACCCAGCCGCAACCACGGTTGGCCTATGGGAGCTGTGGCTGGGGCTTTGCGTGTTCAACTTGTGAAGCCTGGACAGTACATACTCGGCGACCCTCAAGAGCCCTTGACTTCGGATAAAATTCTGCACGCCCTCCGAATTCGCGATGTCACAATTATCCTTTGGATACTGTTGAGTTTGCCTGTGCTGTTTCTGATTAGGTTGTACGTTTTTCCATTTTGAAGCGCAAGACATAATCTATTAATCACAGCAGGGAGCTATTTTGCCTTGAGATGCTCGTAGTAATGGCAAATTGCTCTCTTCAGCGACACACCCAGAGTTTTCCATTTAGTCCGGACGCTGAGCATGGAGGTCGCTGAACATGCGCGTCTGCCTCATCAACCCGCCTCGGATTCAGCAGAAGCTCTGGGGAAAACCCGCCGCCTTCCAGCCACTAGACATAGCCTATGTGGCAGCTGTCCTCGAGAAAGAGCACGCTGTGAGCATCATTGACTGCCCAACCGAGGGCTGGCGGAATCTTCAGGAAATAGACGGAGTCAAATACCGTCTTGGTTTGACAAGCGGGCAAATTGCCGAACGCATCCGAAGCTGGAAGCCGAACCTTGTAGTAATCACCGTGCCGTTCAGCGGGTGGTGGCAAACTGCCTTCGAAACAGCGTCCGCCGTGAAAAGCGTCGACGCAAACATCAAAACCGTGTTAATTGGGCTGCATCCGTCAGCCAAGCCGTTTGAAAGTCTGGCGCAGCCAAACATAGACTTTGTAGTCATTGGGGAACCTGAACTTACGGTGCAGGAACTTGCCAAAGTGCTTGAGAAAGGCACCGCAGAAGACCTCAAAAACGTGAAGGGGCTTGGTTTCGCCCTAAACGGCAAAATCATAATCACTCCGCCCCGACCCGTCATTCAAGACCTTGATTCCCTGCCTTTCCCCGCTAGGCATTTGCTGCCTATGAAAGAGTTATTTGCTGCCATCAAGCAAACGCCCATAAGAGGCGAAATCCGCAAGCCATACGCCCGCTTCATAACGAGCCGCGGTTGCCCAAACAACTGCATCTTCTGCAGCAGCCACATAGTCATGGGCAGGCAATGGCGCGGGCGAAGCCCAGGAAACGTCGCTGACGAGCTGGAGCAGGTGGTGCAGACATACGGCGTCAAGCAGGTGGACTTCGAAGATGACAACTTAACGTTCAACAAGAAACGGATGGAAGCCATCTGCGACGAGATTGTGAAGCGCGGCTTAGACCTTGAATGGTACACACCAAACGGCGTCCGAGCCGACGGCTTAGATGCAAATCTCCTCGCAAAAATGCGTCAGTCAGGCTGCCAAAGGATAATGGTTGCGCCCGAGTCAGGCGTTCAACGTGTCGTAAACAACATCATCAAGAAAAACCAGGACCTGCGAAAAGTGGAAGAAGCCATAGTGAACGCGCATAAAGTCGGCATCAAAGTAAGCTGCTTCTTCATCTTAGGCTTCATCGGCGAAACCAAAGAAGACATGCTGGCAACCATAAACTACGCCTACAAACTGCGGCAGCTCGGTGCAGACCGTTTCTACTTCAGCTACGCCACCCCGCTTGTGGGCACGGAGCTTTTCCGCCAAGCAAAAGAAGGCGGCTACTTGAGACCTGAGTTTAGCGACGAAGCCCTTTCGTGGGCTCAGCCTTTGATTGAGACGCCTCAGTTTACGGCGGATGACCTGCGCGAGTTGTGCGCTAAGGCGATGCTGGTGAATCCGATGGTTAACCGTGACAGGTTCATACGGGCTGTGCGTAACCCAAAAAAGGCAATTGGCATCATAATCGGCAGGACAAAGATGACTTATCAGCGCAAACAGTCTGACAAAAAATAAATGCCTTTGGGAAAAGAATGCGCGGTTCTATTTCGTTGAAAGCATCTTGAACCCTGACTTTAAGGCGCTGAACGGACCTTCACGCCTGATTTTCCGCAAAATCCGCCTCGGCGACCTGTGGAATTCCCTGTGGAACCGACGCTGAATCTCCAGCACCTTCTTGAAATCAAACTCATCAGTTTTTGCGGCAAGGAGAAAATCATCCAGTTTGTCGTATTTTCCGCTATGCAGAATTTCCTCGTACAGGCTGCTGTCTGGGTAGGCGATGAAAACGTTGAACTGGCAGAGGTCGGGGTTGAGTTTCTTGGCGAATTTGAGTGTGGCTTCCATGTCGGCTATTGTTTCGCCTGGCACGCCCATTATGAATGAGGCTGCGATTTGGATGCCTTCTTTTCTGACCATCTTGAGCGCTTTCTCGGTCTGCTCCAGCGTAATGTTCTTGTTAATCTTTTCCAGAATGCGTGGTGAACCTGATTCAACTCCGAACCATATGGTTTTGCACCCTGCCTCCTTCATCTTCACAACCAGCTCTTGCGAAATCATGTCTGCTCTGGTGTCGCAGATCCATTGGATGCCCAGTTTTTCATTTTTTATCTGTTCGCAGAGTTCGATTGTTTCGCTTTTTCGGATGGTGAAGTTGTCGTTTATGAAGTAAATGCCCTTGGATCCGTACTTGTCCATCATGTGCTTGATTTCGTCCACCACCCTGCCAGGGCTGAAGAAACGGCATACGGGACCCCACATTTTCCGTGTTTCGCAAAAAGCGCAGTTGAAAGGGCAGCCGCGTATGATGCTCATGATGTCCACGGGCTCCACGTCTAGGAACTCCATTTTCCGCTCGTACAGGTGCATGGGCAGCAAGTGCCTTGCGGGAAAGGGAATCTCGTCGAGGTTGCTGATGAACTTCGGCGTGTTCTTCAGGATTTTGCCGCCGCGCTTGTAGGCGACGCCTGCGACTGCGCCGAGAATCATTTCTCTTTCGCCTTTGATGAGGTAGGTTGCGAGCTCCACCATGGCGCGTTCGCCTTCGCCCATGACTACGTAGTCTATTTCTGGGTGTTCCAGCATGCTTTCAGGCACGTAGGACGGATGCCATCCGCCTACCACCACTTTGCAGTGGGGCGCGACTTCTTTGATGGCGGCAGCCGTTTCCACGCACTTGTGGTACGTGGCGGAGCTGCAGGTTATTCCCGCAATCTTGGGGTTAAGCTTCTTGACCAAGTCTTTTACATCGACTATGGGCAGTTTAAGCAGATAATTATCCAGAACTTGAACTTCAAAACCAGCCTTCTCCAGAGCCGCAGCCACATAAGCCAGCCCCAGAGGCGGGAACTTTCTTCCAAGATACCAAGGCGCATTTTCAGGTGGAGCGGTTGTCATTAGCAAAATCAAATTTTGACTTTCCCTTCTGATTTGATTTTTTTCTTCAACGCTTCGGTGAGTTTTAAGTTGTCTTCTGCTGACCGCACGGTTACCCTGAAGTATTTGTTGTCCAATCCGACGAAGGTACTGCAGTCACGTATAAGCATTCCTTCCTTGGCGAGTTCTTCCCGCAACACAGTTGAGGTTAGTTGTGGATTTTGGATTTTCACGAGGACAAAATTTGTTTCGGACGGAAAAACCTGTAGTCCTCCGATTTCGACGAGGCTTTTGGTGAGCTGCGCCTTTTCCCGCGTGATGGTGCGTTTGGTGTTTTCGATAAATTCCCTGTCGCTGAAGGCAGCAAGCGTGGCGAAGCCTGCTAAGCTGTTGATGCTCCACGGCTGGCGGACGGTCTGCAACGTGTCTATGAGGCTTTCAGCGGCTATGCCGTAGCCGAACCGTATGCCCGGCATCCCGTAGAATTTTGTGACTGACCTTATCACGAAGAGGTTTTCGTAATTCTTCACGTAGCCTGCCACGGTTGTCTCTTCGCCTTTTTCTGCAAATTCTATGTAGTTCTCGTCGACGCTGAGGATGATGTTTTTCTTCTGGCAGAATTCAGCCAAATCCAAAATCTTTTCTTTGCTGTAAAGCGTGCCTGAAGGGCTGTGCGGGTTGCAGATGTAGATTATCCGCGTGCCATCGGTGACCGCCTTCTTCACGTCTTCCGTGTTTAACGCAAAGTTCTCAGGCAGTTGCACGAAAACTGTTTCGCCGCCAACTCGCAGCACGGCTTTCTCGTATTCGGTGAAAGACGGCACGGGAATTATGGCTTTGAAACCCGATGGGAAAACTTCCGTGATCATGTAAATTAGCTCTATGGATCCGTTGCCCAGTATGATGTTGTCAACGCAGGCGCCGTGTCCCACGTACGCTGCAATTTCTTCCCTCAGCTCCACTGGGTTCGGGTCAGGGTAGAACCTGACGATTCTGGCGTTTTGCTTTATGGCTTCTAAGGCTTTTGGCGAGGGTCCGAGAAAGTTGATTGGTCCGCTGAAGTCCAGCACCTTTTCAAGAGGAACGTGGTATTTTCGGCTGAAGCCCCACACGTCTCCGCCGTGACTTACGAACCGTTTTTTCTTACATGGACTTGCCACTGTTTTTTTCCTCCATCAAACGTGCTATTTCTTCTTCCAGTTTCCATTGTGCCTTGAAGTGGGCGTTGTAAAGGTTTGCGACCTTGTAGAGCCAGTAGACTCCGCCGACGCCCAAAGTTACTATGGTCAGCAAGACATATTTTTGTATCGGTATCGTCTGCGGCATAAACATTCTTTCAGGAAACGCGCCTGCAAGGAACGCGTCTTGGTTTTTTTCGTGAATAAGCAGGTCTTTGCACAAGTAATAATCAATGATGAACGCAGGAATTATGAGGATTATGGAGGCAGTCCACGCTTTCGCCTTCATTTCCCGCGGCGCTTCCGACGTTGCTGGCGGGTTCCGCCCTTGTTTCTTCAAGAAATCAGAAATCTGCCTTTCCAACTCAGCTTCCCGACGGAAGTGCTTGTTTCTGCTGTCAATCATGCGGTAGAACATGGGGAAGAACGCAACGCCGAAGGTGGCAATGGACGCCAAAAACCACATGGAAAACCACGTTACTTTTTCCCTTTCAGTGTTTGCCTGCATGTTTTTTCCGTCTGTGCCATCAATTCTTCCTGAAGCCGCTGCTTGATAAAACAGACAGCCAAACTTTATAAACCGTTTCATTCGCTCAGTTGTCCCAAAGAGTTAGTTATGTTGACCTTTTTTGGAGTATAGACTGTTTCGGAGCAGTCATATTTGTGTGAGCTTTGTTGTTCTTGTGAAAAATTCGGCTTCTTCCCGTGAATGCACATGAATTTCAAATGGTTCTTTTATTCCAGCTTTCCACAGATCGGCATGTATCCCTGCTGGATGAAGATTTGTAATTACGAGGATGTCGATGTCGCTTGAGTAATTGTGGTTCTTGTCCCCAGCTGAGCCGAACAAGTAGATTTCTGCTTCAGGGTCAAGTTTACGGACCGTTTTCTTGATAGTCTGAAGGTGCTTTGATAAATTGTTGAAAGCTTCCTGCCTTTTCAGAGCGGTTTTCACTAGCACATCATGCGACATTTCTCATTATCTCCTCAACCGCTAATGCCAATTTCTTAGCTTCTCCCTCAGTAAACTCTCTCATAACGTATCTGGATGTTATGTAGGCGTCTTCAAGCATGCCTAACTCTAGCAAATATTTTTCAAGAATGTCCTTTACAACAGATTTTTTGTTTTCTGGGACCAACTGTGCCAGTATCTCTAAAAGAGTTCTGATGCTATGCGTTCTAGGAAAATCAATGCCTTCTGCCAAAACTTTTGCTTTCAAAAAAAGCTCCAACGCTTGTTCAAGGCTAAAGGTTGCAAGGTCGTAAAAACCTTGGCTTGTTTGATACTTTGCTGTCTTAAAAAAGTCTGCTGACCTCTTTAGTAAGCGTTTTTCCTCTTCTTTTCTGGTCACGGTATGCCTTTCTTCCTTTGGAATACAGGTAACTATTCTAAATATTTAAGCGTGTTAATGACGTTTTTTCAAGACTACCCGTAACGAAACGACGGTCGTTATTTGAGGCATAGCTGTTCTCCCAAGCTAGTTGTAGAGTGCTCGCTAAGAAAAGCACAAGCCAGCCAGCTGGCAGCCAAACTTTATAAACCGTTTCATTCAGCATGTTAACCAATATGCAACCCGATGGCAAGCTGCTTTCCGTGGTAGTTCCCATGTTTAATGAGGAACCAACAGTAGACAACGTCATAACACGGTTAGAAGCAGTCCTCGAAGAAACTGGGTTGCGGCACGAAATAATTGTGATGGACGACTGCTCAAGAGACAACTCTGTGAGCGTCGCCCGAAAACAGCACGCCAAAGTTTACAGGCTAAAGCAGCACATGGGCAAAGGCTACGCCCTCCGAGCAGGCTTCGCCAAAGCCAAAGGCGACATAATAGCCACCATAGACTCAGATGGTTCTCACCGCCCAGAGGAACTGCCGCTTCTGCTGAAGCCGCTGCTGAAGGGGGAAGCGGACCTCGTCATCGGCTCCAGATTCTCAACAGCTACCACGGCAACCAGCAGACGTAACCAAGCTGGAAACCGCCTTTTCAACGCTCTAATAGAAATCCTAACGAGAAGTCCCATTTCCGACTCCCAGTCCGGCTACCGCGTAATGACCGCCGAAGTCTTGCGAAGCATGAACTTGAAATCAGGCGGATACGAAATAGAGTCCGAGATGCTTGTGAAAACCGTGCGGAAGCGCTTCAGAATCAAGGAAGTGCCTATAAGCTTTGAGCAGCGCACCTACGGCAGAAGCCAAATAGACCCCTTCGCAGACGGCTTCAAAATTCTAATGTCTATAGTTTCAGCTTTCCTGAGGAGCTGAAAAAGTGACTGCCGCTTCCGCTCCCAAAGTCTCGATTATTGTGGCTTCCCGAAACAACGAGGAAACCATCGGCGACTGCCTGAAAGCCCTTTTCGAGCAAGAATATCCGCAAGACGCGGTGGAAGTCATCGTGGTTGACGGCTGCTCCACCGACGCTACCGTGCAAATCGCCCAGAAATACCCAGCCAAAGTCTTCTCACTGCCTCTAAACGCGCCTGCAGCGTACAACTACGCCATGAAAATCGCCAACAACAACATCTTGGTCTTCGTAGATTCCGACGCCAAAGTGGAAAAGGAATGGCTCCAAAAACTCATCCCTCACGTGGAAGACCCAAAAGTGGCTGGTGTCAGCGGCGCCATAGAAATCTGGAACGCGGAGAACCCGTGGGCGCGAAGCATCGGCTACGAAATCAAGAACCGCTATAGCCGCATAGGCAAATACACCAGCCGCATCGCCACCATGAACCTGCTTATGAAGAAGAGCGTCATCGAGGAGGCTGGCGGATGGGATGAGAACTTGCCCAGCCAGTACGACACAGACCTCGGTGCCAGAGTGACCCGTTTAGGCTACAAGTTCGCTTATGAGCCCAGCGCCAAATGCTTCCACTTCAACAGGGAGACGGTGCGGGCTTACTGGAGGCAGCAGTTGCAGTACGGCAAGAACACCCTCAAACTTTACATTAAGCATGGAGGTTTGGCGAGGGGGGATGAAATCACGGATTTCGGCATGAATATCCAGCCTGCGCTGCTGCTTGCCGTGGTGGCGCTTTTCCTGTTGGGCATTGTGCCGATGCTGAGGCTGATGTGGCTTGCCTCGGGCGTGCTTTTGGCTGCGATGTTCATCTACTACATCTATTCCGCGGCTAGGCTCGCAGCGAGATTCAAGGACCGCGCTGCCATGCGGCTGGTTATGCTTTACTTCGTCCGCACGGTCGCTTGGTGCTGTGGAGCCGCCATAACCGTAGGCAAGTACCTTTCAGGTGACAGGGGGCAAAGCAAGAAATGACCACCGTATGCTTCATCTCGCCAGAGTACCTTCCCCTCTCAGGAGGAACAGGCTCCTACGTCTACTACCTGTCAACTGAGCTCATGAAGAACGGCTACTCCATCTACATAATAACAGGCAGCGAGGCAGCCCGAGACGTCAAAATCAACGCGCAGCACTCCGTGTTCTTCCTGAAAATCCCAAAAACCCCCATCGTGAAGAGCTTCATGTTTGCAGGCTCCAGCTTCAGGAAACTCCGCAGCGTCCGCGGCAGCGTCCACGTTGACATCGCCCATGCTAATTTGCCTTTGGTTCCGAACTTCGCGGTGCCCTCAGGCTTCGGGAAGACGCTGATTTCCACGGTTCACTCAACTTGGAAAGGCGAAGCGAACGCCATCCGCGGGGAGCCATACAGCAGGCTGAACCCGAATGAGAAGTTCATGGTTAGCTTCAACTGGTTCCTCCGCATATTTGAGGAGAAAATGCTGGAGCGCAGCAACAAACTCATAGCCGTCAGCGACTTCACAAGACGCGAGCTAGTGGACTACTACAAGGTGCCTGAAAGCAAGATTCGCGTCATCCACAACGGCGTCGACACCGTCAAGTTCCAGCCCGCAGCCGACAAGCGCAAAGTGAAAGCGGAACTGGGCTTCAACCCGGATGAAATCGCCATACTCTCAGTGGGCAGATTGTACGCGCGGAAAGGCTTGTTCACGCTCATCGAAAGCATGCCCGCCGTCATCAGGCAATTCAAAAATGCCAAGTTCATCGTCTCAGGCAAGGGGCAAAGCAACGAGATGAACAAACTTATCGCGCACGCTGAGAAACTCGGAGTCAGAAACAACTTGGTCTTCACGGGCTATTTCCCTGACAAGAAGCTGCCGAAGCTGTATCAGGCGGCGGATGTTTTCGCGTTTTCCACGTTTTACGAGCATCATCCTTTCGCGGTTCTTGAGGCGCTTTCAACTCAGCTGCCAGTTGTAACCACGAGCGTGGGCGGCATCCCTGAAACCATCACGGACGGCAAAGATGGCTTCCTCTGCCAGCCGTTTAACCCGAAGCAGTTCTCCGACCGGATACTCTTCCTGCTGGAGCACCGTGCTGAGGCTTCGGAGATGGGTTTTCAGGCGAGGAAGACAATTGAGGAGCGGTTTGACTGGCGGCTAATCGTGAAAAAAGTGCTCAAAGTTTACAACGAAGCGCTGAGTTAGCCGGGTTCTATGGGTCTGCCCCTGTACGCGACGGTGACCTTCTGGAAGAGCTTCACAACGTCGAGCGAGCAGAAGAAAACTTTCGTCAGGAACTCGTGCCTGTAAATCATCATCTGCGCCTTCACAGGTAAATCCAGTGTTGGAGGCTCAAAGCGGTGTGCCACATCGGCGATTTTCAAGCCTTCCACGTTGATTTCCTCGGCTGTGGCGCCTGTTTTTTTTGCGATGTAGTTGAGGTATGTGTCTTTCCAGTTTAGGCGCATGATTTCGGTGGCGACGATGTCGGTGGCTAATGCGTCGTTGCCCGTTAAAATCAGCCCCATCTTGACGGGGTTTCCTTTGGTGGGTCCGTTTCCTTCGATGCCTACACGCGCATCCATAACCGTCAGCTGCGGCTTAAAGAGGCTGTAGAGCCTGCGGAAGACTTCGGGCAGGTACGGGTGCAGGTAAATGCGCCTGTTACTGGGGACGCAGCCGAACAGGTTCTTGATGGCGCCGCTGTACATCATAAACTCATGTGTCTTCATAAGGGGCAGGTCAACCACCGCGTCAGCGTCGAGAACAGTTTTTGGCAAAAACAGCTTTTTCAGCGGGCTTCCACTTTGGAATTTGACCTCCACCACTTTGTCTTCTGAAAGGTTAAGCACGGTTCCGCCTGCCTTCTTGACAGCGGCTTCCATGCCTGTCTGCCTGAACGCTTGGCTGCAGGCGTAGTTGTATCCGTCGGATTCGCCGACAATCACTTCTTCGGCTCTGTCGCGGAGCAGGCTGACCAGTTCAAACGTTAATTCGGGGCTTGTTACGACGCCTGGCACGTACTCGAAGTGGCTTAGGTTTGGCTTCAAGAAAATCTTCTGTTTTCCGCGCAGCTCTGCGCCGTTGACGGCTTCTTTTAGGATTTCTTTTATGTCTCCGTTAGCTTTGTGGATTTTGACGGTTTTCGGCTGCATTTCAGGTGCTTCCCGCCTCTTTGGCTAGTATGCAGCCTGGGTCGGAGTCGAGGAAGTCGTCGTGGTAAGCGTTTGCTCTTGCTCGGCATCCTCCGCAGGTGAATTTGTAGCTGCATTTTCCGCAGGCGCCTTTCAGCTTGGACCTGTCTCTCAAAGCGTTGAAAAGCGGGCTGTTCAGCCAGATGTCGCTGAATTTTTCGGTTTTCAGGTTGCCCACGTTTACGGGGAAGAAAACGCACGGATGCACATCACCCTGCGGCGAAAGTGAACAGTAGAGTCTTCCTGCTCCGCATCCGCCTATAAAGTCTGCAAGGGGCACAGCTTTTTTGCTTACTCGCACGGTTTGCATATGAGCCATGGACATGGTTACCTCGCCAGTTCCCGCTGGACCTTGACACTGCAGGGCAACACGTGCCAGTTGCGGTGCTGTGGTTAGGATGGTTGTTTTGCAACCTTTCGACATCCTGTTTATCAGGTAGCGCATGAGTTTCTCGCGTTCTTCCGCGGTGAGGTCTTGGTCAAAGAGTTCTTTGCCCCTGCCTGTGGGGATGAAGTTGAAGTAGGTGAACCGTTCCGCGCCGATTTCCTCAGCCAAGTCTATGATTGCGGGCATTTCTTCGAGGTTGTTTTTGGTGGCTGTGGTGGCTATGCAGGCGCACAGGTCTTCGGCTACGCAGTTCCTTATGCCTGCGACTGCTTTGTCGAATGCGCCAGGTACACCCCTGAATGAATCGTGAGTTTTGGCGGTGGCGCCGTCTATGCTGACCTCTACATAATGGACTTTGGTTTGTTTGAGTTTGTGCACCATTTCTTTTGTGAGCAAAGTGCCGTTCGTGGCTACAGAAACGTATAGTCCTCGGGCGACGGCGTGAGCTGCCACTTCGAAGAAGTCTTTTCGGGTGAGGGGTTCGCCTCCTGAAAACGCAAGCGCTGTCACTCCTGCGTCTGCCAACTGGTCCACCACGGCTAAAGCTTCTTTGGTGTTGAGTTCTGCCTCGCGGGTTACGCCGCTGTCGCTGTAGCAGTGCTTGCAGCTGAGGTTGCATTTGTGCGTGAAGTCCCATACTACGAGGAAGGGCGCGTAAATGCTGAGCGGTTTCTTTATGCCGAAGTAGCTGAAAGACCGTGCAATGTTAAGCACTGCCCTCCGAGCGTAGGGGTCGGCTAGGAGTTTTTCCACTTTTTCCCGTTTCACGTTGAGGCTTCGCCTGAGGAAATTTATCCAGAACCCGATGACCCGCGAGTAGAAACCACTGCACTTCCTACACTTCGCGTCCGATTTGCCAACGTAATCGTCCAGTGCCGCTTCAAGAACTGTTCTGCCACAGGCTGGGCATTTTTTCAGGGACAGGTGGAGCATTTTCTTGGTCATAGGCATGCTTATGATAGCGTTCCAGAAACTGTCGTGGCTGAGTAGGCTCATCTGCGTTCTCCTGAAGCGTCAAACTGTATAAGATTGGAAGCGGGGTGATGTTAAAGATTTCCCTAGAAGACGATAATATTCTGTTTGCTGTGGTTGAGCTTGAATAGAGCGTTGGGATACATAGAATTAGGCATGGCGAAAGGTGCTCCATTAAAACGTTGATTAGCTAGGCTTCTCTGTAGGGTATGTTCTTGAGAAATTAAAAGAAAGACTGGCTTCGGAGGAAGACTTAATATCTCAGAAAAAGCGGTTGCTTATCAAAAAAATCAACATCATTAACAAATATCTTTATTTTATCTTTAGTTTCAAGACGCATTAACAGTGTCTCTTTAAGTTCTTTTATCCTTTCATCAGAAGCGTTAATTTTAAGATTTATCTCAGGAATATTTGTTATTTGGAAATCTATTTTCTCCAAAGAAATGAAATCTCTTTGCTTATCCATTTCGCCTCTGCCCCAATCTTGAATTTCATCGCAGAGAATTAGAACGAAAGCAAAAGGATGTCGATGAAATTCTACTGGAATTGAGCTAATATGGTGCAGGCTAATTGCGTGGCTTGCCCTCAAATGGTCAAGAAAATCCCACTGATTTCTATTACGCACCCTATCACGTTTTGCTGTTTTTGGCGGTTTACAGAGAAATCCTTCTTTTATTGCCATTCTGTGACATAACATTAATGCGCTTATAACGCCGTGATTTTTTCCCGCAAGTTCTTCGCCGAGTTTATTATAATAATACCAATCCATTTTGTCAAAACTAAAGTCAAAAATATTCGGTGTTGAACTTTTGTGATATTGGCTCAGCATGCGCATTATGTCTGCATGCACTGGAGTCAAAACCTCTGAGATACTTAGAGAAAAATGGGGATTGACCCCTAAAAAGTTGTTAAAGAATTTGTTTAGCCAATCGTCAGTTTTTTCCACAGCATACGCCACGTCATGAAAAGTGGAAGCCAACAACCAAATGAGGTTCGAGGTATTTTCGCTTGTCCCAAAGTAGTATCCTACTTGGTCTGTTGACCGATTGATTTTGTTTATTATGTAATAACCGAGCAAAAAAACATTGAATGAGTGAATAAAATGGTCTCGGAGACCTAACTCCTTCAGCAACGGTTCAAACGACCTCATTTCTTCCAGAAAATCTGCGTATTTTGAGGCTTCTTCCCACAGGTGACTTATTGTGTTTTGAACATTGTCTACTCGTTTATCTACGCCAATTTTCTGGAGTGCGGCAAAATAACTCTCGATTGTTTTATGGAAACGTAAATCTTCTGGCAAAGATTCGAAGGCTGTTCTGAGGGCTTCATCTGAAATTAAAATTCTGTCATGTGGTGACATTGTGGGAGCATTAGACAACGAGCACCCCCCACAAAACGATGTAGCGCTGGAGTTATAAGCTCTTCCAAAATTTTATTAATGCTCATACCTGTTTAATACAATGTCATGTTGGCCTTCAAGTACCACTTTCACCACCATCATTTCCAATACCGCTGGAACGTTAGAAACAAAATTTGCCAAAACCAACCTTTCTAAACCTTTCCACGCCTTTTTGAGCCTTTTCAAACCGCGGAAAAAACCCGAAGCAAACCCCGAAGCAAAAAAGCAAACTGAAACACAATCCGCAGAAAGCGATAGGGGGCTATAGTCTGCTCCGAGCACTAGAATTCTCAGTCATCAGTCAAGCCTCAGTTCACTGAACAGTTGAATCTATAAATAGAGGGGGTATAAGACAAAAATCGCACATCTGTCAACTACTGCTGTTTCTGAGCATACTTCTCCTCAGTATTTATCCTGTGAATGTTGTTGTAGGCGCAGAACGGAATAACCTTCAAGTTCGGAGTAACGTAGTGAATCACGCATCGCCGCACACGGTTCACGTCAAAGTTGTACTGGTCCATAAACGCCATGCAGCCTAACAGGAAAATTCTTCTGCGTATTGGACCAAGCGACTCGTAGCTTGGGGAAATGTGCATTTTCAAAATCGACTTCATAAGGCTGAAGATACCCACTTCCTTAGTCACTAAAGGCATGTTCAACGAAATCGTAGCCGCCACAAACAAAGACGACAAAAGCTGAAGCTTACTTTTTGACTCCACAGTCTGTGCAGTCTTCAGCGTAAGATTGAAGAATTTCTCGAAACTCACAAAATGATTAATCGGAATAATCTTTCCGCTCTTGGAAACATACATCCAGTTCACAATGCCACAATGCGGACTGCACGAAAAAAGCGGCCAAGGCTTCTTCATGAATTTCCGCATAATCTTAATCGGCGAAGTCATCACCGACATCGGGAAAAAATCCTTCGCTGCGATTTCCCCACCAGTTTGGACCTCAACTTCCTCCGCGAAACGCCAATCCCGCCAAGCATCCTGATAAGGATTATCCGTTGCACGACCAGTAAACGCTATAGGCTGAAAAATCAACCCGCGAATAATATCGCTGTTCGCAGCTGCGAACCGCACGATTCTCCCAACTTCCTTGTCGTTGAATCCATTCATCAACGTCGTGACCAAAATAACTTCCATGTCCAGCTTGCGGCAAACCGCGATAGCTTTGCGTTTAACTTCCAGCAGTTTTCTCCCGCGAATCTTGCGGTAAAACTCTTCCCGAAAACTATCAAACTGCAAATAAACAATATTCAAACCATTCTGCTTCAGTTTAGCCGCAAGTTCAGGCGACTCAGCCAAATGAATCCCATTCGTCGCCAAAATAGTCATGAACTTCAACTTGTGAGCAGCACCGATAATCTCAGGCATGTCCTCACGCTCCAACGGTTCACCGCCTGAGAACAGAATTGCAGGAGGTTTCGGATTCCGCTGGCTCAGAAACGTCAAGATGTTCACAAGTTCGGCTTTTGTGGGTTCATAATCAACTATATGATCCGAAAACGTGGAGAAGCACACCGCACACCGCAAGTCACATTTCTTGGTAACGTCGATGACACCTATCACCGTGTCCGAAGTGTGCCCAGTGCAGGATTCGCAGACGTAAGGGCAATTTTTCGGGTTCTTTTTTGGATCATTATCTGCAAAATACTTGAAAAAATCATAACTCTCAGTAAACCGGTAAATGTCTTGGCTCTGCCAATGCGTAGCCGAAAAATCCCCATGCTCCACGCAGTGCTTGGTGATCAGGACTTTGCCATCCTTCTCGGTCAATTCAGCATCAATTTTCTTGTGACACACAGGACAGATACTCTTGGTCTTAGTCACGCAAATCCCCCGAACAACGGCGAAAGCGCCTGAAGAACAAGCGCCAAAGGCAACAAAATCATAGACATCGTAACGAAACGCTCATATTTCCGCACGTTCACAGCCGTGGAAGCTGAAGTTACCAGGCGAACTGACGAGTAAAGGAGAATCGCACTCCACACCAGAATAAGCGGCAAATAAAACACGCTGAATTCTCCGATGAAATAAGGCAAAGGCGCAAGCAACCCACAGGCAATGAAGAAAGCAGCCGCAACCTCAGCCGATTTAACGTTGCCTATTTTCTGAGGCAAAGTCGGATAACCAACTTTCGAATCCCCCTCAAGACTCAGAATATCACGCAGCACGTTACCGCCGATTGTGCCGCAGGCAATGGGGTAAAGACTCAAAGAAGCCAAACTCAAAGCAAGCGGACTTGCAATGCTCGAACCTAAAGTAACGGCTTCACCGTAAAGAAACGCTGTACCCGTCAGAACACCCACCAAAATGTTCGCTGCAAACCCCGACTTCCGCTTAATCAGCCAAGAATAGACCAGAAGCAACACTGAATCCACAAGCAAAATCTCGAAGCTTAGCCAATTGATGAAAAACGCTAGAACCAAACCCAGCGCAAAAAGGCAAGCCGAAACCGCCACAACCTGCCTAAGCGATAATGCACCTGAAGGCAAAGGGCGTTGCGGCTTAATCACAGCATCGCTTTCCTTGTCGAAGTAGTCGTTTATGGAGAAGCCTGCTGAAGTGATGAAAGCCATTGAAAAAAAAGTCAGCAGCATAATCTGCAGGTTAAGAGAGCCATTGATGGTGAGTATAGCTAGGGAAGTGAGGAGTGCCAAGCCACCTGTCATCATCCAGTATGGAAGCCTCAGAAGCGCAACCAGTCCTTTGGCAGGGTTCCTACTCATATAGCATTTTCCTCTCAGCAATCAGGGTTCGCAGATGGTCTTCTAGGCGGATTTTCGGCGTCCAATGCAGTTCCTTTTTTGCTTTGGCGATGTCGAACCAAATAGTATCGATGTCTCCTTGCCACGAATGTCCAGTTGTCGTTATGACTGTTTTCTTAGTTAACTTCAGGATTTTCAGCATCATCTTGGCAAGGTCAATTATCTTGGTGGTTTCGCCGAAGCCCAAGTTGTACGTTTCCCCAACAGTTTTTTCTCCAGCAACGAGCACAAGTGCCTCAACGATGTCCGCTATGTTGACCAAGTCGCGTGCTTGCTGTCCCGTTCCGATGATTTCCAGTTTCATGGGGTCTTTTTGCAGTTTATCCAAGAAGTCATGGATGACTCCGTGGCAGCGTGAACCGTAAACGTTCGCAAACCTCACGACGGTTACGGCTGAACCGTACTGTTGCGCATACATTTGGCAGTATTCTTCGCCAACAACTTTGGACAAGCCGTAGCAGGAGAACGGGTGGAAGCCGTAGCTTTCAGGCGTTGGCAGCTGCGTTGGGTTGCCGTAGACTGCTGCGCTCGAGGCGAAAACGAGTCTTGTTTTGTCTTTGCGGGCTTTTTCGAGGACGTTTAGTGTTCCGCGTGCGTTGTTGTCGAAGTCTTCGGTGGGGTTTTCCATGGAGTACGGAACGACTACTTGTGCTGCTAGGTGGTAGATTAGGTCGAATTTTTCGAGGGCGCAGAGTTGTTTGAGGTCGAGTATGTCGCCTTTGATGAATTTTGCTTTGGGGTTGTCTTTGACGTTTTCGATTTTGCCGTTTGACAGGTTATCGTAGATGGTTACTTCTGCGCCGAGTTCCAGAAGTTTCTTGGTTAAGTGGAAGCCTATGAATCCTGCTCCACCAGTGACTAGGATTTTTTTCCCTTTGAGTTGTGCCATGAAGCTCACGATAAAGTCTATATCCTGTTGTGGACTGTGATAGGGTATATGTCGAAGGCGAATGCTATAAAAACTTTTAGGGATTTGCTGTCTTTCCTAACGATTATTCCGTTAGGTGAGACGGAGGATTTTGTGGAGACGTCTGCGCGGAACATGTGGCTTTTTCCGCTGGTTGGCGGGTTGATTGGGTTGTTTGCAGCAGGGTATTTTTGGGGCAGCAGTTTCATCGTGTATTGTCTGCTTCAGGTCGTCAACTATGTGGTTCACATTCCAACTGGATTGTTGCTGGGCATTATTCCTTCTGCGATGACGCTTGCTTTCTTGCTGGTTTTCACTGGGTTTCAGCACTTCGACGGTTTAGTTGATTTGGGCAACGCGATTGGTTTGAAGAAAGTCGAGGATAGACGAGAGATTGCTCACAGGTGGGTTGTGACTTACAAAGGTGCGTTGCTGGCGATTTTTGTGGAGTTCTCGGCTTTTGCTGGACTGTTTTTCCTGAACGCGAATATTGCGTTGAGGGCTTTGGTTGTGGCTGAGGTTGCTGCGAAGTTGGCTATGGTGACGATTGCGTGGCGTGGGAAAGCTGCGCATGCTGGTTTGGGTGCGCGTTTTCTTGGAAGCGCTAAGAGGAAGCTGAATGTTGTGGCTTATGTGCTTAGTTTCGTGATTGGTTTTGTGCTTTTGGGTTTGGCTGGTTTACTCGTAGTATCAGGTGCTGTTCTTTTTGGCTTGTTTATGGAGAGAGTGGGTAAAAGTGTGTTTGGGGGAGTATCGGGAGACATGATTGGTGCTACAAATGAAGGTGCGAGAGCGCTTACTTTGGTTCTGGTTGCTGTTGTGTCTGTTTTGTTGGCGGTTCTGTTTTGGGGAGCGTTGGTGCCTTGAGGGTTCCTGCGCTGATTATGGCTGGTGGGATGGGCAAGCGGATGGGTTTGCCTGTTGAGAAGCCTCTTTTGCCGTTTTTGGGTAAGCCGCTGATTGACTGGGTTGTTGAGGCTGTGCAGTCTGCGGAGAAGGTTTCAGAGTTTTACGTCGTAACAAGCCAGAACACGCCTGAAACAGAAAAGCGTTGCATGAGTAAGGGGTGGAAGGTTTTGCGAACCTATGCAAAGGGCTACCATAACGATTTGAAGCAGGCTGCGCTTGAGGCGGGTTTGCTGGGACCAGTTTTGACGATTCCTGCTGATTTGCCTGCTGTGACTGGGAAGTTTCTGAACAAAGTCATCAGCGCGTTTGAGGTGTGTGGAAAAGATTTTTTCGCGGTTTTTATGCCTATAGAAAAGCGTGAGGGTTTGGGGCTTTCTGTTTCGAGCACAGATGAGTACAGGGGTGTTTGGTACGCTGTTTCTGGGGTCAACATCGTTAATGGCGCGAGAATTCAGGAAGAAGGAAAAATCGAAACAAGCGCCATCATAACTGAGGAAATTGAGGTGCTTCTTAACATTAACACGGTTAAAGACCTTGAAATCGCCGAAAAGATTATGGGGAAAACGAAGAGGAACTAATGCGATTTTTTTCTATACCCCCCTTATTTAAAGGCTGAAGAGCTTGTTGCATTTTCTCCAACTTAGTTTGTTATGTTTGAATTATGCTTGCTTAGGCTGATTGGTTTATTCCATCTGATAGGATATCATACTTCTTGTGGCGAGAACAATAGTCTCAGGCTATTAAGAGACAGAGCCACATCATGGTAAACTAGAAGCAGATTACTACGAGCACGCAGGCTTTTTGGCTCTTAGAGGAATTTAGGCTTTCACATGCGGAGCTTTGATCGAAGTGGGTTTTCTTGGTGTATTCTTGTTTTCCAGCAAGTCTAATATTGCTCGTTGTTTCCTTTTGTCGGTGGCTCTGGTGAAGTTGGCTGTTCGGTTATCTGTTTCGGTAGCTATCGTTTTTCTGTTGGCTTCTTTATGTTTTGCAGTGTTTCCTCAATCTACAACGTTACAGTTTGCGCGTGCTTCATCCACTTTGCAGTGACGACCCCACAAAAATATTCCACATGTTTACCCGAGATGACAAGTTGCTTGAAAGGTCTCGGTAATTCGTATTTTCTTAATACCACCTATTCCAAGCAAATTGCGCATGCCATAGCACACGCTACAGATAATCGCGTTTCTGTGTTTCATATGTGCGAACGTTCATTGATAAACTAACTCCGAGGTTGCATGTGTGCTCTTCTCTTTTTGAAAAACGTTTTGCCTCGGCGACGTATTCCCTCAATCCGAATCGTTCAGTTGTATTCCATTTGTAAACTCCGCCGACCTTTTCATGAATTTTTCTCATGATTAGAATCTCGATCAAGTCTGCGCCGATTCCGAAAATGCTTTCAATAGCTTGTGTGAATGCCTCAAGTCTGCTTGGTATTTCGTCTCTTCTGATGTGAAAGCTTCGCTCCAGATGAAAGTACACCGATTGCTTAACGGAATCACCCAACGCGGATAGCGCCTCGTCTACTGCAACAAGTAGAATCGTGTCAAACTCTGATTCAAACAACCAGAATCCTCCCTGGACCAACTTTAAACTGAAATCTTGTAGTCACTTGAATATTTGAGACGGCCTTGGAGATTTGCGTTTTTCTGTCACCACGTAGTTAACTTAAACACTTTTTTTGCTAAATGTAAATTTGTTGTAACTGTTTGGTTGAAGAGACGGTGACACATTCTAGCGCGCTCTCTCGACAACTGAAAATCTCAAAACGCAAAACTTCAACTATAATTCAAGTCCAATTCAAAATAGAATTGGGCGCACGCAGCTTTCAATGCTTGGCATAGGTCTGAGACGGGCTGCTTTCCCCAAAAAGGAAAATTAGTGGAGTAGTGGCACTTGCTTTCTGTCTTCTTCTGTTATTGGCAATGCTTGTCTTAGTTCTCTGAAGTACTTTAGCGCGGTTATGCCTCGTTGTGTGATGGCAAAGAGAACCGTGATTACTCGCCGCTTTTGCATGATTTTTTCTTCAACTAAGCCTTTCTCCTTCAGGAAGCCCAGCTGTTGTTTCAGTAGTTTGCAGTTTAGGTTTGCTTTTTGCATTATTTGGGTTATTTTCAGTGGACCTCGGAACGCCAAGGTTTTAAGTATATCCACGCTTATCTCCAGTTTTGCCCGTCTCATTGTTATCCCCTTTCATTTTTTTGCTCTCAGCATTACGGATATTCTGCTTTGCACGGCAGTGCCGATGTCTTGCAAGAGAATTTCCTGCGCCCACTTGGGTAGTTCTGCGAACTGCTGCTCGAATTCTTCCCACATTTGCATCCATTTCTTGCGTAATGCTGCCTGCTTCTCGTACTGTTGAGTTAACTCAGTTTTTTGCATTTCCAAATCCCTCATTCGCCTGGTTTTGGCTTAGGTACCCCCTTCTCTGGAGACCCTGTTTTGTTGACGTTTAAAGTGTTGCTTCCCCGACAGTTGTTCGTCGGCGATTCTCGAAGTAGTTGAGGACGCTTATGCCTCGCTGTGTGTTTTTGAAGGCAACTTGATTTCTAGTCTTTCTCTGGTAGACCAACCCTTGCTTCATAAGGAAGTCAATTTGTTCCCTTAGCTGGTCGAGGTTAACGTTGGCCCCATCTTGGGCAATAGTCAGCTGTGGTAAGCGACGCTGGTCTATTGTTTTGAGTATTTCTATGTGCAAATCCAGTTTGGATAATTTCATACACTCATCCTTCTATTATGCTGATCAGCTCAGATTGGCTGTTGCTAATCTGAAACGTCTCTCCACTTCTGTGTTAGTGTTGAACGCTGACTGGGTAAAGGGTTGTGTACCTGTGACTTCAAAAGCGCGGTTACACAAGCACCTTAACCTTGAACTATGACTGTTAACTACGAAGTTGTAAAGTTGAATTCCGAGCCTCTATGCTTTGCATGTTAGGTGTACATTAGAAGTTTAGGAGGCGAAAAATGATGGAAAATGAAGATGAAGCGTTGCTGGCTGGACTTGCCATAGAATACCGAGCACTTCAAGCACGCATGAAAATCACTTACGACAGAATCTACTCGCTTGCCCACAAGTTGAAGGCAGATGCGCTTCTATCATAATGGAGCGGCCGACGGTGATGACGCATCTTGAAGACATTGGGAAGTTCCCGCATGTGTAGAAACTCCGGGCGCTTATAAGTGGTAATTGTTACTGGCTTAGTTCGTCTTGTTTGCTGAAACCTAGTAGCTGAGAAAAGAAAGAGCACAGGGTTCCGCCTTGGAAAAACAAGCCAAACTCTTTGTCTGGAACGGTTTTTGAATCATCTGTTCTCAGATTAGCCAAGAGCATTTCCTTTTCATCCGCAATCATTAAAAAGATGGGAACTGTAACTTGCATATTCTCCACTTTGTATGCATATCTAAGTTCATTCACGAAGTTTGTGTTGGAAGGGCCGACTGGAACCTTGATTCGGATCTTTACACCTTTCTCAGCTAAATCGTCAAGCACTTTGCCAAAATTTTTGTAGAAAAGAACCAAGCCCATTTCTGTTGTGATGAGGTAAACAGAGATTTTTGCCCTGGATAAGATCTCGCCAGTTCTCCCTGTTATCTCTTCGCCCTCTTGAATGGACCAGACCTCTTCTTTTCGTATATTCACAGGTTTCGAGGCTTGTTTTTCTTCATGAATAGACTCCAGTGTTGATATTGCATTTTCAAGTTCAACCAGAGTTGTGGCTTGTTCTGAAAGATCCTTCTTCCAACTCTCAACAAAAGTGCTGAAGCCGCCGGATGGAGTTGCGATAGAAAATCTTTGGGTTTCTCCAGGGATTTCGAGGACTAGTCCTCTTTGGATCAGTTTTTTCAACGCTGCATAAGTCTTGGTTCTGGGCACGCCTGAAGCCATGCTTAATTCTCTGGCTTCAGAGCACCCCTCCAATGTCAGAGACAAATAAATCTTGGTTTCATACGCTGACAATCCGGTTTTCCTCAGCAGGTTCTCCCACTTGGCTTTTTGGCGTCTTTCGAGTTGTTCTTTAATTTGCTCTAGTAGCCTGAGGGTTTTGAAGGGCTTTACTATGTATCCTGCTGCTCCTGAATTCAGGGATTGAACAGCATTTTCCAGCGAGGGGTATCCGGTAATTATAATTTTAGTCAGTGTTGGGTCAATTTTTTTCAGCACATCCAGTAAGCTGGTGCCTTCTATGTCTGGCAACTTTATGTCTATGAGGGCGACATCGAATGATTCCTTTTGGCATGCCTCTATGGCTTCTTTTCCTGTTTGTGCAGTTTTTGTTTTGTATCCTTCTTGCGTGAGTATTTCGTTCAAGGTTTCTCGAATGCTGGCGTCGTCGTCGACGACGAGAATTTTGGCATGTTCGTCCCTGTTTTTTCCTTCTGCTTCGTTTTTGTTTTTGCTTGATATTTCCATCATGAAAGTTGTTCTCCTTTCAAGCGTGTGTTTTTCTCATTACGTGCTCAGGAGTTGGTAGCTTTCCTCGTTGTCTTGGTTCTTCTTAGGTATGGTTATGGTGAATTGTGCGCCTTTGCGTGGTTCGCCGGTTTCTTGGATTGTCCAGCCGTAGACTTCTGTCAGCTTCTTGATTAAGTATAGTCCGTAGCCGGTGCCTCCGCTACTGCTGTAGCCTTCGTTGAAGAGCTTGGGCTTCTCAGCGTGAGGTATGCCAACACCGTCATCTTCGTAAACAAGTCTGAGGTTTCCTCCGTTCTCCTTCTGATAATAGATTCTGATTTGACTTGTCTGTTTGCCGTGCTTCAGGGAATTGTCAATCAGATTGAAGAGTAACTGGTTTAAAAAGGAATCAGCTAAAACAGTTAACCCGTGGCAGTCATTGCTTAACTTCACACTTTGTAGGTCTGATAAAAGCGAAACTGCTTTCTCAACAGCTTTTTCTACATCCACGTAAATTAGCTTTTCAAGGCCAATTTTCTCATAAGCGGTTGCGAAGTTAAATATCTCTGTTATCTGGTCAATGGTTGATTCGATTCTTGACAAATAACTCAAAGCGCCGCTCTCTGCGAGTACGTTGCTTTTTAGCCAAGTGTACGTTGCCCTCGACCGCTGATAGTTTGTTTCGGACATCATG
>CAWDXS010000004.1:0-370181 GCA_963806385.1 Candidatus Bathyarchaeota archaeon | reverse complement strand
TATTGCTGGGAGTGCTGACAAGGCTGGCATCATTGGTTTTGACTTCCGAATAGCCCCAGACGGCAAATTCGAGTTCTTCGCAAAGAACAGCAAAACGAGCGCTGTAAGCTTAAGCGATCAGATTGAATCTAGTGATTACCGTAGGGACATCTCACGGGTAAGAAACAAAGTCACGGTGTTTGGTTATGGAGCAAAGTCAGAACCAGCAATAGATGATTTTTACACCGAGCTTCAGCCTGGTCACAGTCCTTCTGAAACTCCGCCCGGTTGGTTCTGCGATTATGGTACGCTCTCTTGGGATAATTCAAATCGTCAGGTTGGTGGCTACGGTGTGCATTATCATCCTTCTGATCCTTATGGAGCTGGACCGAACCGTTTTGGTCTCACTTTCGCCTCTTCTTTGAAGATAGAGGAAGGCTCAAAGCTTAACTTCTGGTTTGTGACAGGTGTTCCAATTTATACGAGTCGGATTGTTCGTCTTTTTGCGCCAGATATTAACAATCGATTTGAGATGGATCTTCCCAATGGCAAAGAGAATGACAGTGAGTGGGATTTCAAGTCTATCTCTTTGGGCAAGACGTTTCAGTACGATGCTAAGCTTAACTCTGTAAACTCGTGGCGTCAGGTTGGTAACCCAAGCTGGAGCTCCGTAACTCTGGTTGATTTCGTTTGCACTCCTTACGGAGCCATCTTCGGTGTTGTTGTTGACGGTTTGAGCATCTCAGGTCTTCGTTTCAGCGCGGTTCAAGAAAACGGGGATAGCCAAAATCTGTATGGATTGCGCGAGTACACGGAGACAGATGAGGAACTTTGGAGTGATAACGAATGTGTTTTACGCGCCAAAGCATTACTCGCATACTTAAAAGACCCCGCTGAATACCTCAAAATCGCGAGCACAGTCATCGACTACGGAACGACGCCTTTGCTTCCAGGCGACAAAGTTCACGTCGCGTTGCCGAACGAGAATGTGGACGCCGATTTCCGCGTTGAAAACGTCGAGTACAAGGTGGACGGGAAGGCTCAGACGCTTGAGTTAGACGTTGATTTGGGGAAGGAGCCGCCTCAGCTCGCAGATTACTTGTATGGTTTGCGCACGTTCACGGTTAACGTTGAGCAGCTTGCCCGCACTAAGCTTGGTAAGCGTGGGATTCCGCATTTGGCTCCTGCAGGTCCGGGTGATCCTCATCATCATGCGGCTCATGAGGCAGGGGATACAGACGGCAATCAATGGGTTAATACTCAGGAGGGCGGCTGGGACAAAATCAACGGCTGGATCGCGCCAAAGTACATAGGTCCATTTAACGACGAGGAAGACGAAATTTTCTGGCGTACACGCAACAAGAATAACGATTACGATCCCGGCGCCCACAACAGCTTAAAAATCACGGCTTCACGCCGACGGATAATGAGATGGGCAGGTTTGGCAGTGAAGCGAAGAATTGGAATGAGATATGGGTTCGGACCGTTCTGTTGGGGGAAACTGGTTTCTTGCGTTTCCGCAAGGTCAATCAGCCGAGCGGGGAACCTGACCTGAATCCTCTCTTTTACCTGGATAAGGAACAGTTGTATTTCATGGCTGGCGGCAACGTTGAAGGCATTTTTCCGTACATGTACGTAGGCAGGACTGCCATAAAAATCCGCGCAACCGCGACGCTTGAGTTTCCGAACTTGAACATGGAGAAGGATAAGCTGGAGTTTGGGGACGGGTTAGCTGGCACTTATCCGTATATGCGGCTGGAGAAAGTTAGGCTTGCTTTCCGAACCACAACCGCTATGGTTAATCCCGAAATGAAGCTTGAGAAGGATAAGCTTGAATTCGGGGACGGAGCAGAAGGCACTTACCCGTATGTGCGGGTGGAAAAGACAAAAGTCGAGGTACGCGACGCCACGAGCTCCACTCAGCCAAACATGCTGTTTAACAAAGAGCAGGTTGCGTTCGGACCTGGAGGCTCCACGGCGGTAGACGCTTACATCAAGCGTGTTTCTCCAGGCGTGTTCGAATTCTACAACGAATTGCTGCCGAGCGCTGACGGCGGCGGCAAACTCGGTTCGGCAAGCAAGAGAATCGGTGACGCCTACATCGTTAACTATCATGGGCTTATGGTTTTCGCTAATCTTCCGAGGAGCGATAGCGGGACTTTCCTTAAGTTCACGGGTGCAACCACGGACCCTGTTTCTGCATACATTAGCGCTGGGGATATCGGCAGTGGGCGCTTTGGCATCTCCAGGCTTCCGGACGGTGACGCGGGAACTTTTCTGAAGTTTACGGGTGCAGGGAATGATCCGGTAACTGCGTATATTTCTGGAGGAGATGTGAGTAGCGGGCGCTTGGGGATATCGAGGCTTCCGGATGGTGACGCTGGGACCTTCCTGAAGTTTACGGGTGCTGGAAACGACCCTGTTTCAGCTTACGTCGATGCTGGAGATATCGGTGGCGGAACCACTGCGGATGTAGAAGTTGCCAAAGTGGGCGGCGGAACTCGGACGCTGCATTTTGTGCATGGATTGTACACGGGGTACACGGATTGAGCACAAAATACATTTTCACCAATCAAATCCGAGATTTTTTGGCTAGTTTACGGAAGCCTTTCTCTCCAAAGCCTGTTTGGCAAACCGTCAACGCTGACCCTGACCTGTTGGACCCGGCAGCGTGGCTTTTCGGCACATGGAATAAGTCAGAGCAGGGTGTATCTATGTTTCCGTCTCTGAATTTCCGCAGCGGCTACGCCTTCACAAGGTTGGAGATGAAAGCGGGGTTGGATAACTGGAATTCCGCAGCAACCGTCCAAACGTTGCCGAAGCCCGTTCCACTCTTGACGCCGCAGAGAGTAAGCACCAAGATTCTTCCATACTACGAGTATGCAGGCAAAAACGCGAAGCTGGATCTCTATGTTGAGTTTTGGGGTTCATTCAGCGAGCCCACCGGTAAGGGAGGTCTCACAGGCTTCGAAGTGATGATTGTTCAGCGGATGGTAACTTCGCCTGGCGTTGAGCCTATGGCTGAAGGCTCTTACTGGTGGGGTGCGGGTGATTGGTACAACGTAACTTATCGTGCGCCCGACGTTCCGTTTCTGCAATGGAGTGAACAGACTTTTGACCTGAATGTTCTGTTGTTTAAGAAACTGGAAGAAATTTTTGGTTGTGACTTGAGCAAAGGGGTTGTTGGCACGTTGATGTTTGGGGTTGAGGGTTTCGCTTTGGAAGGCAGCATTGATGTGGCTTGGGATTACGTTCGTCATGAGATGAGGGTTTCTTGAGGAGGTGATATGCATGAAATTATTGAGTAAGAATTCGGCTGTTGCTGCGGTGCTTTTGATTGTGGTTGCAGCGGTTTTCTTGGGTGTTGATGGTGCCTTGAAGTCTGTTGACGTGAATGCTGTTCCGGAGCCTTTTAAGGCGTTTGTGGCGGCGTTGCTGATGGTGTTTGGTTTGCCGGTGACGGTGTTTGTGTTGGCGTTGGTGCGGAACTTGTACGGTTTCTATCGTGCGCAGGTGCAGGCGGAGCTGGATGAATTGCCGGAGGTTAAGTATAGCTTTGATAGGTTTGGCGTGACTGTGGGCTTGTATGTGACCGTTGGCATTGGTGCGTTTGCGGCTTTGCCGGCGCCTTGGGACATCATCGCTGTTGCTGCCGTCTTCATCCTGGATTTGGTGCGGTCTGAAGTTGCCTACTTCAAGAAGTAGGTTTTCACCCCCTTTTTTTTGGGGTTTAGGGATTTAGGTTAAGGTCATGGAGAATAACAAGTGTTGGAGAATGAAAAAGCTTGAGTAAACAACAGGTATTGAAGGAGCTTGAGGCCTGTAAGCCAGGCGATCTGATTTCGGTGGATTGGTGCGATGCTTCTGTGGGCAGGAGCAGCTCGAACGGCGGAACGATTGAGGTTCCTGTATGCAGCTGGGGCGTTTACCTCGCCATAATGGGAGGCAAGAAGAGCAAGCAGATTGTGATTGCGCAGAATATTTTCTGGATCAGTGATTCGATGTTTGATTGTGATTATGCTTCTGTGCCCTTGGGTTTTGCCACCGAGATTCGTTGCATTCAGCCTGGGCATTTGCCTGCGGCTACGGTGGCGGGTTTGCTTCGGAGTTTCACCGTTGATGTGCATCAGCGTAGAAGTGCGGGTGGGTTGCGGTCTTCTCGGATGGTTCACCATAGGGTTCAGCAGAGGTTGAGTATTCATGGCCGACCTGGTTAAGCGTGCTTTGACTCGTAGGCGTAAGCGGCGGGGTGTTCCTGCAACCGTTGAGGAGCCAAACGAGAACCTCGTGTTGGGAGTGAAGTTCGCCATCGGCATGACTGCGTTTCTGTCTGCTCTTGAGTTGGCTCACATGGTTTTCCTGCATGCCTGGAATAGTGAGATTTTCGCTGGGATCACTGGGTTGAGCGGTACGATTGTGGGGTTGTTTGTGGGGCAGAAAGCATGAAAGGCAAACCGTGGAGTGTTGATGAGGAAAAACAGCTTAAGGAATTCGTTGAAGCTAAAGCGCCACTTGAAGTTATAATGGTTAAGTTGCATAAGTCTATGGATGCTATTCAGAAAAAGTGTGTTCGTCTTGGGTTAGAAGTAGTCGGCGACGCAAAAAAAAATCGGGCGTCGTCTACTTCTTCTTCTGGGTTGAAGTTGCCTGCTGAGTTGCCTAGTGTTGAGGAGACGCTTAAGGATCTTAGTGCTGCTTTGTCTGCTTTGAAGATTGGCGGATTGGATAAGACTGAGATTTTGCGGTTGCGCAGTATCATATCCGGATGCAAGGCGTACAAGGAGTTGCTGGTGGATTACATGGATTACCGCGGGTTAGAGGTTGAAATGCTGGAGTGGCGTGAGAAGTATGCGGACCTTGTTAAAAAAACCTCGATCGCTGCGCCCAAATAAGTTTTTTGGTGAGCGTGCAGGAACTCGCCAAGACGTTAACACTGTTGAGGCAGCTAGGCTTAGTAAGGTTGAATCGCTCAAGACTGATCCGCTGGAGTTTTTCCGCCAGGTGTTGGGTGTTGAGCCTACGGATTATCAGCGGGAGTTGATCGACCTTTTTTGGAATAATCAGTTTGTGGCTGCCCGTTGGTGTCGGCAGGCGGGTAAGAGCTTCACCACTTCGGGGCTTTTGCTGAATTATGCTTTGAAGGTTCCTGGCGTGTATATTGGCGTGGTGGGGCCTAGTTGGCGTCAGACTAAGCTTGTTATTCGGCGTATTGGGGATTTTGCTCGGAGGCTGCCTCCCGGTTCGAAGATTATTGTTCAGAAGACCCGGATAACCTGCCCGAATGGGAGTGTCATTGAGGCTTTTCCGAATAATCCGGATACGATTCGCGGTCCTACTTTGCATGTGGTGTATTGCGACGAGATGAATTTTATTCCTAACGCTGAGGATTTGTATGATGCTGCGCTTTTCACGTTGGGCACGACTAATGGGAAGTTCATTTGTACGAGTACGCCTTGGAACACGGACAGTCTTTTCTATCGGATTTGTAACAGCAAGGATTTTGAGGATTTTGCGCGGCATCATGTGACTTGGGAGCGTGCGCAGGAGCCGAATGGTCCTTTGAAAAAGGGTATCCTTGATAAAATTCGCAGGCAGTTGCGTGATGATCCTTCGCGTTGGCGTCGTGAGATGGAGGCGGAGTGGGCTGAGGATGAGGATGTTTGGCTTTCGCAGAATCTTATTGCTTCTTGCATTGGTACGGTGAAGAATTGTGGTGAGGACCTGCAGGAGTTTAAGCCAGATGTATCTTATGAGGGGGAGTTTTATTGCGGTTTGGATCCTGCTCAAACTCGGGATTTTCATGTGCTTAGCATAGTTGAGCGGATTGATGAGCGGTTATTGCTTCGGCATTTGAAGATTTTTCCTCATCCGACTTATGACGCTTACGTGCTTGGCTACATCAAAGCGTTGCAGGATCGTTGGGGCGGCTTCCGAAAGATACGGGTTGACATCACTCGTGAAGGCCCAAGTTTCATTCATGATATGGAGAATTCGGGGATTAATAACGCGGAGGGTGTGGTTTTCAGTTCTCCCAGGAAGAGTGAGATGGCTAATTTGCTGAAGAAGCGCATGCAGGATAATCGATTCTATTTTCCTTTGTTGAGTTGGGAGAGGCCTTATCGCGGGGATATCTGCAATGAATTCAATGTGGAGCGGTTTGCTTTGCGTAAGGATGGGGGGTTGGCGTTTAGTCATCCTCAAGGCACTCATGATGACGTGTTTTGGGCGTCGGCTTTGGCGGTTTATGCGACTGTTGAGATGACGGCTTTCGATTTGGAATCTTTGAAGTTTGGGTGATACTACGAGTATGCCAAAGGCTCTGTTCAATTGTTCATCGTTCGGATTCCGCATTGGACAGGTTATGTTGAGATCTGATGCCTCTGAGTGGACGTTTGTGCAGTATGCTCGTAGTATGTGGTTTTCATTTTAACAGGTGTCTCTCCGGGGGGTGATTTGTCTGTCTCAGGGCAAGGCTAAATTGGCTGAAGTGAAGCGTAGGGTTGCTGCTAAGAAGGTGAATAAATGAGGAATCGCCGGGATGTTCTTAAAATTCGCAAGTTCCGCAGGGTCTATGATCGTGCGCATGACAGGTTTAGTTTTCTTGTGGAGTATGAGACGCACACGGAGTTGACTGAGAGGACGGTTGAGGTTGCTGAGGCGTTCGGTTTGGGCATCGATGACGCTCAGAAATTCACGGTCCTTAATGCGGAGTTGCAGATTAGCCCGCGGGACGTCGTGCTGATCACAGGCGATAGTGGCAGCGGCAAGAGCGTTTTACTACGAGCATTAAGGGCGGACCTGGGCGAGGAAGCCATAGACATGTCCGAGGTTCAGGTTGTCCAGGATAAGCCGCTGATTGAGACGGTGGGCGCCACTGTTGAGGAGGCGCTCGAGTTGCTCAGCAAGGTTGGGTTGAATGATGCTTTCCTTTTCCTGCGCACTTACGGGCAGCTTTCCGATGGTCAGAAGTTCCGTTATCGCTTAGCCAAGTTCCTTGAAAGTAAGAAGCAGTGGTTGATTGTTGATGAGTTTGCTTCGAATTTGGACCGTGACACTGCGAAGATTGTGGCGTTTAACCTGCAGAAATTGGCCAGGCAGCAAGGCAAGGCAGTTATAGCGGCGACTACGCATGATGACTTGTTTGAGGATCTCGCGCCTTCGGTGCATGTGCATAAGCGTTTCGGTGAGGAAATCGACATCAAGTATTATCCGAATGCTCCAGCTGCTGAATGCAGTCTTTTGCGGGAGATGACGGTTGAGCCTGGCATTTTGGCTGATTGGCGTCGTCTGAGCGGATTCCACTATCGGAGCCATAACGCTGGGGCTACGAGGGAGATTTTTTGTTTACGGCGCCGCGGCGAATTGTGCGGTGTGATCGTGTATTGTTATCCGCCTCCGAACTGTGCTGGCCGTGGGCAGGTGTTGCCGAGGATGCCGCTGAAGGATTTGAATAAGCAGTTGAGCATCATCAGCCGCGTTGTGGTGCACCCGAAATATCGGACGATTGGGTTAGGCGAGAAGTTGATCCGTGAGAGTTTGCCGCGTGCTGGGACGCCTTACGTTGAGTTGATTGCTGTGATGCCCCGGTATAATCCGTTTGCTGAGCGTGCAGGCATGCAGAGGGTCTACGTTCATGATGCGCCGAAGGAAGCGCTTGGAGTGGCTGAGGTCCTTCGCGGTTTGGGTTTTGATGTGGCGCTTCTGGGCAGTCAGCGGCATGTGCGCAGCAGGCTTGAGGCCTTGAGCGCTGAGCAAATAATGATCATTAAAGCTGCTTTTGTTAAGAATGATCATCAGCGGTTCCGAAAGGAGATCGCGTCTTGCCGTCATGTGCCTTATGGCACCACAAAACTGTACCGGGAAGGAATCGCAAGCGCAGATCTAGAGCGCTTGGCCAAACTGATTAAGATTGAGGGTGTTCTGTTGCAGTCAAAGGTTTACCTCTTTTGGAGTAAACCTGAATACTCGTAGTATCGTTTTTCTGGGCTGATGTTGCGGATTTGCCGTGTTTCTGCTTAGAACCTGAATCGAATTTTATTGGAGTTTTCACATTTTAGAAATCGGAAAGTGCACAACCGTTATAACCTGAGTTGCTACATTTCAAAATGCGTAATGTGAAATGTAAGGGGAGGTGAGAGATTGAATAAAAAGTTGTTTGCTGTGGCTGCTGTTTCGGTGGTTTTGTTGGCGTTGTTTGTTGGTGCTGTTTCCAATGTGCGTGCGCGTGGTGATATGAAGTTTGGTTATTCTGTATATTGGACTAACATTTATAGCGATGAATACCCCTCAAGTCTTTACTATCCCGAAGATGCTCTTGGCGAACCTGATGCTTATTATGCTTCCATGAACGCTGCTTTTGCACATGGTCATGTCTTTGAGTGTATAATGATGCCAACTTTCTGTTCGGGTTCCATCTGGATTCTCGGCTGCGGTGGTGGTCAATATGGTAGCATTATGTACGTTTACGTTTCGACTGATAACTATAACTGGCATTTAGTTGACACCTTGTGGTGGGAATCCGGTCCTGAATTATATTGGAAGTATACTAGTGACTATAACGATGGCTACATTTACGTTCTGCTTTGCGTTATGCATACATCAAGTTCTTATATGGATTCCGCTTATGTTGATTCTGTGTGTGCTGAGAGTTGGTTTTAGTTAATTATGCGTAAACTCTCAAAATTCATTTTCCTTTTTTGTAAAAACTTTGTTAATTTCCTTCTTTTTTGTTTTGCCTACGTGTTTTTGCTTTTCTGTTTTTGCGCTAGGTTAGCATGATCTCTAAGGTTTTCAGGTTTTCGTTTGCTTGTCCGTTGTCAAAGAAGTACCAGTAAGGTTCAAATTCGATTATCTCGGCTCCTGTGTTTTTGGCTGAGAGTGCATGTTGTATCAGTAGTGAGGTGGGCATGTTGAGGGGATCGGATTCGTTATGGCGTGTGGTCCAGTACCAGGCTTGGATTGATGCGCCCCAGTGTTGGAACATTTGGTTTATTTGCATGAAGCCGTCTGCGGGTTCGAGGTCTCCGGAGTTTGTGCTGAAGCTTGCGGTCACGGTGTCTTCGTAGCCCTTGATGTAGGTTTGGATTGTTTTGAATGTTTCTGCTTTCCATTCTGTCCAGAATAGCTTCAAATTGTTTGCTTGGCAGAATTCAAGGATGGATGTGATGTATTGAGTTGGAAAGGGCAATTCGGGATGTTCCATGTACCAGGATACGATTTCGCCGATCGCGATCCATCTGACGTTAGCCACAGCCATGGCCGCCAAAATCTGGGTGGTGTCTAGCTGATAGTCGGGAATTGTTCCATTTCCGCCGCCGAAGATAGGTAGCATGATTGGTATGCCGTGTTGGCCTCCGAAGTTGGCTGTGATCCATGCTAGCTCTTCTGTCCAGTTTTTGTTTCCTTTATATTCGGGCATCAGAAGGATGTTGTACCTATTGTTGTTGAGGGCTTGAATCTGGTTGTAGGTGTCGTTGGCGTCTGGGAGGTGTCCCCATATGTATCCTTCTCCTTTTTCGCTGACGTGGAAGACGAGGGTTTGGAGGTTGTTGACTTCAAGGTTGAGTATGCCTCTGAGTTTATCTACTTGGGTTTGGAGGGTTGTGGCTTTGGTGTTGGATTCGGCGGTTTGGGTGTTTGCGGTGGCGAGTTGGTTTCGGAGGCTATCGGTGGTGAATTGGTCGGTTGCCGCTTGGTTCTCTAAGGTTTCGATTTGGGCGTTTGAAGCGTTGACTTTGGTTTGGAGGATGTTTACTTGGGAAGTTAAGTTATCAATCTGACTTTGAAACTCGGTGTTTTGTGCGTTGAGGGCTGTTATGTTGTTGTTGAGTTGGTCTATTTGGTTTGTGAGGTTCTGGATTTCCTTGTTCATGCTTGTTATCTGGGTGCTTTGCAAGGCGATTATGCCGCTCTGATTTTCCGTTTGCGCGGTTAAGTTGTCTATTTGCAAGTTTAGGGTATTTATGGTGTTGTTTTTTGCGTTTATTATTGATGTGTAGTTGGCTATTGCTCCGACTAGGCTGATTGCTAGAAGGATGCAGATGATTCCTGTTGTGATGGCTATTTTTCTATCGACGGTTGTCTTCATGGTTCTCGCCTCATGTCGGTATGTTTTCTTTGGCTTTTATGACTTGTTGGAATTCGTAGGTTGTGACGGTTTGCCAGGGGATTAGGTAGCCGTTGATTTTTATCCAGGCTTCAAGGAATTCGGCGAGGTTGTTGAATCCTTCTGCTTTGGCTTCTTCTTCGGTTACGTTGAAAAGCCGCTGGGGTGATGCTCGTAGTATTTTGATGTGGCCCTGCGATTTTTGGTATCGTCTGCAGGTGACGCCGTAGGTTCTGCCGACTTTGAGGGTGCGCTTGTGGATTCTGCGGGTTTGTGTTTTGGTGCCGTCCATGACTTTTGCGAGGAGATGTTTCTTGAAAAGCATGTTTTGCCTCACCTGGTTAAGTATCGTTTGCTGGTGCAGTATGCGCATTTTCGTTCTCCGGTTCTGCGGTCGCCTTTTGGGTCGTTCTGGCAGATTGCGGCGGTGCATACGATTTTTTGTGGTGGGTTTCTTGCTCTTTTCCTGTTTTGGGGAGCTGCGTTGAGTTTGGTGTTCATCAAAAGAGTTTCAGCTCCTTTATGCTTTTTAGTTTGCCGATGGAGTTTTCCATGCGGTCGAGGGGTTTTGAGGTGAGGTTAGGCGCGGATGCCGCGATTAATTTCTGTTTTTCCATTGCTTAGACCCTGAATTGTGGTAGGCGGAACTTGCTTATATCTGTTAGGCGCCCGCGGATTGGACTGCAGGTTCAGGCTTTCCCAAGGGTCTAAGCTTAGAAAAGTGGGTCCTGAGCCTGCAACCCATGTTACTCGTAGTAAAATCAGGGTTTAAGCGTATTGGTCTGGTCTTTTTTAGTTTCCAGGATGGCGTTGATTTCCTCGATTTTTTTGGCTATAGCTTCGCCATCTCTGGTGAGTTGGAGGTATCTTGTGTATGGTTTTTGGCGTTCTGAATCGACGAGTTTTAGGTTGCTAAGTCTGGTTAGGGCTCTGAATATTGTGTTGCTGCTTGCTTGTACGTTTATGTCTGTGACTTTGGTTTTGCCTTGTTTGTGGAGGTATAGTAGGATTTGGAGGGTTGCTGCGTTTTCTAGTTCTTTGATAGACATTTTTGTGTTCTTTCCTTAGATGTCTGGGATTTCTATCTTCCAACCTTTCTTCCGCTTTAAATCCAATAGAATTCCTCTAATCTTAGGGACTTTCAATGCATAGTTAATGTGTTCGCAACGGAAGGTTTTGTCGAGGTCGCACCAAACGCCTTCAGGTTTAAAGTATAACTCTGCCATTAATTCAGACTCTTGGTCTGTTATTCTTGCTCCAAATTCGCTCACGTTGAAGTGCCCAAAACGCGGTAATTTAGGCAGTTGAGATTTTAATGTTTCCTGTTTCTCGAAAAAATCACGCATCGCTGCTTTTATGATATCTGCTCTGGAAGTGTACCCGAAGCGTCGGTCAATCCGCTTATCTATTTCATCTACAAATTCTTGTGGAAGTCTGACTGTGGCGTAGCCGTCTTTTTGCTGTTTCTTTGACATTTCTTCAACGCTTCAGTTTACACCATTGATTCACCTATTAGTCACATGTTCTTTTAATGTTTTGTGTAAAAATCTTATAGAAGATTGTTCCATTTCTGAATCATTACTGACACAACGATTTATAAGCAAACCAGAATCAATAGATTGATTCATTGGTGAGACAGAAATGACACAATGGATAACTGTGAAAATTCCCGCTGAAGTCTCCAACCAGATCGATAAACTTGTGGGAAAATACGGTTTCCTGAGCCGCGCAGACGTCACTAAAACAGCGCTCCGTGACTTCTTCAAAAAATATCCCGAAACAGACGTCAACGGCGAAGCTCTGAAGAACGCTTAGGAGGTGTCTGCTGTTGGGGTTTAGGTTTATAGATTTTCCTGTGGGTGGGAGAGCGCGATTTGGCGAAAATATCCGCTCTTGGAGCCGTTTCTCCTTTCTCCCATTCTTCAGGTTGCCCGCCCATTCAATAGCAGCATCTCCCATGGGAGGCTTAACTATGGCAGTTAAATTTGCCGCGCCAAAGCGGGGGGGGGAACGCGAAAGTGGTTTGTAAGAAGCTTGACCCGAATTTGTTCACGTGCCAGGATCATCCGGGTGTCCGTTGCGTTGCGGTTCCGTTGGGGCAGTGCAGGCATGAGCTTGTGGAGTCGGCGAAGCCTAAGCGGGAGGCGCCGTAGCTGATGTTTGCCCGTTTCTGTCCTATTTGCGGTTCAAAATTGCATGTCGATGGCGAGCGGTTATTGTGCGATCGGCATGGCGAGATGAATGTTTACCTGGAGCAGGATCCGAAGGTTTCGGCTGCTGTGGCTGAGGCCTGTGATGCTCGTGGTATCGTGAACGCGGAGGGTTCTTGATTGCCTCAAGTTCGTCTTATTTATGCTCGGTCTTTTGTGGGTAAGCATGTGAATTTGCATTTGGCGGATGGCAGTGTGCTTGTTAACGTGGTTTTGAAGGCTGTGGAGAGGTGGCCGCGGAGGGTCAAAGTTGCGGATGGGAAACTGCCGTATTACGTTTGGCTGGGTGATATTCACTGGATTAGCGAAGTCGCGGTTGCCAATTGGGCGGAGGCTTGCTGAGTGGGGCTTCGGGATAACAAGGTTTTCGCTGTCGACATGCCGAAAGGCAGCAAGTGTGATTGTGGCGCCGCCGCTGAAACGCAGTTTGCGATCGCTCACACCCAGAAAGAAGCCAAGCAGGCTGCGAAGGAAGCCGTTGCCGCGCGGAAGCTGGGAAGCATGGCGCCTGATGTCTGCTGCGGTTCATGCATGACTAAGAAAATTTCGTTGAAGGGCTTGGTTGTTGCGGAGATCCTGCAGTTTTCGCCGATTAAGCTGGATCGGCTTCCGTTTGCCACGAAGTGTCTTGATTGCGGCAAAGACCTGCCGTTTGGGGTTTTTGCTTATTTTCAGGCTGAGTCTGGGTGTGCTATTTGCACTGATGATGCTTCTAAGCGTGGTTGGACGGATAAGGCTCGTGCGGTTTTTGGCGTGAAGATCGCGGAGGCCAAGGAAGACCTCAAAGCAGTGCGGAAACGGGTCAAGGTTGAGACGGAAGGCCTGTATCTGCTGGAAGAGAAAGTTGATTTGCATAGGCTTGCGGAGAATTACATCGAGATTGAAAAGCAGATTCTGAACGCCGTCTCTTTGGTGAGCAATTTTTTGCGGGCTGGGATTGGTACTCAGAAGGAAATGCAGATGCTCACGGAGCTTTCATCCGAGATTAAGCGGTTGCAGGGCCTGCAGGTTGAGATTAAGAAGGAGTTGGATCTTAGGCTTTTCTTGATTGAGAAGGCTGAGCGTCAGCGTAAGATGCTTCAGAAGGTGCTTGATGCGGCGGATGCTGAGGTGGAAGAGGAGCAACGTCAGGCGGAGATGGCGGAGGTTTCAGCTTAATGAGTGGGCAGGGTTTGCTTTTTCCGCGTACTTCGGTCGTGACGAAGCTTCCGACTTATCAGGCGCCTTCGGGTTCTCCCCTCAGCGAAGAGGAGCAGCAGGCTTACCGCGACTTGATCGTGGATATAGTGTTTATTGCTTGGCGCCGTGTCCACCGCGCCGTGAGTTTGGGCGAGGTCTATTTTGGTTTTGCCAGGATGAAGGGCGGCTTGGAGCAGGAGTGGATTCAGGGTGTTCGGCAGCGTGTTCAGAGCCGCATAGACAACGACCTATGGCCATACGTTCCGTATCCTCGCGGGAAGCGTACGGTGGACCGCCGTGTGAATGAGGCTGCAAGTGCGGATTACTACGAGGATCATGTGGCTCGGATTGCATGCGTCTCCATTGGGGTTTATCAGCCGAACCCGGCGTTTTTGGAGGTTCATGGGTAATGTTTGCGGTTCGTTATGATGTTTTGGCTGCCCTCGTCGCTGATAAAGCATGGTGTGAGCGTTTGGAGAAAGCGAAAACTACGGCGGATGTGGAGCACGTTGTCGCTGAGTTTGGCAGGGCCAAGGGTTATTTGATTGTGGAGGTTCCTGCATGACGCAGAACGATAATCCATGTAAGCCTAGTTGCAGGGGCTGCAAGGTACCGGATTGTCCGGCTAAACGTCCACGTGGGGGTTATGGAAAATGAAGGATTCAGGTTCTTACTTGATTTCGGTTGCTGAGGTCCGGCATGAATTCCTCAGTTCTCTCAGCCGTGAGGAGCAGCAGCGGATTGCCCAGGAGCTCGCAGCGGATACTTTTCAGGTTCCGCCTGACCTGAAGGTTTCATGTCCGTTCGGCGGCTGCGCTGGTCTCTGCAGGAGCCCGAGTAAGCGTGATCCTTCGCGTCCTAAGACTTGGGTTTGTGGTAGTAACTTTAGCCATGATGATCGGATGGGTTGCTGTATCGCTTATCGGCGTTTGAATTTTGGTTTGCGGGATGGCGTGGGTGGGAATAGGAGGTTTCGCAAGTGAAGGGTGTCAGCATCGAGGAGCTTAAGCAGCGGTTTGGTCCACCTTTGAGTGTGGCGCCGTACGGTGAATGTTTGATTGTTCAGGGTGCGGAGTTTGATCCTGATTGGGAAGTGGCGCTTGGCGATCAGGGGTTCAAATGCTTCAACGTTACTTTGGATGCGCATCCTGTGACTTTGGTGCAACTAAAGAAGCGAGTTGCAGAGGGTAAGGTGGTTTATATTCCGCCTGCCAAGTCGCCTAAGGATGCTCGTAGTAATAGCGTTATTGATGGAGAAAAGGAGGTGGAGAAAATGGAGAAAAATGAGCCTAAGAAAGCAGAGAGAACTGAGGCTTTGCGAGAGCGCAAGCAAGGCGGGAAACGCGGCCTAAACTGGACGCCGAAAGAAGATGCTGAGCTGCTCAAAACTTACGACAAGTTGGTTTCTGAAGGCAAGAGGTGGGGCATGGTGAAGGTTTTCGCTGAAAAGTTTCCAGACCGGTTAGGAAACGCGGCTTATCAGCGGCTTAAGCGGCTGCTGAAAAATATGCCTAAAGACACAAAAAGCAGCCCAGAGAAACCCGCCCCAGAACAGAAGGCCACAAAGAGCACATGTGACACGCCGAAAACCGACAGCGAATTAGCGATTGAAATGCTCCAGCAGAGTTATGATGCTCTCAGTAAGGAAGTCGCTGAATTAAAAACTGAAGTCGAAAGCCTCAGAGACTTCGTTGAGGCAAACATTGCAGTCAAGTATAAGGTAACACAATTCGAAAGAGCACTCATCAAACACAAACACGCCCAGGGTTCGGGCGAGGCGATGTTGCCTATGGAGGCTTCTACATGATGCCCCAATCTCTTGACGGAAAATGCAATTTTCTGAACGGTTGGTTCTGCAAGCAATGCGACCGCGTCACTGAGCATATTTCAATTAACGGACATCAGCAATGCCGAGAATGCGGATTCACTCTCGGAACTAACCGCGTTCGGTACTATAATCAAGAGCGGCTTCTCAAACGGCGGAGATTCCGCGAAAGAGAGCATCTGAACGTCAGGTCTTGGACGCCTAAACAAACTGCCCAATTCGCCAGAAGAATCCTCCAATTGGAACCTAAAAGTTTCCTTGAACAATGCAGGGAGCAGGGAGAATGATGCAACCCATGGAGGCAACGCAGTAAGTGCCTTCTTTTCTTGATGTCTGTTGTGGAATGGGGGGAGCAAGCATTGGCTTTCACAGAGCCGGCTTTGAATGTATTGGCGTTGATGCTGTAGACATCGCGTATCCGTATGAGTTGGTTTTGGCTGACGCGAGGACCTGGCATCCTGGAAAGCGTTACGATGTGGTTTGGCTTTCGCCGGTTTGTACGGAGTGGTCGTCGCTTACTCGCTTGGCCATTGCGCGGGGGCAGCGTGGGCAGCCGGACATAGAGGGCGCTTTGGAACTTGTGGAGGGTTGCCTTCGGATTAAGGATGAAGCGGACCCGGCGTTTTGGATTCTGGAGAACGTGGCGGGAGGCGAGAAGTATATTGAGCCGATTTTGGGTAAGCCTAAGATCAGGCGTGGTCCCTGGCGTCTTTGGGGCGAGTTTCCTCCGTTTTTGCTTCCTGAGTCGCCGAAGGCTATGCGGAAAACAGGCGGTGAGATCGGCGGCAAGCGTTATCATAAGGACATGGGGAGCCATGATGGGCTGAATTCGGTTTTCGCGTTTAATCCGCTGCGGAGTTGGTTCCGTGCGAAGATTCCGATTCCGCTTTCGGTTCCTATGGGAAAAGCATGCATGGACGCTTTGAGGTTGGAGGCTGTTGCTTGATGGCTCAGCAGCGTTTGGCTCCGCAGGCCTGCAGAACTAGGCGTCCTGAGCGTTTGAAGTACATTACGACTTATGGGAAGCCTCAGTACATCAGAATAAAGGGTGATGTTCAGCGGATTGAGTTACATCGTGGTTGCCCTTGGGGTCACGAATACTGTTATGAGCCTCAGGAGAATATTGATTTTCCTATTCCTAAAATCGAGCGGAATTATGTGCAGGTTCTTGACATGAATCCATTAATGAGGGCTGATTTGCTTGAGACGCTTGAGCAATTGAGCAAAATTCGGGTTAAGGGCAGAGTTGTGCATTATGAGGCTGTGTGTGGCTTTGATTTTCGGGTGTTAACGCTTGAGACTATCCGGGCTTTGAAGAAAGCGAGGTTTAGGCGGATTCGCTTAGCCTGGGATGGTCCTCTTAGTGACCAATACAAAATCAAGGATGCTATCGGCCTGTTTTTGAAAGGTGGTTTTCGAAGAGAGGACCTGATGTTTTTTATGATTGTTAATTGGCGGATTCCGTTTGAGGATTGCCTTCGGAAGCTGGATTTCCTTAAGGTTTGGCGGGTGAAGGTTTGCGATTGCTGTTTTGACGCGGGTTATCGTTATGCGGTTCCTGAGTTTTGGACATCTGAGCAGCTCACGAGAATTCGCGCTCTTTGCAGGAGCCATAATTTGCTTGTAAATTTCGGGATCCTTACAGATGTGAAAGCGGAGGGTTCTTAGTGGCTTCTGTTGGGGAGGGAAAGGCCGGTGTTGCTGAAACTTCCGTTGGCTTGCTTGGCTCCGGACTCAGTATGTTTGGCAAACTATTAGATGACGCCGGCTCCCAAGTCCCCAACTGTCCAATAGTTTGCCCATCCTGTCCTAGGTGTGGTGGTCTTTCAGCAAAATACGAAAGACGCAAAAACGGGGTGTTGAGATTCCGATGCAAGAAATGCGGTTTGAGATTCCAGGCAGAATACCGGGATCTCCGTAAAGAGGGCAATCCACACTGGAAAGGCGATAAAATAACTGATGGTACAGGACGAGATAGAGCCCATCGCTGGATTCCAGTTCCAAAAGGTTACGAGCGTCACCACATAGATGGTAACCCCAAAAACAATGATCTATCCAATATTAGGGTAATTACACGCAAAGCCCACATGATTGAAGATGGGCGATTGGAAAAATTGCGGTCTTTGAATGCTCAGAAAAGGAGAGATTCTCCATGATTGTGCATCAAATTGGGGAGAATCAAGCGGTTTGCCCTGAGTGTGGTTCTTTGAAGGTTTGGAAGGATGGTTTGCGTGGTGGGGTTCAGCGTTGGCTTTGCCGTGGCTGCGGATTCCGCTTTTCTGAAGTTAGAAAGTCGTTAAATACGTCATCTACCTTAGTTCTAGACGCCAAATATGCGCAAGGAGAAGCGAAAAATTTGGATTCTGCAGCGGAAATTAAGACCGTTGCGGGAGACAGGAAGAAACCGCTTAAGCTGGATCTGCTGCCTGAAGTTAGCCACGGCTACATTGTGAAGTTCACTGCTTATCTAGAGCGTAACGGTTTTGACGACGAAAACACTTACCCGGACATTCTGGCTCGTCTTGTCGGCGCTGGCGCCAACCTGTTGGAGCCTGAAAGCGTGAAAGCAGCCATTGCCAAGGGCATAATGGATGAGGACGAGTTCAAGAAGTCAGGGAAGCGTTGGAGCAACAGTATGCGAGCGATCGCCGTCTGCGCCTACGGTGCTTTCTGCGATATGGAGAAAATCAGCTGGGATAAGCCCGTCTATCACCAAGACGAGATTGAAATCATTGCGCCAAACGAGAAGGACCTTGATCTGTTAATTGCCAACGCGAAAAAGCCTTTTGCCACTTTCCTGCTTTGCCTCAAGGAGACCTTCGCGGACCCCTCTGAAGTTTTGGCCTGCAAGTGGACGGAGCTGAAGGATAACGTGCTGTTCATCAACCACCCAGTGAAACGCCATAACCCTGGTCATTACGAATTGACAAACAGGCTTACGATTATGCTTAATGCTTTGCCGCGCAAAGACGAACGCATTTTCCCTTGGCCCTACCAGAACGCCGCCAACAACATGCGCAATCTGAGGCGAAGGGTCGCCAAGAAATTCGATAACTCTGCCGTTCTCCAGGTTAGCCTTAAGAGTTTCCGGCATTGGGGCGGAACAATGCTTGCCTATGCGACTAACGGAAATGTCCCTAAGATGGCGCGGGCTCTGCGGCATAAGGATTGGAAAAGCACGCAACGATATACGCATATACTGGATTGCTTGGTGGACGACGATTTCGACGTTACGAGTGCAACAACGTTACCTGAGATTCTTGAGTTAGGCAAGAATGGCTGGCAAAAGTACGACGAGGTGCACCTCAACGGCGTAGTATATCATTGTTACCGGAAGCCTAAGCGGTTTGGAAGCCTCAAAAACGAAAAACCCCAGAATTATGGGGATAAGCCTCAAAATTCAGGGGATAGTCTAATATCCCCATAAATTTCTTTCAGTACCAAACATTCACAACTGGCGCAAACGCAATGGCAGAAAAAACGTTCGAAGCGGATTTTCCAACCGAAACAATCACGGAAGGCAAAGTCAAAATTGTCGCTCCACAACTGAAAGCCTACGGAGTCACACCATCAGACTATGCGCCAAGCAGAGCACCAGTATTCTACAACCCAGTCATGGAGTTCAACCGCGACATCACCGTACTTGCCTTCCAGACTTACCAGCGAACCGCCAACCGAGACATCACCATCTGTGAACCCTTAACAGGCACAGGAATCAGAGGCATGCGCTTCGCAGCCGAAATCGAAGGCATCAAAAAAGTTGTCAGCAGCGACATCAACGAACGCTCCGCAAAACTCGCAGCCTACAACATCAACTTAAACAGCCTGCAGAAACGCGTAACCGTGAAGCACAAAGACGCCAACAGGCTCCTAAGCGAACACAGCGCACCAAAAAAACGCTTCGACATCATCGACATCGACCCCTTCGGCACACCCGTACCACATCTAGACTCAGCCATCCAAGCCCTCCGCAACCACGGCTTATTGGCAGCAACAGCCACGGACATGGCGCCGCTATGCGGAGTCCACCCCAAAGCCTGCATACGCAAATACGGAGGAAAACCCCTCCGCACCGAATACTGCCAAGAACTCGCCGTCCGCCTGCTAGCAGGATGCGTAGCCACAGTCGCGGCGAAGCATGACATCGGCACACGATTCGTCTTCAGCCACTGCAGCGACCACTACATCCGCGTTTACGCGGAAATCGCTTATGGCGCACAGAAAGCCGATGAAAGCGTAAAAACCATGGGCTACGTGCTGCACTGCTTCAACTGCCTCCACCGCGAGACCACAAAAAACCTTTTTGCCAAAGAAACGAAGTGCCCCGAATGCGGCTCCAAAATGGACTATGCAGGACCGCTCTGGCTGGGAAAAATCCTTGACAGGCAATTCTGCGAGCAGATGCTCCAAGAAAACGGGCACCGCGCCTTCAAGAACAGCGTTAAAATCACGAAGCTCCTCGCTTTGGCCCGAGACGAAGCGGAAGCGCCAGCTACCTACTATGTCTTGGACAAACTTAGCGGCAAGCTAGGGTTGTCTTCTCCTTCAGTAACTGCGTTTTTCCAAGCGCTTTGCGACCACGGGTTCAAGGCTGTCCCTACGCATTTCAATTCTCGGGGAATCAAGACGGATGTTTCTGCTCTGGTTATCCAAAAGGTGCTCAAGGCATTGGAGTCTGCCAGCGGCACCAACTGAAAAAAATAGTGATGCTAAATCTTTCGACTCAAGCATAAGGCAGTTAGTTAGTAATTTATCCGCCTAATTGCATTAGAGAGTCAAATGTTGGGTCGATAAAGGTTTAAGAGCAAAAGCAATAGAGATTAAAGACCAAAGGTGAACGGGAACATGACAGACAAAATCGCCGTTTTAGGCGCAGGCATGATTGGCGGCGCCATAATCAAAGCTCTGCTGAAAAACGGGTACAGAGGCAACATCACCGCAGCAGACTGCATGCCCGAGAAAATCAAGGAAATGAAGGACCTTGGTGTCTCGGCAACTGCGGACAACCGAAAAGCCGCAGCTGAAGCGGACATCGTGTTCATCTGCGTTAAGCCAGGCGACGTGGAGAAGCTTCTGAAAGAGGTAAGCAAAGAAACTAAAGGCAAAATCGTAATTTCCACAGCCGCCACGTTGCCGCTTGCATTCTTGAAGAAAAACGCTCCTGAAGCAAAACTCGTCCGGATTATGCCGAACGTCGCCATTCTGGTGCAGGCATCTTACACGGCGTACTGTTGCGATGATGCCGTAACAGCAGCGGATAAAGAGAAAGTCAAAGCCTTGCTGGCTACCATGGGTATAGCCGAGGAAATGGACGAGAAGTACATGGATGCCATCACGGGACTCAGCGGAAGCGGACCTGGATACCTGTCAATCATAGTGGAAGCCATGATGTACGCAGGGCTGAAAGCAGGCCTACCCAGAAACATAGCCTTGTCAGCTTCAGCGCAGACCGTGCTTGGAACAGGAAAACTCGTGTTGGAGCTGAATGAGCACCCTGCCAAAATAAGAGACATGGTCACAACGCCGGGCGGAACAACCATCGAAGCCATCTACCAGCTGGAAGGCAGCCAAGTGCGGCAAGCATTGATCCGCGCAATTGAAGAGGCAACTAAGAAAAGCCAACTTATCAGGGAAAAAATCCTAGAAAAATCCAAATAGCAGCGAAAACTTCGAGAGAAGGGTTCTGAAACGTTCGAGACGGTGATTTTTGACTGGGACGGAACTTTGGCAGACACGCGAAAAGTCATATTGTTTTCGTTCCACAAAGCACTAAACTCCTTAAACTGTGACGCAAGCGACGAGTTCATCGAACGCCGAATTGGCACAGGGGCTGCAGAAACATTCACGGAAATATTGAAGGAAAAAGGCGTAGCCTTCGATTCCACGCTGATTAAGCATCTCGTGGAGATAAAAGTTCAAGCAGAAATAGACATGACCAACGAAGTCAAACTATTTCCCGGTGCCAAAGAGCTTCTGGAGGCGCTCCAAGGCAAAGTTAACCTGGCTTTGGCGTCCATGAACAACCGCGAAGTCATCAACCACATGCTGAAGGAACTGAAAGTTCAGGAATTCTTCCCTGTTGTGCTCACTGCAGACGAGGTTAGTAAGCCGAAACCTAACCCGGAAATTTTCTTGAAATCCGCTTCCAAAGTAGGAAGCATCCCTGAGAAGTGTGTGGTGGTGGAGGATTCGATTTTCGGCGTTAAAGCCGCGAAGGCTGCGAAAATGGGCTGCGTTGCTGTTCTCACAGGGGTTTACTCTCGAGAAGAGCTCGGAAAGGCATCACCAGACTTAATCGTTAGTTCTCTGATGGAAAAGGAAGCAATTCTTAAGTTCATTTTATGATTGACATTGTTCGGATTCAGAACATTGCAATGTTGCTGTGCTTTGACAGCCACATATCTTTAAAAATTTTCTCATACAATAATGACTATTGCTAGTTATAGCAAAGTGAATTCTGAACCTATAAGTGAAAGTGAGACTATGTTAAGAGAAATGCTGCAAATCAAGAAAACCAAACCGCAACGTTTCCAAGTGCTATTCCTGCGTAACGACGCTACTCAACAAGTCGAAGTCCATGAGGCGGGGCAAGTGAACTTCATAGAGGTGCAGGACCATCTGGAGCATGGAGAATCAGTTTTCATCACGACCAAGCGGTCACAAAAACTGAACGCACCCAAACGGAAAGAAGCAGCGTGCCGATTTCCCAAGACAAGAATAGTCGAAGCGTTCTATCTGGACCATCTTTAAGAATAAACGTATTTTTGGCGTGCATCCCATGGAATTCTTTTTTTCTCCTCTCTCTCCTCCTTTGAGTTTGCGCGGGTGCACGCCGAGTTCGTTCATGTTTTTGTGTTTGTTGCGGTGAGCGTGTTTGTTGAGGGAAAGGAGTTTGGAAAAGGATAGTTTGGCTTCTGTTAGTGAAGACCCAAGACGGTTGGGCTGGAGGTTAAGAAGTTGGGTTAGTTCTTTTGTGCGTTTCGTGCTGTGGCTTTTTGCGTTTTGTTTATCGTGTCGATTAGGGTTGGCAGGTCTGTGATTGAGGTTACGATGTAGTTTGCGCCTTGGCTGCTGAGCTGTTTCGTGGTGGATACGCCTGTGGGCAATCCGACTGCGATGGCTTTGAGTTCTTTGGCTGTTTGCATGTCGGATGCGCTGTCTCCTACGACCACGGTTTCTTTGGCTGTTGCGCCTAACGCTTTTAGTGCTGCGTTGAGGTGTTCTGGGTGGGGTTTTGTGTAGTTTACTTTGTCTCTGGGGATTGCTGCTTGGAAGTATTCGGCTATCTGGAAGCGGTTGAGTATGTGGTTCATGGATTTTTCGCTGTTGATGGTGCATAAGCCGATTTTTATGCCTGTTTGTTTGAGGGTTTTGAGGGTTTCTACTGCGCCTGGAAGTAGGCTTGTGGTTGCGGCTGCTTCTATTTCGTGTTTTTCCGCGATTTTTAGGGCTGATTTGCGGATTTCGTTTATAGTGCCTGTGGGTTTTCCTTGGTTTTTCATGAAGAGTTCTGTTTTGTTGAGCATTTCGAAGATGGGTTCGTTTACGGATAGAAGTGATGCTGGTACGCCTGTTTTGAGGAGGTGCCCTCTGATTTCTGCGCGGACGGTTTTGTAGTCAAGGTTGAAGGCTGCGATTGTTCCGTCGAGGTCGAAGATGACTGCTTTTATGGTCATTGGGTTTTCGCTCTCTGTGGGTTGTTTTTGGAGGCTGGTTAAGCAGATTAGCTAGGAGAGATATACTTTGCGGTAAAACTCAAGTTTGAAGTTGTGAGAGTTGGACTGCTGTGCTCGGAGCATACTATAGCCCCCTTATTTAAAGCAAGCAACATGCTTTTGGCTTGTTCTGCAGCCAATAGCGACCTACCCTCTATAGGTTTCTGCAATGAACTGCTATTAGGCTCCGAGGGGTGTGCACAATTCGATTTTGGATACTTTTAGATGTTTAATTCTTCTGATGACTGACTTTATTCTAACAGAAAAAGTGCAAAAAACCGCCAAAAAACGGAATAATGCACACCCCTCGGCTCCAAATATGACGGCTAGCCTGCTGTTCGTGGCGTCTATTCCTTCCCTTGTTTGTAGGGTGAGCGCAGGTTCAATTTCTGCGTGCTGTTCTTGCAGGAGAACATTCCGTTCTGCAGGGAGAGCTAATAAGCACTTGCCAGTTAATGCAATTTAGGAGCTAAGCATGAACAAGCGAGTTGCAGTTGCCTTCGTATTCGTTAGCCTCGTTGCTTCGCCCCAGAGTTCAAAGCGGCTTAGCTTTTCGTTGGAAATGAGGCTGGGTATTTGTTTATAAGGGGGTTTGTTTGTCGTTTTGTTTAATGCAGTCCGCTGTATTGAGCTTAGCGTCTCTTGATATGTTACACAATTCGTAATATAGGTTAAATGCTTTTAAGCAGATTATGCATTATCAAACATTAAAACAGGAGTGAGCTGGTGAAACAAGAAATGAAGATAAGTGGAGAAGAGGAGAGGGTAAAGCAAATCTTAACTGACTCCAGGCTCGCAGCCATCAAGGCTATGCTGGAGAAGGACCACGCCATCGACTGTCTTTTGCTCCTGTACATAAACAGGGGCAAATGGAAGGACGCAAAGGATTTCATGCGGGAGAACAATTTAACGCTGAGTGACGGCACGTTCCGCGCAAGGATGATTGAGATTGAGGGGCTGGGGATGGCGAAGAGTGAGCGGATTGATCCTTTGAAGAAGTATTATTTGGAGACTCCGCTTGGAGAAAAGGTTGCGAAGCTTCTTCTCGGCTTCTTTGACGTACTTGGGTCTTGAGCAGCGGCTCCATTTTTTTGCTGGGCTGCTGCATAACATTTTTTCTTTTTTGTCGTTTCGTTAGGTTGTGTTTTGGCGGTTTTTGTGTAGTTTTGTTGTACAGATAGTCAATAGTGTGTATTAAGTCATAAGATTTAAAAGAGCTTCTGCCTTCCTAACGTATCATAAGAACCCAAAAGGAGGTATAAAAGAAAAAATGAAATCTTTCAGACGAAGCATCAAAGCAGTCAGCCCCGTCATCGCAACAATCATCATAGTAGCCATAGCCATCACAATGTCCATCGCAGTAGCATACTGGCTACTCGGACTAGGCAGCTCATTCACCAAATTCGAAAAAGTAGAATTCACAACTGGATATGCTGACAACGCCGATAACTACCCTGCTTCAGGCAATTTTACTAACGCTTATGTAGCGCACCTAGACCTTAAGAACACAGGATCTGCTGCTGCAACGATTGATCCTAGTCTCTTGCTATACAATGGAAAGCCTGCCAGCGCCTATGGAGGAGTAACTAGCATTATAGTCTATAATGGCACTGCTACTGCCCACGAAATAACGACCGCGTTTACACTGAATCCTGGTCAAATCACGAACGGACTTCAAATTATTTTCAACGGAGGAGCAACAAGTACCTGGCAATCTGGAATGACAGTTGAAATAACAGTGCACACTACAGGCGGCAAAGACTATCCAAAAGCACTCACACTACCATAAACTGTCCAGCAAACTCAAAACTCAACACACCCCTTTCTTTATTTAAACTTCAAATAATCGCCACTTTGCGGGTAAGAAAAAACTTTGACAGATAACAATAATCCAGAAAATACTATTATTGCTGAGGAGAAACCCTCCAAGTCGAAACTCAGTTTTTCAAAACTTAGCCGCAAATCTACCCCTCAAAAAGAGGAAGAAAAAGCAAAAAAATCTGCCAAACCCGAAAAACAGAAAGCCAAGCCTCAAAAACAGGCGGGCAAATCCACCTTCATGGGGTCTCTGCACAAAATTTTTGAAAAGAAACTCCCACCAGAAATACCTTCCGTTATTTTTAAAGAGCCACCATCAAACGCGCAAGCAATAGAAACCTACATCATTCAGCCTCCCTATTCGGAGGTCAACATAATGTCTCTGCCTGAACTAGGCGGAGGCAAAACATACTTTATCAACGAAGCAAAACTAACTCCAGAAGAAAGGCTAATTCACAATAAACTTTCAAGCATGATCACCAAAGAACTAGAACCACCAAAACCAGACACAGACCCAATTGCCCACATCAACACCGAAGCCGAAAGACTAGCGAAAAAATATGGACTGCTGAAAAAAAAGAAAAACAAAACGAGCGTTTCACCTGAATCGTGGGCAAAAATCCTCTACTACCTTCAAAGAGACTTCTTGGGCTTCGGACACATCCACGTCGTCATGAACGACCCCATGATCGAAGACATATCCGTAAACGGCATGGACGTCCCAGTCTACGTATGGCACAGAAAATACGAATCCATGCCAACCAACCTCACCTTCATCGACGAAAACGTCCTCGACAACCTCATCATAAAACTAACCCACCTGAGCAGCAAACACATCTCAACAGCCTTCCCAATACTAGACGCGATGCTCCCAGGCAAAGACCGCCTCGCAGCAACCTTCAAACGCGAAGTGTCACCAAAAGGCGGTTCATTCACCATCAGACGCTTCAGAGAAGAACCCTTCTCAATCGTAGACCTCGTAGAACTAGGCACCATAAACGACCAAATCGCCGCATACCTCTGGATGCTCATAGAAAACCGCATGACCATAGCCGTCATAGGCGGAACAGGCGCAGGAAAAACCAGCACCCTAAACGCACTAGCAAGCCTAGTCAAACCACAAATGAAACTCGTCACAGTCGAAGAAATCCCAGAAATGAACGTCCCACACGAAAACTGGTTCCAACTAGTCAGCCGCGAAAGCTACGGCTTAGGCGCAGTAAAAACAGGCGAAGTCACCCTCTTCGACCTCGTAAGAACATCACTCAGATACAGACCAGACTACATCGTAGTAGGAGAAATCAGAGGCGAAGAAGCCTTCGTACTATTCCAAGCCCTCGCAACAGGCCACGGCGGCCTCACAACACTCCACGCAGACAGCATCGACTACGCCATGAAACGGCTGACAAGCCCACCTATGAACGTATCCAAAATCTACGTACCACTAATCAACGTAGCCGCCATGGTCGAACGCGTCCAACTTCCAAACGCCAGAGGCAACATGACCTTCGGACGAAGACTCACCTCCATATCCGAAGTCATCGACTACGGCGAATACAGAACAGTAGGCAAATGGAATCCAGCGAACGACACATTCGAAACTTCATTTGAAGAAAGCGGACAACTGCAAAAAATAGGCACCAGATTCGGCTACACAATGAAAGACATCGTAAGCGAAGTACAACACCGCGCACTACTGCTCCATGACCTAAGAGAAAAAGGCATAAGAAAGAACGCAGAACTTTCAAAATTCATCACCAACTATTACGTCGAAGGGCAAACCGCCAAAATACAAAAAGCTCACCCAAAAAAGGAGCTTGCGTAGCTCTTGGGAAAGCAGGCAAAACAACCAAAACAGCAAGGCGCCCTGACAGGATTTGCTTACCAACATTTCAGCTGGATGGGCATCATCTTTGCTAAACTATTCTACTCAAACAAAAAATTCAAACTAGACCAAACCCTTGAAGTAGCAGCAATAAAAACTTATCCAGACGCGTACTATTCACTAATAGGCTTCATATTCATCATAGTTTTCGTTGCCCTTATCCCGATCGCAGTCCTAACAGGACTCTATCCAATAATGCTTGCGTCACTCTTGGTTATACCAATCGGGTCCCTTATACCAAAAATTAAAGCTCACGACCGCGCCGCAAAACTAGACATAGAAGTTCCCTTTGCCGGAACATACATAAGCACAATGGCAACCGGCGGATTATCACCATACGATAGCCTAAGAAGACTATCCCACTCCGAACTTATGCCTAACCTCGCCAAATCAGTAAGAGACATCGAAGTTGACGTTGAAATAAAAGGCATAGACCCAGTCACAGCCATGGAAAAATCAGCACAAAACCTCCCCTCAAAGGAGTACAAAGACCTACTCTTGGGTTACGCATCAACACTCAGAACAGGCGGAGACGTAGTTCACTACCTACTAATACGAACCGAAACCATGTTCAACGACTTAGCAAACAAAGTCAGATCCTTCGGAGACCGCGCCGCAGCACTAATGGAATCATACATCGCCCTAAGCATACTCGTCACACTAAGCCTAACCATCATCTACATGATCTCAATAGCATTCTCATCTTTCTGGCAAGGCGGCTTCACACCCGAAACCTTCCTACTATACTCCTACTTCGGTGTTCCAGCAATAGCAATAGCATTCATCTACTTAGCCGACTCAAACCAAATCCAAGAACCCGTTAATGAATGGGGACCATACAAAGTCTTAGCCGCTACCTCACCAGTCATGATCTTTCTCTTGCTCACCATGTTCACGCCATTCGCAGCCTCGGGACTGGGATTGCCCTTCTCAAAACCATTTGAAGAATTTATAATATCACTCAGAACGCTAGTTGGACTCCAAAAAGGCTACGAAGCAGCCATAGGCCTCTCAATAGCCCTACTTGTATGGACAATACCCGCAGCCTACGCACATAACTACTACACTAAAAGAGGCAAAAACATCGAACACGACATAACCAACTTCCTGAGAGATTTAACCGAATCACGTAAAACAGGCGCTTCACCAGAAAAATGCCTCGAAAATTTAGCAGGCAGAAACTATGGTGCATTCACAGATCACTTGGCCATGGCTTCACGCCAAATCCGATGGGGCGAACCCTTCAAAGTAATCTACGAAGCATTCCGAGCCAAAATCAAATCTTGGATGGGACTCATCAACATGTATGTCCTAGTAGACGCTATAGAAGTAGGCGGAGGCACCCCAGAAACACTCGAAACCCTCACCCGATTCAGCGAAAAACTTTCCTCAATCGAAAAGGAAAGAAAATCCATGCTCAAACCCCTCGTTTTAATGCCCTACGTAGGCGTAGCCATACTACTCTTCTCAAACATAATATTCCTCGGATTCATGGGTTCCATGATGGGAACACTCAGTAGCCAAAGCATGCCCTATGCCGACTTAATAACCCTCATAGTGCCCCCGCTGGTGCTGCAATCATTCCTAACTGGACTGGTCACTGGCAAAATAAGCACCGGCCAAGCGTCCTCAGGCTTCAAACACGGAGCATTCTTGGTAATAATCGGTCTAGTCCTTATTGTCGTACTTGGATTATTCTCAAATTTACTATCATTTGGATTCTAGGAGACGCAACCAATGAAACATCACATAACAAGGCGCAAAGACAATAGCGCGATCAAGTTGATCTTCATGATGTCAGTCATCTTCCACAGCTACCTCATAAGCATAGTTGCGGGGAAAATCAAAGAGGAGCCTATTGCCGCAGGCTTCAAACACGCATCAGTATTCGTCGTGATTGCCTGTGTTGGCTGCAAAAATCATTCCAATGTTCGTAAGGATTTAGTTGGAGAGTGCTAAGTTTAACGAAAAATCTATGGAAAAACAGTGAGGGAGAAAAGTGTATAAACGTTTAAGCAAAAATAAGCGTGGCGTAAGCGTAGTCATCTCAACCGTCATAATTACCACGACAGTCATGGTCACGGTACTTATTACAGCATTTTGTGCCAGCAACATTTTAGACTCATGCTTAGCTGAGAACGAATTTGTTGCCGCCAAGCAGTTTATGCTCACAACAGGTCTTCAAATTGATAATGTAGCCTGGACAGTTGGTCGAACACAAACGACTACCTATTTTAGCAAATTTGGGCACGTCAGATTTCAGACCTTGGCACTAAATTACTCCATTCAAACACATTCCAACATAACGGGCTGGGAAACCGTGCCCGAACTCTCCAACATAACCACAGGCATGGTACTGTTCAACATACCCATAGACGATTACAACATAGATAATCACTACTTCGAACGCATCTTACCAAGCCAGAATGGCTCTTTCCTGCAAGAAGGCCCAGCAGCCACAGTTAGTCATGTGTTCGTCCACGAGCTACTACCTGCGAACGGCGAAGATTTCCTAAGAATAGCGATTGTTCCCTCGATTAGAGTCTTTAACTCTTCGATAGCTGGTCCCAGTCAATCAACTTCATCTTACTGCAAATTCTTTTTGCCGACTCTGGAAAGTTCAAGTGAAAACCCGTATTTGTCTCAGTCTGTCACAATGGTTGGAGGCGAAGTCACAAAGATAATACGAAGAGGAATAGACCAAGTGAAGATTACGGTTAGCTTTCCATCGGGCTTTGACTCGACCTTTTTCAAATTTGACAGCCTTGTAGAAACCAAGCAGTTGCCTGCAGATTCCGTGGTTGAGTTCTACATTGGCAATGTGATTGTTTCACAGGGACTTGTTTAAAGCATGGAGGAATGGAGACGCCGCAAGTCGCTATCGAATACCTTCTTCTGGTTCCAGTCTTAATGCTCCAAATTTTCATCTTTCCTTACGCTGCCTCGCTACTCATGAACAATTGGGCAGAATCACGCAGGACGATAGAGATTCAAGAAGCAGCAAATCACCTCTCAAGCTCTATGCAACAGCTTTACTCTTCCGTAAATCATGACACTATCACTGCTGGAACAGTAACCTACAAACTGGATCTTCCTCTGTACATAGAGCATTACTCATACACTGGGAATGCAACTCTACGAACAGTTAGTTCTGACCCTAACGGCAGTAGAATTCTGGAAATCACTCTCAAATACGTGGGTGTCGACATTTCAACCTCAGTCTTAGTAACTTTCGGTGGAAACATGCAGTGGAAGAATTCAACGTTTCAAAGCTACTCCACATCAGCAAGCATCATAGCTGAAAAACAGTCAAACGGTACAATTCGAATGTACTTCGGGTAACGGAGGGAATAAAGCATGGCTGGCGTACATATTGACCACTTGGTTTCACTCATCATATTCCTATCCACAATGATGCTCTTCATAGGTATGTTCAGCCAGACAATTAAGACCGCAGTGACTTACCAGAACAACAACGTAGTTGCTTTCAAATGCAGCGACCTCCTTGACAACATAATGTTAAGCCCAGGAATTCCACCCCAATGGGGACAAACAGACGATGCTCCTGCAGGTTTTGGATTACAAGCCGCAGAGTTTACTCAGTATCAGCTCAGCCCCTTTTCACTCATGCGGTTACGTTCCTCAATGGGAGCAACGGTGAACTATACGATGACTGGGCAATCTTACAGCAACATAAGCATGGGCTTTGGGCAATCACTTTTAGTCCCTTATAGCGAGGCATTAGACTATTCAACAGTATCCAGCCTGTTGGGCGTAAACGGGTCTTATGGATTTAGCCTTACCTTGACTCCAATAGTCAAAATCACAATATCTCAGCTGCAAACTAATCCATTAAATTTCTCAATAGAAGTGGCTGGTCCAGGATTTCCATTGGCAAACGCAAATGTCGATTATTGTCTAATTACGGTGAACGACAAAGAGGAAGGCGCCTATCCTCAATACCAGATTGGTTACGGTTCTACGGTAACAGACAGCGCAGGCTCCGCTTCACTGAGTTTTCCAGGACTTGACGGAAACGCAGCATCTTTTGCTCTGGTCGCTTGCGCCCATCTCTCGGGTTTAGTCGGGATGGGCTACTACGATCATGTTCTCTATGACGCAAGCTACGTCATTCCATTAGTCTGCAGTATCGAGAATGGGACTGCGATTCTCGCCCATAGCTGGGACGTGATTGGAGGAAGCGATCCCGACGCCGCCATTCATTATAACGCCACGTTTGTCGTTTTAGCGAACGATTTCAAGTTGCGTGAAATGCAGTTTGTCAATGATACTGGAAGCGCGGTGGGGTTGCTTAATTCTGGTGAGATCCCGCAACTCGCTTACGACACGCTTACGATAGGAACTCACAGCCCTGGAATTCTCATTGTTAGCTACAGTAAGAGTGCTCAAGACACTGGCATTGTCGTAATGCCTTGGGGGCTGAGTAGTCTATCTTTTCCGATTACATTCGGAGGCAATCCGAACAACAAACGTTGGGTGGCTACTGATATTCGGCAAGTCATGGTAAACGGCATTGCGTATCAGGCGAAGCTTTCGGTTTGGAGTTTAAGCGGATACGAGGTGAACGGCTAGTGATGCGAACACTAGAGGTACTGATAGTAATTGTCATCTTGTTAGGGTCATTCGCGGTAGTCTCTAATTTTGCCGTTTTGCCTTTGCCGCGGGAAGTGGCTCCGCTTAACCTCAGACGATTGGCTTTGACTACTTTGCAGACGCTGGACTCTGATCATGACCTGAGCGAAGCCGCTTTCGATACTGAAAACATTACGGCTTGGAACCATTTGCAGGTCGCACTCTCTGCGATGCTGCCAGCAGACATAATTTACAACCTAACTATCTACGAAGTCAACAGTGATGCTAGCGGAACTGAGCTCTACACTTCCTTGAAAAACGTAACAAACGCAGAAAACTTGGGTACGGCTTCGGATTCTTCGCAGTACTCTCTGGCGTCTTCGAACGTGACTTTCAATGTAGTTGCTGAGAAAATTGGTGAGCATGGCGACGGTGGAACATTGTACATACTGAATTGCAGCGACGCCAACGGTTGGTGGATTACGGGTTATACGGCTCAAAGCTTAGCTTCGGACTTGTACAAGATGTTGTCACCTTACTTTGCAAGGACGATAATGGTGCAAAGTACTAATCAGCTTGGAGATATACTTGGCGGAACACCATTGCAGGATGAAAATATCCAAGGCGCTGTGATTATTAACACCTGTGGTGAGGCAGTCCCGATTCCGACAGCTTATTGCACCTCGCCTTACTCTACTGACTCGTATGCTAACTACTGCCATTTCTTAGGGCAAAAAGTGCAGCAGTACAACTGGACTTGGGCTAGTATAGTCGGTTACCCATTGTACTATGTGTCGAATACGGGAAATTTCACTGAATCATCCGATCAGAATGGTTGGGGCGTGTATGGAATGAAATGTGTTGGCGCAGCAGGTCTCAATTCTTTCTTATCGGGACTGAACAATGAAACTTACGTCACAGACTCTATTGGATGGATAACCCTGGGGCCTTTAATTGTAAGCATTTCTTCAAACTCAAGTTATTTCTCAAACTATTATGGCGTTTATCCATACTCCAACCAAACGGCGACAAGGGCTGTGCCTTCAACAATTCAAAGTAGATATAATCTTACTGCAGTCTCTTATGTTTTTGACCCCGTAGATTCTGACGGAAAAACATGGCTCGCAGGGGCTACTTTTCTCCATAAAGATTCTGACGGAAACGTAACTGGAAAACTCATTCCCATAGGCTTGACAAGGTCAGCAGATATACGGATTACTACACTAGCCATACTCTCCTACTATCAGCCGAGGCTGAGCTTTCGTCCTGAATATACCATTTACGGAACTTCGAGGCTTGCTGTTTTGCAGCTTGGATTAGCAGGAGGCGCTGGAGCTTGAATAATAGGGGCCAATTCTACATAATTGCGGCTCTGCTGGTACTAGTGGTAATTATGGCGACAGTAGTAACAACTCATACTGCTATTCGCTACGATTCAATTTCCAACCAACCTCAAATCTTAAGTGCCGTCGACGAAACCAACTTGGCGCTGAAACAAGTATTGGGTTTCACACTAGGCTATTACGGAACAATCTTGCAAGTCACCGGTAACACGTCTTATGCTCAGAATCTGGCTAAACGTTATCTACAGAGCGGACTGGAAAACATAGCTGACATAAAACCTGAGTGGGGTTTGTCCTTTAACATCACCTCTGTTAACCTCCACATTGATTGGTTCTTGCCCACAAGTAACAGTTCAGGAGAATTCTCCATGAGCTATGATCTGGCGGGACTCGGCTTTTACAACCTGACTAGTACAATACAAAGTAGATTAGATGTGCAGGTTCTTAGCTCAGTTTCTGGTGACGAGGTGTGTGTTAGCATATACAAGGAAGGTGGTGAACCGGTGACTATCTTGTCAATGCATAACTTTAAGTTCTATCGTTACCTTAGCGCGGATCAGACTTGGGAGCTTGTTGCTCCGGCTGCTGAACCAGTGGTTTTCGCAAATGGTACTTACTTGATCAGTGTTCCTTCGGGTGTTCTTACTAGCGGGTACTTAGTTCAAGTTGAAGACGATAGGGGGATATTGGCTGTTGCTTCGTCTTTCAGCCGTTATGTTTCTGCTCTGAATTGGGCGAGCGGCAGCGGTGCGGAAAACTATGTAGACAACAACAGTTCAGACGTTGATTCCTCTGCAAACAAAGGTTCTCATTCGAACTTCACCGCACAACAAGCTGGACCTGATTCTAGTTACGACACTTTGACAGAAGTGAATACTGATGGTGGATTCACAAACATTACGCTCATTAACGGCGCATCTTTCGAAACAGACTGGTCGGGGTTTACCGCGACGAATTATTGGTCTCGAAGCAACAGTCAGCCTTACAGCGGGAGTTATTCAGCATATTTTGACGGAAACCATGGACGTTCTGGGACTCTAACTTCTCCTAGTGTGGATTGTTCAGATGCGACAGCAATTTATGTGGACTTCTGGTACAAAGACGCTGGTTGCGAGTCAGGCGAGTTTTTACTTCAATACTATGATGGATCAAGTTGGGACGCAGTCCCTGGAGGTGATTTGGGTGCTAATCAGTCTACGTCTGGCTGGCTTCACTACCAACAGAAGATTACTGATTCGCAGTACTTCAATTCAAACTTCAGAATCAGAATTTCGATGACTACTAACTCTAATGATGATGATGCGTACGTTGATTTGTTCACCGTGAAAAAAGAAACAAGTGACAGTAACTATGAGCTGGACCTTGAAGAGCAATGGACTAGCGTTGACACGACAAATCCTAGCCAAGAGCTATGTATCAGAACAGGCACGATAGGAACAGAACCCTTGAAGGTTGACGTGTGGTACAACAATGCTTGGGTAAACTTAATCAATGGATTGGTTGCAAGCGGGTGGAACAACGTCTCAGTTAGTCAATATCTTTCGCCGACGTTCACTATAAGGTTCAAAGGAAGCACAGAGACTTCAGATACGGCGCAGACTTCATGGGCTATTGATGCTGTACTACTTCAACCTCAATCTGACTTGGGTGCTATGTTGTTGCAGCAAGAAGATTCAACGGTAGCTGTTGAATGGCTGCAGAATGGCACTATGAGGTTGCTGGGACAGAACCTACAGTTGTCCACTCTGGAGATGCCGATTCCGCCTGTATCAGCAAAAGCCTTCCACCTGAACCAAACCATAGACGGCGTGGACCAAGAAGTGCCTTTCCAAATAGAAGACTGGGCGTCAGAGTACAGAGTTCCGCTAGGTTTAACGAATAACATGACAGTGTTCAGCAATAGGCAGATGCTTGTCTTTCTCCTAAGCAGGAACGTGACTAAATTCACTCTATGGTGGAACGGAAGTGATTTAGCAGTTCCGACCCCGCTGTCCTACGTAAATACCCGCTTCAATGATAACCCATCTGGCAGGACCTTGAACAATGGCAGAATATCTCTCCAGTTTGGAAGCAGCTTCAACCCCGTAACGTCTACGGTTATTGGCAGCGGCAACTATAGCACAGCGAACTTTATGCGCATAAACGGAGAAGACAGCAGTTACGGTGCTGAACTAGCATACGTAATAACCAATGGCGTTGTGAGGGATGTTGTGCAGCAGGAAGCAGAGTGGAGCGACGGAGCAGGAATGGCAAATGATTGCCCGAACCTCTACGCGAATATCGTGCTAACATTGCCAGCGAGGGCATCTTTCTACACTTATCAGTTGAGACTCATGTTCACAGACTCACAGCGTGATAGAACAATCACAGACTTGTGCCCTGTTCGCTTAACGTCATCGATTAGCACAATTAAGACTGAAAACGGAACCATAGACAATGTCGTCACAGGAACAGACAACTTTTCAAACTATGCGTTCGGAAGCGGCGGCTGGACTGCACATCATTGGAGCCAATTCGTTTCCGGCTCAAGCGGCGCGGGAATTCTGTTCACTGATACGTCGAATATCCTGCTTTACGCTTTTGATTCCATAGCTGGAAACCCCACTGGAGCGCTGAGGACAAACAGCAGTAGCAAGATGATCGAGTTAGACCCGGTCTCTCTGCGCACAGTGAATCCGTTCAGGAGCGCGATGGACATAACGTGGAAAGGGGCGATTGCGACCTTTGATTCACCTTCAACGCCAGTTTATTACTTGAACGGTGGCAAACCTGCTGGCCTCTGGATACTCGCGGAGTTTCAGCCTCAAATCATCGTGACAGCGGAAACCTAAGACTGGGAATGCTCGCTAATTAGCGTGAATGTGGATTGCGGCTTCATATGAGCTAAATAACAAAACCGATAGCGCGCGCAAACCACACCTGCCGGAAGCCAGATAGTGCTGACTGCAACGCTCGTAAACCCAAACAACCGAGTTGACATTGACGGCGGGATGGATGGAACCAGAATAGTCTTTTTCTGAACGTAAACCTAAATACTTGCTTGACTAAAAACCTCAAACCAAAAACAAAGCTACCACCTTGAAGATAATCTGCAATCTTGTTTCTTCTTCTCTTAATGCATAGAGATCTGCCATTCATGCAGACATACTTTATGGCATCGAAAACTGTACATAATTCAAAAGATTCTTAATGTAAAAAAAATGTGTACAGCCTTCAACGAGTACTGTCTTCTTGTTTTTTGTCTGCAGGCGCTTTCCTTCGTAGACGGATAATAAGCCTCCTGAATAGGCATTCTATTTGACGGATGCAGTATCGAGATTTTTTGACCTGCTTTCTCTCGATAATTTTACTAAACAGCGGAAACTCCAAGCAAACAGTGCCCCACTCAAGCAAGTAAGCATAACCCACTCGGAAGGTAATAGCGCATCAACTCTCACAAGCTGATAGTTGCCCACGCCTAGCAACGGGAACAATGTGAAGCCTAAAAGGTAAAGTGCCGCTACAAACAACGCCAAGATCTTTACGGCACATAGTAACATCGGTTTGTATTCTTTCAAGTTTCTCAAGTTGTTGCTTGAAAGATGGAAGGTCATCATTTTTCACCGTGATAGGGGATACTTGAATCTCAATATAAGCTCAGTTTCTAAAAATATAATGCATCAAAAAGCGAAATATACCAAACACGGCATATCAAGCTCGGCACTTCAGATATCAGAACAGTGGAGGGCTTAGCGAGTCAGGGTTTGACTTAAAAACTCTTGAAAGTGCCTGTTGATTCTCAACTTCTTTTTTTCAACATCCATCCTGGCGAAATCATATTCGTACAGGAAAGCCGCAATCTCGCGAACTTGATTCTCATTCAACTCCGTCAACTGCTGCAGCTCCTCCACCCCATGCCATTCCCCGTCACTGAGCACCTCAAGCACCATCGTAACCTTGGAAACCAAGCCCCACTCTTCCTAAAAACATATAATGTTGGTTGTCTGCTTAAATGCTTTATGAGTTTAAGTTTTAGAACAATCTTATAGAAAATCCGTCGCTTTCGTCAATGCCCTCGGCAATCCCGCATTCGCTGCAGCATAAGCTTTATATCCACAATTCATTCACCATTTTGCTCTTGAGAGGGTAACAGCAATGACCATGCAATTCACAGCCACATCAGGCAAATGCGGCACCAAACAACCCAGCCATGGGCATCAAAGCCAACTGGGACCTAACAGAGACTAACCAGCTAACCTCCCGTTGCCCTTGTATTTTCGCTTTTGTTTTGGCGTGAAAAATCATGAACGTGAAAACGATAAATAACCCGAACCACACGCGTCATTGCAGGTAACCCTGAAAAAACCCTCCCCATGAAGGAGAAGAATGAAAATGCACAAAAAACTCCTGATTCCCGGACCCACAGAAGTCAGCCAAGAAATCCTCCAAGAACAAACCCACCCCCTCATAGGGCACAGAAGCAAAGAATTCTCCGAACTGTACGGCGGAATAACCGCCAAACTAAGCAAGTTCTTCGAGTTACCCCCAGACTACCAGCCAACCACAACAACCTCCTCAGGCACACTGTGGTTCGACATAGTCGGCAGAAGCATCGTCAAAAAGAAAGTGCTCTGCTGCGTCAACGGCGCCTTCTCCCAGAGATTCGGCGAAACCCTCCACGCCTGCGGCAAAGAAACAGACTGGATAGAAGTGGAATGGGGGAAAGTCGCCAAACCCGACCAAGTCGCAGAGAAACTGGAAACAGGCCAATATGACACTCTGTGCGTCTGCCACAACGAATCCTCCACAGGCGCCCGAAGCCCCGTGACCGAAATCGGCAAGATGGTGCAAAAAGACTACCCAGACGTGGTTTTTGCCGTGGACAGCGTCTCCTCCATGGCAGGCGACAAAACCCTGCCCCAAGAAATGGGCGTCGACATACTCTTCGCATCAACCCAAAAATGCTTTGCCCTGCCACCAGGGCTCGCCATAGCGTTAGTCAACGATAAAGCCCTCGCCAGAGCCAAAACAATACCTAACCGAGGCGCATACACTGATATCGTCGAAATCTTCGAATTCGAAAAGAAACACCAAACCCCCTACACGCCGTGTATTCCACTGCTGTACGCGCTGAACAAACGCTTAGACCTCATGCTCCAAGAAACCTACGAACACATCTACCAGCGGCACAAAGACATGGCAGAAACCACCCAAAAATGGGCAAAAAAACACTTCGAAATGTTCCCCGAACCAGGCTACGAATCCATAACCGTATCCTGCATCAGAAACACCCAGGGCAAAAACGTCGCCGAACTAAACCAGAAACTCGCAGCCAAAGGCTTCAACACAAGCAACGGCTACGGAAAACTCGCAGAAAAAACCTTCCGCATCGGACACATGGGCGAATGGACCGTAAACGGAGTCAAAGAAGCCTTAGCCGCCATAGACGAGATCTGGGGACTCACAAAGTGACCTATAAAATCCTAATCACCGACAAAATCTTTGACGAAGGCATAAAACTACTGGAAACAAAAGGCTACCAAGTCACAAAAGCCTGGAGCAAACCGAAAACCGAAATCTTCAACATAATAAGCGAATACGACGCCCTCATCGTGCGCTCAACCACCAAAGTAACCGCGGAACTAATCACCCAAGCCAAAAAACTCAAAGTCATCGGACGCGCCGGAGAAGGCTTAGACAACGTAAACATGGAAAAAGCGCTGGAAAAAGGCATAACCGTCATCAACACGCCACACGTAGCCTCCACAAGCGTCGCCGAACTCGCCATCGGGCATCTGCTTGCGCTCGCCCGAAACATCGTTGAAGGCACAGTAACCCTCCGCTGCGGCAAATGGGAAAAAGAAGAACTCTTCGGCGTCGAAGTTAAAGGAAAAACCCTCGGCGTCATCGGCTGCGGAAGCATCGGCAAAGAAGTAGAAAAACTCGCCTCAGCCATCGGCATGAAAATCTTAGGAGTAGACGTCTGCGTTGGGCGCGGCTCCGTTCCCATGGAGAGAATGCTGCCTAACGCTGACTTCATATCAATTCACGTCCCGCTTACACCGCATACGAGGCACATGATATCCACCAAAGAGTTCAACATGATGAAAGACGGAGTCACCTTAATCGACTGCAGCCGCGGCGGAGTCGTAGACCAAGAAGCACTCTACCAAGCACTCACAAACGGCAAAGTGAAAGCCGCTGCCCTCGACGTTTTCGAAGAAGAACCGCCCAAAAACAGCAAGCTGCTAACGCTCAAGAACGTCCACGCCACTCCTCACATCGGCGCTCAGACCTTCGAAGCCCAGTCAAAGACAAGCCTGCAGATAGCTGAAAAAGTCATCAAGGCGCTGGAAAACTCAAAGAGCTGAAACTCATGGTTGACATCAAGCCCTTCAAAGCCATCAGATACACAGAAAAAGCCGGCAACCTCAAAGACCTCATCACTCAACCCTACGACAAAATAGACCAAAACATGCAACGCAAGTACTACGACAAATCGCCCTACAACTACTGCCGCCTCATCTTACCCATCGAAAAAAACGGGTACGCCACAGTGCAAAGCCGAATCCAAGAATGGCTCAGCAAAAACATTCTAACCAAAGACGAAAAACCATCTTTCTTCGTCTGCCGACAACAGTTCAAACTCGACGGCGAAATCTGCACACGCACCGGGTTAATGGCAGCTTTGCGCCTCTACGCCTACAGCGAAAACATGGTTTTTCCCCACGAAATAACGTACGACGCGCCGAAAGCCGACCGCCTGAACATGTTGCGGACGGTTCAGAAAGATCTCGAACCCTTATTCCTGATTTATTCGGACCCGGAAAAAGTAACCATCAACTTCTTCGCGGAAGCAACCAAGTCAAAACCGATAATCGAGGTTACAGACTCCTTCCAAGTCAAACACACAGTCTGGAGAGTGACTGATCCACAGAAAACCGCGTTACTGCAGAAAGCCTTGGCGCCAAAAACCCTAGTCATCACCGACGGCCACCACAGGTACGAAAGCGCCCTCACATACAGAGACGAGCGACGCCGAGCAGGCGAGTGGACCGAGGAATCCGCGTTTAACTTCCATATGAGCATGCTAGTTCCAGTCCAAGACGAAGGTCTCGTGGTTTTGCCAACTCACCGTCTCCTGAAAAACTGCAAATTAACTCAGGCAACGCTCGAAGCGCTGAAACAGTTTTTCAGCGTAACAGAAATTGAGGCGTCAGTCAAAGGTTTGGAAGGTTTTCTTGAAGCCCACAGAAATGAACATGCTTTCTGCATTTACAGCGACGCCAAGGCTTACGGGCTCCTCTTGAAACATGAACCAAGCGTCTACGAATTCGTGAGTGCCCGCGTTTCGAAGGAAACGAAGATTTTCGATGTGGTCATTCTGCGCGATGTCATCTTCAAAGCTATCATGAAAACTGGCAATCTAAGAATGGATGAAGATATACTCTACGCGCGTTGGACAAGAACAGCAGTGGAAAAAGTCGACAACGGAGAGGCAACCGTAGCTTTTCTGGTTAACCCCGTCACCGCGGAAACCGTATGGCAACTGGCGCAACAGCATGAGCGTTTGCCTGAGAAGTCAACGGATTTTTACCCAAAAATGGTTTCTGGCTTGATGATGATGGACATCTCGCCCGAAGAAAAACGCTAGTTGGCTTTAGTTTTCTTTTTCTTCCAAGTTTGTTGGCAGGTTAGACGTGAATTTTACTTTATAAATTTGGATGCGTGCCGCTTGAATCTTTTCTTGCATTGGAGGCTGCAAAAATGGTAAGTTTCCCCTTCATAGGTGATTTTGAACTTCGCCGTGTTTTCGTCTAAAACCATGCCGCAGACTGGGTCTCTAAACATTTTCTTTGTCCTTAACCTCAAAAGAGATTGGATTTTCCGCCTTTTATGGTTAGTGGTTTAAAAAAAGCTAACCACTGGGGAATCCGAATTCTGGTGGGAACCTATTTCCTCAATCTTTGTCTTCGTTATTGCTTTGATGTTGTTGAAGTTGCTCATTTCCCCGTAGCTGACGAGCGTGATGGCTGTGCCGTCGCCGCCCATTCTTGCGGTTCTGCCGACTCTGTGGAAGTACAGTGGCGGGTCTGCTGGGACGTCGTAGTTGATAATGTGCGTTATGCCTTGGATGTCTAGTCCGCGTGCCGCAACGTCGGTGGCGACGAGCAGGTTCAGTTTTCCGCTTCGGAACGCATTGATTGCGTGATCTCTCGCCGATTGGGTGTAGCCTGCGTGCAGTGCTTGCGTGTTGTATCCTTTTCTGCTTAGTTGTTCTGCTATTCGGCTGGTTTCGTGGCGTGTTCTGCAGAAAACTATGGCTCTTTCAACGCGGTTATCTCTAAGCACGTTGCAGAGGGCTTCGAATTTGCTGTGTGCGCTTACGACGATGTAGAGCTGCTTCATCTGAGTTAGTCCGATTTCATCTTTGCTGACGAGAATTTTCACTGGATTTCGCATGTACCTGTTGCAGACGTTCATGACTGTTCTATCTATGGTTGCGCTGAATAAGCTGGTCTGCCTGTCAGATGGTGCTTTGGAAAGTATGTATCCGATGTCTTCTATGAATCCCATGTCGAGCATGCGGTCTGCTTCGTCAAGAACTACGACTTTCACGTAGGACAAGTTCAGCACACGCCGCTCCATCAGGTCGATAAGGCGACCTGGTGTGCCCACGACGATTTGAACGCCGTTGGTTAACTCGCGTATCTGCCTTTCAATTGAGGTTCCGCCGTAAACTGGCAAAACCCTCAGTTTGGAGTGCTTCGCGAATTGGCTCATGTGCTGTGCAACCTGCACTGCGAGTTCGCGTGTAGGCACGAGAATTAATCCTTGGACTTTTCTGACCTGGGGGTCTAAGCGTTCAACCATCGGGATTCCGAAGGCTGCGGTTTTTCCTGTTCCTGTTTGTGCTTGCCCGATGACATCTTTGCCTTCGAGCAATGGCATTATCGCCTGAGCTTGAATGGGAAAAAGAGTTCCATATCCAAGTTCTTCTATACTCTTCTGGACCTCCATACTCAATGGTAGGTCTTTAAATGATTGAATTTCTAACGTGTTTTGTTTTCTCCTATCACAGGGTTGTCATGCATCTTTTCAAAAGCTTTTAGGAGCTTCGTTTGGTTACATGAGTTAATGTGATGTAGCAACCATCATTAGTTCGCGTATAAAAAGGTTTAGCATGTCGTATGGCAGACAGACCAATCTGGAGGCTTCTTTTTTTGTTTAAAGCGCTATTTGTGGTACAAAGGCAGGCGTGAGCAAATATTTTGCGCTAGATTAGTTTGCTTGCCAAAAGGACAACGTACATCATAACGATAACCTGCGTAATCAGCGTAATCCACGTAGGGGTTTTTGTAGCCGTAGCCACGTTCACGATGCTCTCTTTGAGAACCCTTTGGTTTTCTGGTGCAGCGTAAGCGTGTTTTTTCGAAAGCGTAAACAGTTTCCAGTATTTCTCTGCTGCGGCTGCCTTGTGCATAGTTCAAAAATTGACATATTGCAGAACTGGCAACAACCTATTATTTCAGGGCTCAATCCTCTAAAAGAGCGGAGAAGGCATCATGCAGACAACAGTAGCAACATTACTATTGATCACTTCAGCTGTTATTCTTACATGCGTTGTCATAGACTACGCTGTCGTAGTGGTTCAGCAAACACTCCAAACCACCAACATACCACAGTTGGATCGACTTCGAGACATTCAAAGTAGCATTCTTAACCAAACTGACAGTTTGTTTAACCAGACTCAACCGTTGCCTATGGAAACCCCACAACCCTGACACGGCACATGCGAATGGGTTGTTTTGTGTTGAACACGGCTACAGTTGGTTCTTAAATCAAACTTGAAATGTTAACCCAGTCTTTGTTCACGGTTTGCGCTTTTCAGCTATATCTTTCTGCACAGGTGTACATCAGTTGTTACGAAGCAACATTCTAAACACTTATCTTGGCAAAATCCAAAATAGTACATGGTGTTTTTGCGAGTTTAAAGCAAGACAAGACACCGTGAGGTTTTCGCAAGTGCAGTCAACTTTAGCGACTCTGCTTTTAATCACCTCTGCGGTTGTGCTGACCTGTGTGGTTGTGGATTACGCTGTGGTGGTTGTGGAGCAGACGCTGCAAACTGCAGATGTACCTGAATTGGATCAAATCAGAAACTTGGCGCATTCACTTCTCAATCAGACAGAAAACGTACTGAACCAGACTCAACCGCAAAGTCCTCTTTCGCCCTAACTCTTTGTTTGTCTGCAAGTTTCAGGGTTTTTCCAGAAAAGGTAGACTTTGGATTGGGCTGCGAAGCTGAGTCTCTTGAGCGCTTGGGCTAAGTGTGCTTCGTTGAAGGTGCGGATTTTCTGGGTGAATTCTTCGTGTTTTGGGTAGATGGCTTGCAGGTTTGCGAGTCGTTTGCGGACGCTTGCGTCTTTTCGGGAGAGCTCTTCCAGCAGACTGAGAATCGGTTCGGATCCAACTGTGCTGATGCGTTCTTGAACGTACGTGGTGTTCGGTAGAAGCGCAGTTTCGAAGTCTAATCGTTCAAGGTTGGCTAAGGCTTCAGTCGTTGCTTTGGATGGCTTGCTTTGGGCTATGGGTTGCATGCCTGCTTTTTCGAAGAACGGGTTGTATTTCGCCATGACTGCAACGGTTTCTACGTAGGGTGTTCCTGCTTGGGTGAGTGTTTCGTGCTACGAGTTTTTCGCCTAAGCCGATGCTGCGGTATTTCGGGTGGACGACAACGCGGCTGATGATGCTGACTTCTTGTTGAGTTGGTGTAGTGTGCCTTTCCAGACTTTGCTGCTGTCCGAAGCACATGGGCGGTGGGTAGCTGTAGATGATTACGCCGCAGATTTCGTTTTTGCGTTTTAGGGTGAAGATTTTTCGTGCGGGTGGAGCTGTGTCCGTTGCGGTAGTGGAATTGGCTGAGTTGTTTGTAGTCGTTGCGGTGTGCCGTGTTCGATGTGCATTTGGCGTGTGAGGCTGCATGCTTGTGCTTTGGCTTTTGGGTGGTAGTTTATGGTGACTTCTTTGCCGAAGCGTTTGTGGATGTGCACGTTGGGTGCTAAGTCCTGTTAGCAGGTCGGTGTGGGTTGTGGCGGCTATGACGGCTTTGCCTTGTTGCCGTGCGAGGCGTTGGAGGTTGTAGGCGACGATTTTTGCGGTGTCTCGGTCTAAGCGTGCTGGTGAATTCGTCGAGTATCCACCATTGGGCTGGGGTTTCGGCTAAGGCGTGCGATTTGGTAGCGGTGTTTTTGTCCGTCGCTGAGTTCTGCGTATGTTGCGGAGGAAGAGGAAGGCGTCGTTTAATCCGACTTTGCTGAGTGCGTGCGATGGCTTGGGTGGTGTTTTCGCCGATGGTGTCGATGATGGGTGTGTCTGGGTTTATGTGGAGGTCGTGTGTGTCGGCTGCTGCGTTGCCGAGGTCTGTTTTGATGGCTTTGAGTAGGGCGCTTTTTCCGCTTCCGCTGTCGCCTGTGATGAGCACGATGTCTGTTGGGCGGATTTGGATTTGTGTGTTGTCGTAGAGTGTGAATTGTTGTGTTTGGTGTTGCCGAGTCCGAAGGCTTCGGCGATTTCTTGTGTGCGGTTGTGTGGGTTTTGCGGGTGCTGTTTCGTAGCTTATGTTGAAGGTGAAGGTGTTTGTGTGTCGGTTGTATGTGCGTTTGAGTTTGGTTATGTGGAAGTGCTCGTGTCTGCGGTTGTGTCATCGTGTTTCGCCTTGGGTTTGGTGTTTTTGGAGTTTTTGGCGTGTTTGTTGGAGTTTGGTTTTGCCTGGGTGTGCGGTTTTGGCGATTATCCAGAGTTGGTGTGGTTGTTGGGTTTTTGCGGCGTATGTGGCGAGTGCTAGTGCCCAAAGTTGGTCATCGTGTGTGTTTGGTGGGTGTTGGAAGGTGAGTTTTCCGTTTTTTGTGTAGGCGTATTGTTGGTCGTTGATTTGTTGGCAGAGTTGTTTGTCGTATGGGATGGCTATGCGTTGTTGTTGCATGGTGAGTTTGAGGTGGGTGAGGAGTTCGGTTTTTGTGTCTTGGGTGAGTGTTGCTCCTTCTGCTGGTGATGCCTTGTGTTTGGAGTTCTTCGAGGATGGGTTCTCCTATGCCTGTTTGGTCGATGAGGAGTTTTTGCAAGTGAATTGTTGGTTGATGCGTGTGGTTGTGGCGATGACTTCTGTGTATGGTGTGTCGAGTGGGAATTGGTGGGTGTAGACGAGTTTGAGGAGTTCCTGTTCGCGTTGGATGACTGCGATTGCGCTGTGGTCTTGGAGTTTTCCGAGGTCTAATCCTGCGAAATATTCGGCTTTGGGAATGTGTTGTTCTATGTCTGTGAATGGTTCCAGGGTGATTTTTTGTGCGTGTTCGATGCATTGGCGGATGAGTTCTTGTGGGAAGTAGCTGGTTGCTGCTTCGGTGAATTCGGCTTGGTATTCGCGTTTGTAGGCTTCTGTGGTCATGTTTTGCTGCATTTCTTTGAGGAATGTCTGCGGAATCAGTGGGTTTTCTGCGCTTGGGATTTTGTGTGTGCTGTATGCGGGGTTTAGGAAGGCTTTGTAGAAGAAGTGGTTTTTGTCCCATGGTGTGCTGAGTAGTATGCACGTGCCGTTTGTGGTGCTGAGCATGGGGAAGATGATTTCGGTGATGATGTTTTCGGGTATGAAGCTTGCTTCGTCGCAGATGGTGAGTTGGGCTGTGTATCCTCGTAGTAAGTGTTCGCTGCATGGTAGGGCGATTATTTGTGAGCCTGTTGTGAGTTGGATTATGGTGCGTGTTTTGCGTGTTACGCTTCTGCGGAGAAGTGGGTTTGCGTGGGTGTAGCTGAGGATTTTGTCGAACATTATCATGCTTTGTCGCAGTGATGGAGAGATGATGAGTATGGTTGTGTTTTTGTGTGAGAATGCGTAGTGGATGGCTTTGGTTGCGATGGTTGTGGTTTTGCCTGTTTGTCTTCCCATGCAGGCGATGATTCGTTTTGCTGGGTCGTTGAGGAGTTTCTCTTGGTAGGGGAATGGTTTGAAGTTGAGTGCTGTTTCAGCAAAAAGTGTTGGGTTGTGTTTGAGCTTCGCGAGTTTCTGTTCTTCTGGTGTTGTCATTTTTGTTTTAGCCTCTTTGCAAGCTTCGTTGCTTCATCGTCAATTTCGCTGAGAAGTTTAGCTAGGTCTTGTGATTGGTCCTGTTGGCCGTGAAGTTTTAGAAGCATTGAAAGTGTGCGAACATGACTTGCCAGAGTTTGGTAGTAAAAAGCTTGCATTCGTCGGTTTGCTTTTTTGTCAGCCAGTTTTTGGAGTTTGTCGATAATTATCCATTCTTTTTCTATGAGTTCTTTGGCTGTTCTTTTGGCTGCTCTCTGTTGCGATTTTTTGACTATACCCCCCTTATTTATAGAATCTGCATGGAATTCTGCAGGTTCTTTGTTGGGTTGCTCTGTTTGTGGTTGTTCTGCATGTGGTTCGGGTTCTGTCATGTTTTCACTCTCCTGTTCTCTGGGAAATCAGGACGCCCGTGATGGTGCCTGCTAAGCCTGTGATTGTGGCGAAGACTTCGCTGTTCCATGCTCGTAGTAACGCGAGGTGGGCGATTTCGATGGCTGTGAGGCTGAAAGTTAGGGCGATGGCGAATTTTACTCCGAGGACGAGGCGTTCGCTGGGCGAAACCTCTCCATCGTCGGGAACGGCAGCCTTATCGGCGGTTCTCCTTGTGAGTGCCTTCTTGACCCAGTCAGTCATGGTTCCGCACCCTCTGCTGCCGCAGGCGTCGGCGTCGGTCGAAACTGGCTTTCTCGCCCTTCGCCTTCTCGTTGATGAGGAAGCTTTTCTGCAGGTTCTCCGCCTCTTCCACAGGAACGTGTGCGCTGGCGATGACTGTGGCGCTGGTGGTCCACGTCAGAGGCACAGCCATGTAGTCAATATCGTACAGCCCATCTGAATAGCGGAAGCAGTTCTGAGCCAAAACCACGTGCCGCCGCTTCTGCCCCAACACGCCAATGAACACGCCCCAGCTCTTCACGGGCACGTCGATGCCGCTTAAGCCGTTGCTGAGGCTCTTCCCAATGCTCGCGTCGTTCCACTCAATCAGGACAAGGCTTCCGGGAACTATCGCTTTAACCTGATTCAATATTTCCTTCATTATAGTCACCTATGAGAAACGGAACGACATAATTAGCTTTTAAACCCTAACGAAATTTATAAATTTATGAATTTACCAATTTATGAATTGATAAACGTGATGAAAATGGGGTCGCATAAGTGGAGAAATGAAGATGAACAGCTTCTTCGAGAAATATATCCTCTTATGCCAAATAGAGAAATCGCAGGATATTTTGGTGTCACAAAAATTGCCATAAATCATAAGTCCAGCAGATTGGGCTTGGACGAGACTCAGAAAACGTACCGAACCAAAAGCGTTTTCTGTGCGAATTGCGGAAAAACCTTGCGCCGACCCGTATGCAGCACGCTAAATTACAAGAAAACCTTTTGCTCACAGACTTGCTACATTGAATGGAGACATAGGCACGCTTATGGAATAGATCCTGATTTCAGACTCTCCACATATCTCGCTTACGTTTGTGGTGTTATCTTGGGTGATGGCTCAGTTTGTAGGTCATCTTGGGGCGAAGGACCTAAGGGACAAAGAGCCTTTGCATATTTGGTTAATCTTGAAGTCATTGAAAAAGCATTTGCAGAATCATTTTCTAATGCCTTAAAACATGTTGGTCTGAATCCACGAATCTATTTTGTCAAGAAAAAGGGCAATCGCCAGGATACTTACTATGTTAAAGCCTACAGTAAGAAATTCGTAGACTGGTGGGCTCAACAGTCTATAACAACTTTCGAGACCATGTTCTTGGAAGAAGAACCGCTTTTGAAAGAGTTTGTTAGGGGCTTCTTTGAGAGCGAAGGTTCATACTATAAACAGGATCACGGTTCATATTATCAAACTCACTGTCAGATGGCTAACACCGACTTGGACAGACTGAAGATGTTCGAAAAAGGCCTTTCACGTTTGTCTTTCAAAACAAAGATCTACGTTCACGAAGAACACAGAGAAAATCGAAAACCATTCCATTATATTCTTCGTGTATTAGGTGGAAAAACTGAACATGCCCGCTTCATAGAGAAGATAAAGCCATGCATTAAAAATCATTTATCTTAGTCTTTGAAATCGTCACACCACTCCACAAGCACAAGGTCGCCAGCAGCTAAACTCTTAACCTGACTCAACACTTCCTTCATTTTCGGCTCTCTCTCCAAGAGAAACCGAACGGCGCGAGTGGCTTTTAAACTGTCACGAAATTCATAAATTAATAAATTCACCAATTCATAAATTTACCAATTTACAAATTGTTGGCACTATAAATTTGGAATACAAGATTTAAAAGTTAAGTTAGTGTTCTATTATTTGTGCTAATGTTTGAGCTAGATAGAGGGGGTTAAGGTCTTCTCGACAGAAATAGCTAAAACAATAGACCTCGAAGAAGATGCACGCCTTGGAGAATTACTTAAAGAGGATGATAAAGGCACAGAAATCACCCTTGAAAAAATCTTTGGGAGTACTACTATTCCTAAATTGTTAGAAGAAAAATCCCTTTCATATTTAGAATCATTTGACTATTCAAAACCCTATCTTCCCGTAAACTGTTTGCTTTACAATAGGGTGGTCGTCAAAATATCCCCCTTTTCTAGCTGTGTGAAGAATCCTTCTTTGATTAGGCCTTACTTAGAAAGAGACGTAATTTTGCCCGTTCTTTCTGAAAATCTAAAATTTTACAGCCCTGCCTTCTTAAATTTGATAGTTCAATACCCTTATATGAGTAATCAAGCTCGATTTTTCTTTAAGTATCATTCCCATACAGACTTTCGTGCATGTCCAGACTGTTACAATAAGCTATGGCCAATGATGCTTTCTAAGATTCGAAAAAGCAGGTTAGACCAGAAGCAAAAAGAAAGTATTATACGTCTATTTAAGAACGAAACAAAGTCTGCACTGGCTGGGCCTTGTGCAGGAGAACTGATTATCCTTGATCAGTTGATAAAAGCTGTAGATGATGAGGATTTGAAATCGATAAAAGCCATTTCAAATAAAGGAGTACTTCTATCCTCGTTAAGATTTGCAGCAGCACTAAATGCAATTCCCCAAGTTAATCGTTCACATTTGCCCAACGTTAAGCGATTGTCTTCAGAATTAGGGTGTATAGATTCAAAGTTCATCGAACATGCAAAAGAGGAAGAATTAATGGCAAAGGTATTAAAAATCGATTACAACCCAAAAATGCCAATAGACGACTATCTCGACATAATTCTTCCAAGAAGAAAGAAAATTAGCGAACTCATAAACAGAGTTCTTGAACAGAATAACAAAGAAAACTACATATCACAAGTAAATGATGCTCTTTGGGCAATCAATAAAGAAGTCAATTCATCAAAATCTCTTGAAACTCTAAATTTTGTTAGTGAATTAGTTTCGAGTAACGCGGGACTAATTTCTAGTTTGATAGTTGGAGCAGCAATAGGCTTTTCATCAGCGAACTTGCTTGGTTGTGGGCTTGGAAGTGCAGGAGGAGCTGCTGCTGGCATTGCAAGTAAAAAAGTTGCTCAGCACGGAAAATTGAAAATCCCGAAATACCCAACCAGAACAAAAGAGTGGCTGAAAGCAAAATTGGAAAGCCCTCAAGAGAGATTGATTTCAATTCTTCTATGTAAAGACCTAAATGCCATTCAAATATGGTCTTTAAGGAAAAAACTCCAAAGTTCTTGATTCTTAAAACATTAATCCATTTCAGCCTTTAACTGTAGATTTTTCCCCTCAAAGTCTTGAGAATGGGATTGATATTGTATTGATGTTTGTATCATTAGTCCGTCACAGTACTGGCAAGGTATTATGACAACTTCTCGGGTGATTACTCCTGCTTTTTAGAGCAGTTTTGTGAAGTTGTCGTAGATTTTGTTTCTGTGCCCAATAAACAGCACAGTTATTTGGTTTTGGGGTTGATTTATCGTGTATATTGCGCGGTAGTCGCCTGTTCTTGTGCTCCAGTAGTATGAGGGGTGAAGCGGTTTCCCAGTTTTATAAGGATCCACAGCAACTTCTCTAAGCGCCTGCTTCACCCGCGTTCTTTCTGTCTTCGGGAGTTTTTCCAAAGCCTTCGCCGCACTGCGAAGCCACAGAACATCAAAAACCAAAAACTAAACATCCTCTAGCCGAATCAGCTTTTCGGGATGCTTCTTAGCTTCTTCATCGAGCTTGTTCAGCATCTGGTAGAACTTGCGGGTTTTTTCGCGTTCCTCGTACAGAGCGATGATGGTTTTTATGGCGTCGCTGCGGCTTTTGAACTTGCCTTCAGCTACCCAGCAGTCAATTGCGGCAACCATCTCTTCGGGCAACCTAAGCTGAACTTGACCCATCTGCTCACCGTAAACAGTACTGTTTACAGAACACTTAAACATTTCCAAGAAAAAACCGCTAAACATGCTTAGTGCGGTACGCCTTCCGACCTACGCGCGTGCTTTTTCCCTGCGGCTGCCTTTTTTGCCGCTGGCTTCATCCAGCTTTACCTGGACCAGCGCCTTCTCAACGGTTCTGGCTTCCAGGTTCTGTTTCGCCGCGGTTTTCCGCAGCGCCAAAAGCAGCCTCAGGTAATTCGCCGTCGTAAACAGGTTCGGCGGCGCGTTCCCCAGCAGCGCCCGCCACGCCTGCACGTCAAACACGCCGTACCGTTGCGGGTCAAAAAACGAGAGAACCACGCTCGCCAACACGGGGCTGACGCCCTGCAGCATCGTCAGGCAGTTCACTCGGTACGTGTCGTCGCAGGAGGGCACGCTGAAAACCTGACCTGAAACCCGCTGCACAGAAGCCTCATCGTTTTTGGCGACCAGCTCCAGAACACGCTGTTTCTTGTCCTCGGCGTCGCGGAACGTCCACGCAACCACCTCTGCCAAGTCGCCGCGCGTCATAACCTTTGTTCGTCGGAATCTGGCGCCTAACTCGTTTTCTTTCTGCGCCAGCCACCCCAAATCCTTGTCGTATTTTCGGCTCCACTTCAGGAAATCTTTTTTGTCCACCGCCGCCACCAAAACCGCTGTTGCCACTCTGATATTCCGCGGCTGCTATTTTGCCTTTCTAGCCGCAGTGAACGGCGGCTTTCTTGGACTGTGGTCTTTTTTCTTTTCGATGAAGCTTGCCGCCTCCAGAATTTCCTTAGCCTGCTTAACGCTTAACCTGAACTTCTTTCTGCCCAGCCCCTCAACGGCGTCTTCAACCTCAGCCAACTCAACTAAGCCCCTGCAGAGGCTTTCCAGCAGCAACGTCCACGTGCCCCAAACCTTGAGCCCGTACATCTTGGCAAGATCCGAAAGCACTTTCTCATCAACCAGCAGCTCCGCCTGCTTCTCCTTAGCCAGCAACAGCGTCTCCGCATCCGCCTGCGAGATGTTCTCGCCTTCAGCCAACTTTTGGGCAGATTTAGCTAAGCGGTCGGGAAACGGCTCAACCGCCAACCACTCTTCCTGCAAAGCCTTGCCGATTGCTTCCGCATCCTCGCAGCCCAGCCTGACGCCTTCATCATAGGCTTCCGCTTTAACCTTCGCGGTAATCAGCACGTTTCCAAAAAGCTCTTTGAGCAACTTCAGTTTCTGTGCCTGCGCCAGGTGGATGAGCGGTCCCGCGTCAGAAACCACCATGGGCAACGCCTCTACTCCTCGTACTTCGCCCGCAGATACTCCTTAACGCCCTCGGAGTCCCAGTGAACCGCCACGTCCTCGCGCTCCAGCAACTCCAGAAACTCACGCAGCGAAACACCCAAAATCTCTGCCCCTCGCCCAGCGCTCAACTTGCCCTCATCATAAAGGCGAACAACTCGGTGCCGCAAACCGTCCTCGATGAACTCTTTGAACAACGTGGAACGGTCAACTTTCTCAAGGGCGCGGACAGCCTCAAGCCTTTTCAGGTCGCGACGGGAAAGACGCACTGTAACGACGCTGCTTTTTTCAACCACGGCTGTTCCCCACTCACAGAGAGAATACAATGTAACACAAAAGCCTTTCGGAACGCAAACCGTTTAACCAGACGCATCCAACATAATACCCTCAGACCAAGTGATTCCAATGCATCGCCGCAACGACTTGATGTACGAGAAAGCCCGAAAGCTTGCCCAGAGCGGCAGGGTTGAAAACCTCGGCAACGGCGTCTATAACGTCATCGGAGACCACGGCACCTACACCGTCGCAGTGGATTACACAGGCAAAATCAGTTGCAACTGCCAAGGCTACCTCAGCAAAGGACGATGCAGCCACGCAGAAGCCGTAGCTTTAATGACGCGAAAACGACAGCGGCACTAAGCATCCTCATTCAAGAAGCGACTGCAGAATCTCAAGCGTCCCCTCACTTTTAGCCTGCTTCTTCACCGCTGCCAAATCCACTTTCGTAAACGTCAAAACAGCCTTCACGTCTTCCTCGTCTTTGGCTGCTCTTTCGCGGGGCACCGTTGCCTTAATCATGCGCAGCTTCGCCAGAACCAAGCCTTCAGGAGCCTGGAAAAACGTGGATGCTCCTGCAAGTTTTCCTGCCTGCTTGTCAAGTTTTCCCTTTGTGAATATCAAGTCCACTGTGTAAGCCGATGCTCTGTCTGAAAAAGTCGCGATGTTATACCCTGAGGTTAACGCCTCATCGATTTTCCGCTCATCCACCTGCACGCCCGCACGCCGCAACGCCTCTGAAACCTTAGCCTTCACATCTGCCTGTCCGCTGACTGCAACCATTACGTCAACGTCACTCGTGGTTCTGGGGGAACCATAAACGCTCACAGCCAAAGCTCCCGTAAACGCATAATCCAACCCCTCACCCTCAAAAGCCTCCCCCAAACGTCTGGCAAACCGATAAAACTCTTCCATAGGCTCGCCTTCAGTGTGTTCGATGGCGTTTTGCCCACGCCAGCCGCTCTCGAAGTTGGGCTAACAGTTCTTCTTCTGTGATGCCGGGGTTCTGGTCTTTGATGCCGTCGGCGCAGACGCGGACGCAAGCATCAGACATATCCATGCACAAAGCTACTTTCGTTTCAGGCGGCAACCGCCCAAGCCGCTCCCAGTTCTTATCCACGCAACAGCCTCAACAAGAATAATGACACCTTAGCCTTAAGAAACGTTCCCCTGAACCTTCAGCTGCCTAACCACCGCGCGAACGCGCTCAGAGTCCTTGAGGAACTCTTCCAAGCAGGCGTTGGTTAGCTCGTAAAGTTTCAGGTCATTCAGCAAGGCTGTTTTGCGCAGTTCTCTATGCACGTCCTCGCTGACTTCCACGACCACGCGCCTGCGTTTGTCCATGGCTAGCCCCGCTTGCTCACCTTGTACCTGCTTAGGCTGTCGGTTTTCGCCTTTAGCGCCATAACGTAGTCTGCCAGCATCGGTGCCTCCCGCCCCAACTCCAGCGTCGCCTCCAACGTCTGCGCGGCGCCGTCTACGCGGTACTCCACGCTTAAAACGCGGAAATCAGCGTCCACACCCTCAACCGGCAACCCAACGTGCACGGTGTCGCCTGCAAGAATCGGCGTGCTCCCGTAGTCCAGCACGGTGCTTTTCAGCGTGAGGCTTTCCGCTGGGTCTTTCAGGTTTGACAGCAGCGCCCCTGCTCTGCCTTGGCATTCTAGGTCGCTCCACAGTTCCTCGTTCACCTCTACGAGTTCCCGCAAACCATAATTCGTCTGGCTCGCGGTGTCCTCCTGCATGGAGGTGTAGCGTCTGCCGCCGAAGAAAAGCCTGCCCACCCAGAAGCTGCCCGTGCCGCTGCCGCCGCTGCAGTAGCATGCTACGCCGACCCGCCAGATCTGCGTCCAGTCAAATCCAGATTGGACCACCCAGTTGTCCGCGTTGGCTGAGCCTACCTTGAGCGTCTGCAGACTCCACTGGTCTTCTAAGCCGCCGTCTCCTGGCGAACCTGCATTGAGCTGGCACGAAGCTTTTCTGTCCGAGGTGTCAAACAGCAAAACCGTGGACCTGTCGTCGAAGACGGTTTCCTTCTGAATGCCAAAGCACAGTTCAGGATACAAATCTGCGTTGACGGTGTGCCCCGTGTTGAAGGTGAGGAGGCACTCGCCGAACTCAAGATTTTGCACATGGGTTTCGATGCAGTAGTCGCTGCCGAGGCCCATGTAGAGTTCTAAGCTGACGGTGCCTGCAATGGCGGTCCAGTTGCCGTCTGTCGGAGTGAGGCTGTCTGTCCACGCCACTTTGTTGGCTGGAATGCTTTTGTCTGCGGCGCCGTAAACCGTGATTTTGTTGCGTACTCGGTGCACATCTCGGCTGTACTCGCATTGTTCCACGTGTTCGGAGAAACTGACGCTGCTGGTTTTGCTGTTTCGGGGGAAAAACTCGAATTTGCCGTCAGGTGCCACGCGGAAGTCGTAGCCGATTGTGCCCTGTTGGTCGGCGCTTTCGGCGATGTAGCGGAGGATGTCGATGACAGGGGTATCCTCGTAGGCGAGGCTCGTGTACGTTGTGTCGGTGGCTTCCACCAGCTCGGTGCCGCTGCGGACGTGGCTTAACCCGACATAATAGTCGAGAAGGTCCTTAACGATGTCCTCGCCCTTCACATTGGCGTAGGACTTGGTCACGACTCGGCGGAAGAGCCGTTCACCCCAGCACCTTCCGCTCACGTGCACGTAGTTCTCGGTGGGGGTGGACTCGTACTTGACGGTTTCCACGCGGCACGTCATCAGCAGCGGGCAGTTGGCTCCGCGTCCGACGCTTATGTTTCCGTCCATGCCTACGCTTAGCGGATAGGCGCCGTTTGGGCTGTATTTGCCGCCGAAGTTCTGCAGCACCGCCTCGAAGCTGCTGACCTCGTCGGTGCAGCCTAAATGCAAGTTAAGCTCTATGACGTCTCCTTGGGGAGGCGCAACTGTGCCAAACGCTATTGCCACAACTGGTGCCTGCACGCTCACGGCTACTCCACTCCACGCCTGTAAAGCTCGTCTTGGCCTGCCCGCTGGATACTACGAGTATGCGTGGGGACTTCTGCCGTGGCGCTGTTGAAGTTTTGGACGCTGGCTGTTGCGGAGTTCATGCTGTCCGCGAAGCTGACCATGGCTGCGGCTGCGGCAACAATGACGGCTATGCCCACGCCCGTCAACGCCAGAAACGTGGCGAAGCTGATGTTCAAGCTGTTCTGCACCATGGCGGCGAAGCCTGTGGCTGCGGCGTACACTTTCTGGGCTATGGCGACGCCTGCGCTGGTCCGCATGAACATGCCCATGACGCTGACAACCATCATGGCAGAGTTGAAGGTGCGGGCTTGCTCGTCGTTCAGTATGCCGAATTGGTTGGCGATGTAGCCTACTGCGGTGCCTGCCGCGCCTATGCCTGCGATAGTGGCTCCTAAGGTTTTGATGCGGGTGGCGAGGGCTTGGGCGTCGGTTTGGATGCGGTTGAATTCGGCGCTCGCGTGGTTTACGGCGCGTATGGTGACGGCGATTTCCCGGAAACTCACAGGCTCGCCTCCGTTTTAGCTGAATCCAACGCTTCCAAAAAGACGCGCTCCAGTTCGGGAAGGTGCTGCTGAAGTGCAGGTTGAAGGAAAGGTTTTGCTTGGGCGTGGCGTGTGCCGAATTCTACGGCTGCCGCGTAAGCCGCTTCCGCGCCCACCTCTGCCTGCCACTGCTGCGTGCGCGCGAAGATGGTGCTTCGCAAGTATCCTGTCCGTACGGGTGCGAGGCGTGTGGCTTCGGCTCGGACGGTTTCCGCCCACTCGGCTAAGCGCGTTTGCACTTGGCTCTGCATTTGCGTGTCGAGGCGGTTCATTGCCTGCGCGATTTCTTCGGCGCCTTGCAGGTCGATTTGGACTTCAACGCTCATGTTTCTTTGCCTCCTCTGCCGTTTGCCGGTCTACTTCGCTGAGGATGAGGGTGAATTGCTGGATGGTTTTGGCTGGTTGCTCGGCGAGTTCGGTTGGGGTCCATCCGAATTCTTTGCAGAGGCGGAAATCTGTGACTGTCTGGTTGGGTTTTTGGCGTCTGATGGCTCGGATAAAAAAGCAGTTTCTTCCCGTGTGACGGCGCAGAGGTCGTTGACGATTTGGGAGAGAAGTTCGCCGAGTGGGATGGGGATGCCGTTTTCTTCGCCGAGAAGTCTCTCAAGCGTTAAGGGCTGGTTTGGCGGCTGCTCCTTCAGCGCTGCCCAGATGGTTTCGGCTTGGATGGCTATGAAGTCGCTGCTGATGACTTGCCCTGAAATCGGGGTGGTATCTTGTGTGTTTTTGGATTATGCGGCTGCGTTTTGCCCAGGTGATTTCTTGGAAGACGTATTTGCCAGCGTATTCATCGCCGTACTCGACTCCAACTTCGATGGTTTCGTTGCGCATGTCGGCTCACCGCTTAGGTTATGGTGAATGTTTTGGCGACGAATTCCGCCTTGAGGCTGACGAGCTCTTCAATGCGTGTTGGGGCTGCGACGTTTTCCCATTTGCAGTTGCTGAAAGTGGCTTTGTTGGTGCCGCCTAAGCCGAATTCCAAGGTGAACTCGCCGTCGTTGACTACGTTGTCGAATTCTTCTTTGCTTTCAAACTCGAAAACCACTTCACCTGTCAAGGTCGCGGTGCCTGTGCGGCAGGTACTTCAGGATGTTGCCGTTTGTGGCGCGGATGACGGGGACTTGTTTGAGGTTGTTTTCAACGGTGAATTTCCAGTCGGTCACGCGGTCGAGGGTGGCGGTGTCTTTTTTGATGTAGCTTTCGTAGAAGGGCACGGCTCCAGCGTAGTCGGCGTAAGTGGCCCCTGAAATCTTGGCTGTTCCCGTGGTGAGGTTTTGGGCGAGCAGTTCCGCGTTGGCTTTCACAACGTCTTCTATGCTGCATTCGACGGTGAGTTTCTGGAATTTGCATCCCGTGTACAACAGCGAAATTACGTCTGTGGCGGAGGCGAAGGCGCCCTTGTAGTAGAGCAACTGGATGCTCAGATGACTTTTCCAGCTCAACTTTGGCGTACTGGAGGAAGTTGATGGGGGCATCGCTTGGCAGCGGATACGCAATTTTCAGGCTTGGCGCGCGCAGTCCTTTTTTGATGGCCTGCAAGTCAACGCAGCCGATGCCGCGGAGCTTGATGTTGTTCGGGTTCAGTGCTGGCTCCAGGCTTTCGGCTGGCACGCTCAGCATGGTTGGGTTGGTTGGGGTTTGCCCGTACGAGGCTTCGTCCACGTAGTAGACGCGGCTTTCGTGGGCACTGTATGTTTCTGGCATTTGTTTTTTCACTCTCCTAAATGTTCTCGAAGAACCATGATTTCACGGTGAATTCGGTGCGGAAAATGAAGGGCTTAACGTCCACGCGGTCCACGTTGCGGTAGCTGACGACGTCGCAGTACGTTACGCCGTTGACCGTGACGGTACAGCAGACGTAATCGCATCGCAGCACTGCAGGAGTTTCGCCGTTGCTTGCGCCGCTGGTTCGGGCGAGGAACCAGACGTAGCTGTCCTCGTCGATGTAGTTTGGCAAGTCCTGCGCCAAAGTGATGGCGATTGCTTCGTCGACTCCGCCTTCGCCGCCTGACGCTGCGTTCCCCCAAGCACCTGCAACATGATTCCACACTTTGACTGTGACGCCGTCTCCGCTTGGCGCTGTTCCGTAGCCTTCAAAAGACAAAACCATGTTCTTGACGGTTTTTTCTCGGCTTTCCACCTTGAACCCGAAAGAGGGCAACGGCGTATTCGCCGACGCCAACTTGGCTTAGTTCGCAGCGGTTGTCGTCGCTGTACCAGAGCGCGGCGTATTCTTCGCTTGTCAATTCCGCCCAGCCTAAACCGTACGGGGAGGCTTCGCCGTTGCCTTGGTAGGCTTTCTGCGTCTGCGATGCCGCGCCAAGGTTGTAGAAGTCGTAGACTGTTTCGTTGGGTCGGTTGCGGTTCTGCCTCACCACGCGGTTGACTTCTTCAACGATTTTGCCGCGCATAACCCTGCCCAGTTCGCTGGCGCCTGACTGTTCGGTCGTCCAGACGTTGACTCGCAAAGCTGAAATGCGCCTTCGGGTTTTGCCGGTTAACTCGATTTTCTGGTCTGCGCTTTCAGCCAAGCCAACTGTGACTTGCCCGTCGAAGTCTTTGAAGGCATCTGCGTTCTGCCATTCGCCTGCACGGCTACGTTGGCTAGGCCTCCGTCATCCTTGACTACGCGCATCTTCGTTTTGAGCAAGCCTTGCCACGGTGACTGCCGCGTCTTCTGTTTCGCTCATTGGACTGATGAGCCTCCTGCACGTGGCTTTGCGGAAGGCGGTTTCGCCCTTGAACGCGTAATCCTGCACGCTGACGATTTCGTAGTCCACGCCGTTTCGGCGGATTTTGTCGCGGCGCCGCACGGGCGCAAAAACGTGCATGACAAGGTAATCGTTCGTGACGTAGCCTGGCTCCAGCAGCATCTCTTCGGCTTTCGCGGGCAGAACGATGGCTTTTATGTCTACGCTTCGCCGTAAACCGTTCTCTCGCCCGCTGCGTTCACGGGGTGCAGCGTGAGGTTTTCGCCTTTGCTGTTCAGGACCTGCGTGAACCGCGTCACTGGCGCCTCGTAGCCAGCAGCAGCTGCCCCAGCCAGCACACGGTAACCGTAGCCTGCTTGTTCTCCACAAACGCGTAGTCTCGCGTGCTTGACGCCCCAAAACATGAACTCGTTCGCGTGTGGCTTATGATTTTTGCGCTGAACTCGTAGGCGGACTTGTCGTGGTCCCGCCGTATGCCTGCGAGGATTCCCGCGGTGACGGCGTCGTAGTAGTCGCAGGCAGGCGTTTTCGCTGACGGCGTCTATGTAGCCTGCCCAGCAAACTGCGGGGTTATACGCGGGATACAGACGTGAAGCGCCGACGGCATTGATGAGCGCGTACGCCTTCTGCACCGTGACGCTCCAGCCTTCGTAATCGTAAAGCCAAACAGCGCGTAAGCCAACGGAGTCATCGATAATGATTCTTTCGCCCTGGTCTAGCTCGGTGCCACTTCCGTCCCCAGCCGGCGGCGGATCAAAGTGGCTGTAACAGTCTTCCAAGCCTCCGCGGATAAAAGTTCACGGCATCCGCCATCATTGCCTCGTACGTGCTCTTGTTCGCTGGGTCTGATTCACACAGCATCCTCAGCGCAACCAGCCCGTGGAGGCATTCAACATCCATCTGCCCCTGCCACGCATCGCGAAAGTGAAACGGCTCTTGCGAACCCGCCGTAGTAGCGGTCGTGCACGCCCAGCTGGCTTGGCTTGTGCTGCATGTTGAAGAGGAAAGTGCTGCCTGCCAACACCGCGCCATTCAGGTAATCCGCATTAGCCTGTGAGCTCGTAAGCCTTCAACAGCGCAGGCACCGTGCGGCAAGCGTCCACAGCGTAGTACTGCTGTGCTGGTTTCGGTGCTTTTGAACCCGCCGTACGCCTGCTTTCCGGCTATCCGTGCACTGCTGCGTGAGAATCCAATCGGCGAGTTCCACGATTTTCGCCTCTATCTCGGCGCTTCGAGCGTCGAACTGACTTGTCGAAGTAGGCTTCGAACAGGAAATCCACCGCGAACCCCGCGGCAAAAGCAGCTTTGCCCCATGTTAGGTCTGGTCCTGACTCTGGAACCACGTAGATGTAGGGCGCGTAGTTCATGACGTACTCGTAGTATGCTTCGGGCACGGGCATGGCTTATGCGCTCCTGACAACTGGCTGCTTTAACGCGCTTAAGAGTCGGTCGAGTTCCTGCTGCAAAACCGTCAGCGGCGGCGCCTTGTCCAGCACGTTCACGTTCTGGTCGCCCACGCTGAAGCTTAACCCAACGGCGGAGCCACCTGTCACGTAGCAGACGGCGTAGACCGCGGCGAGCAGCGTGATGTACTCCTTCTCCGCATCCGAGCAGTCCTGCGCTGTCCACTTCTCTGCTGAGTTCCAGCGCAAGCGTGACTTCGGCGCGTTTAATCATTTTCTGAAGCTTGTCGTCGGGAACGTCCGTGGCGCTTACATTGATGGTGTCTCGCACGTCGCTGAGGGATACGTTTGCCAAACAGGTTCACCTTTACACGTGGAAAAGGTGAATAAGCCTGATTTAAACTATTTCAGCAAATAAAGACGCAAATACAGAAGCATTAACTCAATAAGTCATTTGTGAAAGGTATTTGGCAGAATTAAGCAATGGGAAGCGCTTATTCAGTAAGCCTTTTTCACTGAGCACTTCCTTAGGTATACAGCTGAGGCACCAGTTGCGAACATCAGCACCGCAAGCAGAACACCTGATGGAAATTCAGGAATCGATGGTGACGGAGCTGAGGTTGTAGCAGGCGTCGATGTTGTGGTGGTTGGTGTAGGTGTTTGGGTCGGCGCCAAGGTTGGTGTTGTTTGAATGTTGGAGCTTACGTATAAGGTATGTAAGACGTCTGTGACGGCGTTGACGGCGAGGTTAAGAGATTCTCCTGCCCGGTTCCAGTAAACAGGGTTCGAGGTGTTGTAGTTACTGTTCATCCAGACGCAGGTGAAGGTTCCGCCGTGGTCGAATGTAGTGTCAAAGGCAAGGTTTTTTGTCGCGTCATATGCAGAGAGTGTTTGTAGGTTGCCATCGAATGATAAATATGTGTTGTAGGTGTCGGAGTAGGCGTTTGTTCGGGTTTCTACATAGTTTTCGTAGTTGGAGTGAACATTTCCCGTTTCGGCGCCCCAGTCGGTGGAGGCTCCCATGACGTGGGCGAAGACGGCGACATCTGCTATGTAGTGGGTCATTATTCCTGCGGTTTTTGCGGCGTTCTGGTAGTCTTTGGCATTTAGATAGTTCAGTGCTATTTGGTACTCGGCGTTTGCCCTCTGTGTTGCATCATCTTCTTGCAGTGCGCCGTTTGCTCTGAAGTATATGTGGTGGTGGGCGGTGTCGCCTATTCCGTCTGGCGCTTGGTTATTGTCAGGGAGTTCCGTGCCGTATAGGTACGTGGCAAGATTGTCAAGTATGTACTGCTTTTCGTTTGCTGGAAGCCAGTCTAAAGCGTGTTGAGCTATCCAGTCGTGTGTCCCGTAGTCTGGGTGTGCTGGGTCGCTGCTGTAGCCGCCGTTGCTCCAAGCCGAAACCCTGCTGGAGCTGGCACTTGCCGACAGGAAAGCCGCTAAGAATGCAGCCGCTACAATGAGGGCTAAGTATTTTTTCGCCATGCCTATCTGTTACCCGTTTGGTGGCACTTTGGATTTAAGACTTGCGAATACTACGAGCACACTCCGAATACTACGAGCATCACAAGCCATAGTGTACTCGTAGTATGCCAATCTGCCTTGGTGTCCTCGTAGTAATCTGGGCATCTCACGGTTGAAGATGTGCTTGTTTTCAATGGTCAATATTTTTGGCGCATTAAATATGGATAAGCGTTTCTATTGTAAATCTCAAGAGATTCGACCTTAAAAGAAAGAAGCTGTCTAAACATGTATTGGTGAGGGCACGACAGCCAAAACAAATGAAGAATCTGAAACAATCTGTTTGTGGTGTGGCAAATCAACAAAAGAAGATAGGACACGTGAACATATATTTCCAGAGGCAATAGGTGGCAAGAAAAGACTCAGTGCAGGCTTAGTCTGCAAAGAATGTAATAATAAATTTGGCCAAAGAAAACTCGGGTTGGATAAGAAATATAGTTTGGATGAGGCTTTGAAGAAAGAACATCCAGCCATGATGCGAGCTTATCAAGTAGACTCTCGAGTGGGGCACATTAGAAATAGCGATGATAGAGTAAGAAAACCGAAAGAGAAAGTTGAAATTAATGGTGTTGGCGAAGCAACACATACAAGAATAAGTAGGAAAAATTCTGATGAATATTGGCGAAACGCTGATTTCACTGTTACTTCAGAAACCTTTGTGAGGTCTTTGTACAAGTGCACAGCGAATATCCTTTGTGATAACTACGGCTCAGTGACCACGAAAAAGAATTATGAATGTTTACTAAAGTTCGTGAAAGATGGCGGTGATGTGCGACCATGGAGTTATGCGGTTAGCTTTTCGAATATGAGACCAGTAACAATTGAGCCTAACCTCCTCCTGATTTCTCCAGTCAATGGCGAGAATAAGAATTTGGTTAGTTTTATTCACACTTCTGGCATTTGGCTTACAGGGTCTCAGCCATTCTTACTGAATCCAAGGGTGATTGAGATTGCATCTGAAATGATTGCAAGAAAGTTAGTTCACTACAGTAAACATAGCATAGAAAGACCAGTGACTGAATGTTTTGGTTCTAATTGGGAGTCAAATGTCAGAACCTCTATTGGTAAGTTGAAATTTCTATGGGTTGTCAAAGAAATAGAAGGCAAGCCTAATGAAGAATATTTGTATCTTCTCACAAAATGCAAAGTGTGCGGGCAAACAAATCCTACAGGAATCACCCTTCCAAGAGAAATTATTTACACTGGAAATGTGAACAACGCAATTTACTACAGCAAAAATACTTGGAATCGCTATTCCCTTGACGACTTGAAAAAACTGGGGCTAGAAGTAGAGAGGTGGGACAAGAAAAAACTAGAATCTTACGTGAACCATGGAGTTTCAATTCCGCTCGAAAATGACGTGAGAAAATTAGAGATAAATGACTGCAAAACTATCTGCATTAACTGCGCAGAAGTAATAGCCTTCAATGCGAAGGATTGCTTTGTTTGATTTCCGGGTATCTCGATTAATTGTGCACTGCGCTTTCTGTAGTTCTGTTTTGAGTTTCTTTGACGAATCACATTGCAGACGTACCCAAGTGTTCTTCGCAAAAACTGCTACAGCGGCAAGACCAGCGCATTCTCTGGATCAGTCGCATTCAAGTTTACAATCGGTTGCCCCAAGTAACTTAAGATAGGTTTAGCCTTAACAAGTCTCACTCTCCATTTCGCTTTCTCCGCAAAAACAATACTGGGCTCCCTGTACGTCTGACAGCCAGGCTTTGAAATCTCCAGCACAAAGGGACTGAAATGTTGCATATCCTGCAGATTGCCACCATGAGTATAATCAAAAAAGCCCTCAGAAACTATCTGCTGAGCAATGTTGCCGTTGCCATCAGCCACCACAGAGAAAACAACATTACCATCCTTATCCTTCAGAACTGCGGTTGCACCCGAATCAGTCGCAAGGTCAAAAGTGAACTTCCAGTTAACTTTCCCTGTTCCAGCCCCGAAATTGAATTTCACTATGTCGACATCAGGGTTAACGAAGTTGAAGATGCTGTTAGGCGCGTAGTACATGTCAAGCAGCCCAGAGGATGTGCCTCTTGCGTAAAAATCTGTTATTGTGAATGCCCCGTTAGAATCGAGAAACAGCGCCCAGGTGGACCCTACCGATTGAAATTTGCCTAAACTGATGCCTGAAAAACTCTTTATAGCGTAGTATGCCCCGACGACGTAGCTATCATAGATGTCCGTGCCAACTGGGTTTCTTGGGTAGGCGCCGCCGTAAAATGAACAGTGCCACATTCGGTCAATGTAACTCCACAATCTATGCTCCTGAGAGCCATTTCCAACAAAACTGCAACCGTAAAAATAAGCATGGCAGCCACTTTTCCCTTCATAAAGATTTGTTGCGCCGCGGTTATGATAGAAAGCCACGCCGTTACTTACAGTTTTGTCAGTTGCGCTTTTCAATGTTCCAAAAGTTGCCGTTGCGTTAGCCATAACCGTTAACGAACCATATAAAGTAGAAGTGAACGAATTAAAACTCCATTGAACTCCTGAAGTTGTGAAATAGCTTGCTGTATTTCCATCACCAATTTGAACGCCACAGTCAAAAGCAAATTGAACACCGTTTTTCCATAAGACGCCCCACTGCCCCTGAATCACAGAATAATCAAAACTGCCAGAACCATTCACAGCGACTATCCAACTCTGCGTAAGCGTCCTGAAAAACTTGCTTGCCGCATAATTCCCGTTGCCTGTGACCGTAACATCCTCGGTTTGAGAATTGCCATAAAAATCTGTCCCAACGAGGCGTATTGTAACATCGGTGAAAGTTGCCCAATTAGCAACCACAAGCCAGATGCCGCCCGAACCCACACAGTTCCCGCCGAGCATGTAGCGGTCAGTCGGACGCAGGGCACGAGTGAAAGAAACAGGTGCAGCATCCACGGCAGTTAAGCCCGTTCTCACATGAAGCGCCAAGGTTCCTGCTTTGTCTGCGTTCCACCAGTCAACGCAGCCTATTGGACTGCCCGCCGTGCCGCCGACACTTGTCAAAACGTTGGCTGATGCGTCGTAACTGTGAATACCGACCAAAGTGGGCACCCTTAGCTGCGCACAACTGTCTGCAATGTGCCGTTCGCGTTCCAAGTGAAGGCAAGCGTAAAGAGCAGTTCCTCGCCGTCGTACGCTGAAAGCGTAGCCACCGTCCCGTCCGCATTCCACGTGAACGTCAACTTGGTCACCCGTTTCCCAGTGGGCGGAGCCATTATGCCGTTAAGTGCGCTGTGGATAGCCTTGTACGCCTCATCGTAGCGTGTGTATGCCACTTCACTCATGATGTTGCGCCCTCCGCGGCTGCAGCTTGGTTTTCTGGAAGGAGTTCCCAACCGAATTTTGTAGCGTTCTTGCGGAATTCTTCTCTGCTGATGACCTTTGATTCTACGGCTTTGAGCAAGTCCGCTACGTTGACTTCCCGCTGTTGCGGCGCTCCCCAGTGCAGCCGCGCCTTCGCCTTGGAGGGGTCAAAGCCTTCCTGCTCCAGCGCCTTTGCGAAGAGTTCTCTCTCCACTTGGCGTTTGACGTATCTCTGAACGGGGTTGATGAGTATGTTCTGCAACTCCAACGCGGCCTTCGCTGAAGCCTCAGTGAAGCCAGGGGTACTGAACAGCCGCGGCAGCGGGGTCTCGCAGCCCAGATAAAACTGGTTAATCAAATGATCCACGTAGAACTCAAACCGTGCCCTCGGATCAAGCGTCACGGGCTGGATTTCGCCTTTGCCGTTGTAGAAGAGCCAGGCGCCTTCTTCGCCGCGGTTTTTGATGGCTTTTTCGAAGCTGCGGATCGTGTTTTCATCTGCCCGCTCGAGCAGCGCCAGCACGTCGGGTCCAGCGTACTTCTCAAAAATCTTCGGCATAATCCGCTCAATCTTCGCTTTCATCCACGCGAAAGCTGGACGCTTATCCGAATTCAAAACCAGCGAGTGCAGCAGAACCTGCAAAACGCCCGTGCCGTAGCCCGAAAAGTCCAGGCAGTTTATGCGCCAGTGAATCACCGCTTCCGGCGCAAGCCGCTCGCCGCCGTAAGTCTGCCTGAGCTTGTAGCTCTCCACTTTGTAGGGAACCTTCAATCCGCCTGCGCCTTCGCTGAGGTTGCTCTGCTCTATACGTTCAACAGCGTCAGCGGGAAGCCTCCGCACATCCGCAAGCCTTTCAGGCGTCAGCTTAAGCCAGAAGTCGTTGCCACACGCAATCAGCGCTCTTGCCATGTCGCAGAGCAAAGCGTCCAAGTTTATGGCTTCGTTGAACTCGTCAATTGCCCGCTTCGCTTCGCCAGCCCGCTCATAGCTTTCATCGACGCTGGTGTAGAAGCCTGAGCCCACGGCTGAAGCCGCCAGCAAATCCACGCTTGCCTTGCAGGTGGGGTCGCGTTCGTAAAGCGCCATGACCTCTGCCAGCGGAACTGAGGGCGTCTCGTACACGGTGGCTTGTTGCGGAAATGCGTATCCGCTTTTGCTTCGAAGCGTAAAGGCTTCGGTTAAACGTTTCAAGACTTGGCTCACTCAAATTACCTCCATAAACTTGGCTCCTTTCTCGGTAATCGCGTAGGCAGCGCGGTGCCTCTGCTCACTCTTCTCCACGTAACCGTCCTGCACTAGGAAGCGGAACATGCCTTCAAACGTGGCGTGCGTGCCGCACCTGCGCACGGTTCTTTTCTCAAGCTCCGTGTGGCAAAGCGGTTGCCTGCTGAGCTCTCGCAGAACAGTTTTTGCCAACTGCATTCTTTCAGTTAACCGTCTCATGTGCAAACAACCTCCACGGGTTTTCTGGTGCTAAAAAACAGGGGAAAATGAAGCGTGCAAACCATCAGCACGGCAAGGTCTCTGTGGCCGTCGAAGCCGTAGGTGTTCATGGCAAGGTCAGGCGTGTACGGAGTCATCTCTGCGCCGCAGGTCTGGCAGTGTTGCCAGCAGTCGCAGACGGCGACGCCGCCGTTGGTGTCCGCGTAGAGGGTTTTTCCGCATTCGGGACATTTGCCTTCATACCGTGCCATCTTCCGCCGTCTCCTTGTTATGTCAGTGTGGTGGCGATGTTGGTCATTTTTGCAATCGCGTTGCTTCGCAGGATGCCTACGCCGAAGCGGGTCGTCGCCCTGACGCCATACTTGCCGTTCTTTATGTCTTCCCAGTCTTCCACTGTGATGTCCCGTCGCAGGAGCATAACGGAAGCCACACGCGTGTCCACCGCGTATGCAGTTCCATTCGGCACCAAAGTGCTCGCTTGGACGCGCATGCCCAAAACGCTTCCGATGCTTCCCTGCTCAAGGTTCGTCTGCTCCGAAGGCAAGTACTGTGCGTGGATGAACTTGTCGTCCTGCAGCAGCTGATGCAGCTGCGTTTCGTTCACCGCTAGGACTGTGGGTCGCCAGTTTTCGCTCGTAACGGCGTTGTGCAGTTTCACCAGGCCGTTCCAGTTCATTGCTGAGTCGCTCTGGTCTACGGGTTCTCCGCCAGCCAAATCTGCGTCAGCTATGGCGCCGTAAAGCGACAGTATCGTGTCAGTCTCTTCCTCACCTAGGGCTTTGCCGACCTTGTCCACCATGCTGTTCATGACGTTCCACGTGGCGTCCTCCAGAAACTCGCGGGTCCACTCCTCGGAAGCCTCAGAAAGCACGTTCGTGTAGACATCCACCGTCGTGTTTTTCTTGCCGTTCAATCGGGTGGCTGCGCCTTCAGCGTAACGGTACGCCACTGCTTCCTCGTCCAGCGGGAACCGCTCCATGGCTTCTGTGGTGGGCATGACGGTGATTATGCTTCTGCCAATCATCTCCGGGTACGCAGCCTGCACCAGCGTATCATGCAGACGCCCCAAGGCGCCCACAGAATCGCTGAACAAGCCTTCCCTGACGCCGACTTCGCAGTACCGCTTCAGAAACGGATGCACACTTGTCTTGTGCCTGAGATTTTCCACGTGTTCTTTGAATTCGCCGTCGCGCTGCATCAAAGATTCAAAAAGTTTCGGTTTCATCTGCGTCGCCTCACACTTGGATGAAAAGCAAATCGTCCGCTGCTGTTGTGGTTTCTAGGGCTGTGCCGAGTTTGCGGTTGTAGTAGACGGTGTAGGATGCAGTTCCGGATTCGTTCACTGCTTGGTCTGTCAGCATCGTCACACGTTTTGAAGCGTCTGCGCCGTAGACGGCTTTGCCGCGGGTTATGGCTCCGCCTGCTTTCACTTTGACTCTGCCGCTTGTCAGCACGGGGCACTGTTCGCCTTGGGCAGCGCCTTTCACGGCTACGCCTATGCAGTCCTGCGCCGCAGCTGCTGGAGAAACCTTGTCGTCAGCGCTTAGGTAGACTGGGTCGCCCTTTGTTACGGCAGCCGCCGCCTCAAAAGATTCGATTACAGCGTTGGGGTCGTCTGTTTCGCCGATAGCTATCCAGCTTTTTCCAGTTAAATCCGCCATTTTTCATCATCCTTTCCAAAAGTTTTCGTTTTCGCCGAGTTCATCCTCAGTTACTCGCGGTCATCTCTTCGTGACTTTGATTTTCCAGATTTTTCAGTTTCAGGAGGACTCTGCGGAGTTCCTGGCACATCCGCTGCGGACCGAGACTCCAGCTTCGCTGAACCAGAGGGGCAGGCAAAACCGATTCAATGAGGTTTGCGGCTTCACTTACTCGTATGACAGGTTCCACAGGTTTCTTCAGGAGACCTTCCAAAGCGTTCACGCTGGCTGTGGGCGAATTGCCCACTGATGCCATGTAGTCGGGGTGGAGGGCAAGCCAATCTCGAATCTTAAGTTGGTCCCACATCTTCTCCTTCGAAAAGAAAATCGCCACGGTGCGCTGCGCTTCTGGCTGCAGCCGTGGTTTTCCCATGACGGCTAAAACGCCGCTTTCCCTGTCCAACCACACTGTCGTGAAGTGCTCAGGCAAAAAGGCTGTTGCGTCTTGCTGGAAGCCTAAAATGTACTCGCCTGCCATAATGGGTTCCAAAGCGTTTTTGAGGTGGAGTTTCTCCATGACTTGGATGTTGGCGTCTGGAATGCCTGGCACAGCTACTAAGCTTATTTCTGCGTTGTGCAGTCCATGCGGGATTTTACCGTTGAGAGGGTCAACAGTGTCGTAGTCTGCGCCTACGCTTACGTGTTGGATGAGCCCTTTGCGGATTTTCTGCGCGGTCTCTTCATCGTAAACTTCTGCCTCGTACCAAAGGTGCTCTCCGTCCCACTCAGCTTTGGTGACTTTACCCACGGCGTTAGGCACGGCAACGTGTTCAATGTACAGGGGTACGCCAACGAGTTTGCCTGCGAAAGCCTGAAGTTCCTCAGGCGTGTAGAAGTTGAAGTTTCTGCTCATCCCCGCGGTCAACGCTACGCCGCGAATCCTGAGAGGCTTCTCAGCGATTTTCTCTCTGATTTCAAAGGGTAGAACTGCGCAGACTCTTTCGCGAGTGAAGTTTTGGTGCTGTTGGAACCACTGTTGGGCTTTCTGCAGGGTCCAGCCTTTGTTTTTCAGGAAAAGGTAGCTTACGATTTCCATCGTGTCTTTGCCTTTCGGCTTGCCCACGACAGCTTGGATGCCTTCTTCTTCACTCAACGTGATTGTTCTTAAGGTGTCTGTCTGGAATTCTTCCGGGTTTCGGTGCCCACTCCGAATAATTTCCTCCGTGTTTTCCCATGGCATTTTTGTTAGACCTCACATAACTGATACCACACTAATATACTGGGAAACTGAAAAGGCGAATTGTACCTTAGGCTGGGCGCGCGGTGGGCAATCGTGTGGCTCATCCTGTGGGTTGTTTAACGGGAGAGTGGAGTGTTATGGCTCGGAAATGTGTGGTTAAAGTAGTTCTAAGCAAGGAACAGAGGGAAATCCTGAGCGAGTTAGCTAGGCGACTGGGCAGTAGCGAGAGCGAAACTCTGCGGCTGGCGTTTATGGATTACGCCAAAGAACTAAGCATGGTAAAAGAAAGCATTCACCGCGGAAAAAGCATCACATGAAACCGCGCGACGCCTTAGTTCGGATTCTGAGCTTAACAAAAACGCTTAATGGTTCATTAACCTTAAATGTACATTAAACCTATTTGTGGAGGGATTGATACTTCGCTGCCGGAGTTTGCACTGCCAGCTAAGTTGAAAATAGCAGTAGATTGGTTTGAAATGGATGCAAAATCAAAAGACTTTGACAAGCTCTTGTTGGACTCCATCGATGACGCCCTCGGGGCGCTAGGCGAATCCGCCAAGCAATCCGTGTACAGCCACATCGAAAGAAACTATAAAGTGGCCAGAAACGAAATTCCCGAGAATCTCCAGCAGCTCCAAGAAGGACTTGAGAAAATCTTCGGCATAGGTGCAAGATTAATAGAGATTTTGATTATGAAAAACCTTTATGCCAAAATTGGTCATTTATTCGTCGTGGAAAAAAATCGGCAGCTCGAATTCATCAAATATGTGAATGCTGCTAGACTGAGTTTCCTCAAGGAATGTCACGATGATGCAAGTTGTTGAAGACTTTGTCGCAATTTTTGCAGTCGTTGCGTTCATATTTGTGATTCATAAACCCTTTATTTTGCCCTGCGAAGAACTTATCTCTAACAAATAGCGAGCAACGGAAAGACTAAATCCAGTCGCACAGTTGAGAAGGAAATTACGTTAATTATAAAAGACAATGAGAAAAAGTGGGAGGTGAAAAAGCACGGAGAAACAAGCCAGAATCCTCATAATTGACGATGACGAGAACATAAGAAAAGTACTGCAGACCATCCTTGAAGAAGAAGGCTACAAAACTGAAACGGCAGAAACCGCCAAAAAAGCCATCACGAAGAGCGAACAAGGATTCTTCAACTTGGCGTTAATTGACGTTCGCCTGCCTGACATGGAGGGCATAGAACTGCTGACTAAACTGAGAGACACAAAACCCAAAATGAGAAAAATAATAGTCACCGGCTACCCGACACTGCAAAACGCTGTGGCAGCAGTGAACAAAGGGGCAGACGGCTACGTGATGAAACCTTTCGACGTGGAAAAAGTCCTCTTAGCCATAAAGGAACAGCTTAAGAAACAGGCAGAAGAGAGAACGTTTAGTGAAGAGAAAATCGCCCAGTTCATCGAGACGCGAGTGAAAGAGCTAGACGCCGAAAGCGAAGCATTCCAAGAGAAAAGCACATAGCCTGTTCATTCACCCCTTTTCCGCTTAAATTCTACAAGTTATTTCACGAAATCCAGCATGATTAATATACTGGTTATATTTTCAAAGAGCGCGTCGCCAACGCCTCGAATAAGGCTGCAAAGTTGCGCGGCATTGAAGTTTTTCTTGGGCTTTACACAGAAAATTTTAAGCCTGTCTGCGTCTTGCATTTTTGAAGCGCTTTCCCTGAACGGACAGTTTTCGGCATTCTTCGATTACTACGATTCTGTGTATGTTACCGTGAGCTTCGGGAGTCTTAATGCTGTCTATTACAAGATTGTTGTAAAAACGACTTATATATGCGCTAAGTATAGCGTAGAAGGTATCTCGTTAACACTATACGTGCTAAAGCACGCACCGAGAAAAAAACATGAAATGCCCCTACTGCGGCTCTGAAGAATTCAAAACACTGGAAACACGCGATTCACCAGAGAATACCACACGCCGACGAAAAGAATGCATCAAATGCGGCAAACGATTCACAACCTACGAGTACGTGGAGACTGTGGAGCTGATGGTACGGAAGAAAAACGGCGAACTGCAACGCTTCGACGTCAACAAGATTATCGGAGGCTTGCAGAAAGCCTGCGAGAAACGCCCCGTCAGCATGGAACAGATCAACGAGTTAGCCAGTCGAGTGCGGCAGGACCTTATGCTGGGCGGGAAAGGCGAAGTGACCAGTCAGGAAATCGGCGACCTCGTCATGAAGCACCTGAAGGAACTTGACCGCGTCGCGTACATACGCTTTGCCTCTGTGTACAAGAAGTTTGAGGAGCCTGAGGATTTCAAGCGCGTGCTCCTTGAAGTGAAAAAATAACGAATATGATCTCATCGTAGCTCCCTTAAATAAGGGGGAAGTTTGGGTGGGCGAAAAATAGGGTGAAACAAGAATGAAGTATGTAAGAAAACGTGAGGGAAAACTAGAAACTTTCGATCAAGAACGCATAACAACAGCGATTTGGAAAGCCGCCAAAGCCGTCGGCGGAAAAGACCGCGAACAAGCCAAACGCGTCAGCGACCAAGTCGTAGCCGAGCTTAACAACAGGTTCGGCGAAGACGGCTGCCCCACGGTTGAGGAAATCCAAGACATCGTAGAGAAGATGCTCATCGAGAACGGTCACGCGCAAACCGCCAAAGCCTACATCCTCTACCGCAAGCAGCACCAAGACATGCGTGAGTTAGCCGCGCTTCTCAGCAGCGCAGACCTCGTGGACCAGTACCTCGAAGTTGAGGACTGGCGAGTGAAGGAGAACAGCAACATGAGCTACTCGCTGCAAGGCTTAAACAACTACCTCTCATCCACGGTCATCGCGAAGTACTGGATAAGCCGAATCTACCCCGCCAGCATCGCCGACGCACACTTCTCAGGCGACATCCACATCCACGACCTCGGCGTTCTCGGACCATACTGCGTAGGCTGGGACGTCAGCGACCTGCTCCTGTCAGGGTTCGGCGGAGTCTCAGGCAAAATCGAAAGCAAACCCGCCAAGCACTTCCGCACCGCACTGGGCCAAGTGGTGAACTTCTTCTACACGTTGCAGGGCGAAGCCGCCGGCGCACAGGCATTCAGCAACTTCGATACCTATCTGGCGCCGTTCATACGCTACGACCATCTAACGCAGAAGGAGGTGGAGCAGGGCTTGCAGGAGTTCTTCTTCAACATGAACGTACCCACCCGCGTTGGGTTCCAAACACCCTTCACCAATCTCACTTTGGACTTGACGGTTCCCGAGTTCATGAAGAACGAAGGCGTCCTGTACAACGGCAAAGTCACCGAAGACACCTATGGGGACATGACTCAGGAAATGGTGATGTTCAATACTGCATTCGCCGAAGTCATGAGCCAAGGCGACTCCAAAGGCAGAGTCTTTACCTTCCCAATCCCAACCTACAACATCACCAAAGACTTCAACTGGGACTCCGCAGTAGCACAGAAAATCTTTGAAGTCACCGCCAAATACGGCGTACCCTACTTCAGCAACTTCGTCAACAGCGACATGAAACCCGAAGACGTCAGAAGCATGTGCTGTCGCCTGAGAATCGACAACCGCGAACTCCGCAAACGCGGCGGAGGCTTCTTCGGCGCCAATCCGCTGACAGGCAGCATAGGCGTAGTCACGTTGAACATGCCCAGGCTTGGCTACCTATCCAAGGACGAAGATGAATACTTCGAGCGCTTAGAACGCGTCATGGAAGTAGCCCGCGCCAGCCTAGCAATAAAGAGGAAGGCGCTTGAGGCTTTCACGGAAAACGGCTTGTACCCCTACAGCCGCAGGTACCTCCGCAACATCAAATCAGGGCACGATAAATTCTGGAAGAACCACTTCTCCACCATAGGCTTAGTAGGCATCAATGAATCAGTCGTCAACCTTCTGGGCCAAAACATCGCCACAAAGGACGGCTTAGAATTCGCAGTGAAGACGCTTACGTTTATGCGCAACAAACTCATGGCTTTCCAGGAGGAAACAGGCGACATATACAACCTCGAAGCCACACCAGCCGAAGGCACCTCCTATCGACTTGCACGCATAGACAAGCGCAAGCACCCCAACATGATTTTTGCCAACCAACGCCAAGTCATAAACAACCACGCTGAACCGTTCTACACGAACAGCAGCCAGTTGCCAGTGGACTATGAAGGCGACCTCTTCGACGCACTGGAGCACCAAGAGAACCTGCAGACGCTCTACACGGGCGGCACAGTCTTCCACATATTCCTCGGCGAACGCTTGCCCTCGTGGAAGTCCGCGGCGGAACTCATCAAGAAAGTCTCCTGGAACTCGCGCCTGCCCTACTTCACGTTGACGCCGACGTTCAGCATCTGCCCCACCCACGGCTACACCAGCGGCGAACACAAGCAGTGCCCAGTCTGCGGCGCAGTCTGCGAAGTCTACAGCCGCGTCGTCGGCTACCTGCGACCAGTGGACCAGTGGAACGACGGCAAACAAGCAGAATTCGCCATACGCAAAACCTTCGACCGCAGCGTCGTGATGGCAACCGCGCCCATGGCAACGGCTTAAGAGGTTAACTGATGAAGTTCAGCGGTCTGCAGAAAATCAGCCTCATCGACTACCCCAACAAAGTAGCCTCCGTGCTCTTTACGCCAGGCTGCAACCTCCGCTGCGGCTTCTGCCACAACTGGCGCATCGCCGTAGACCCGCAGCCGCCGTTTCTGCAGGAAGCCACGACGCTGGAACTGCTGGAAGCACGCAAAAGATACGTGGACGCCGTCGTCGTGACAGGAGGCGAACCCTGCATGCACAAAGAACTGCCCAAATTCCTCGCCAAGCTGAAAGAGCGTGGGTTCGCGGTGAAACTGGACACCAACGGCTTCTACCCTGACACGCTGGAAGAATGCTTGGGCAGCTTGGACTACGTCGCCATGGACGTGAAAACCTGCCCAGAAAAGTATCGGCTGCTGGGCGCCAAAGACACCGCTGGGCTCATGCGAACGGTTGAAATTCTGAAGACTGGCAAGGTGCCTTACGAGTTCAGGACCACGGTGGTGCCCGAGCTGGTGACCTCCGAGGACGTCGCGTGCATCGGCGAAGTCGTGAAAGGCGCCAAGACGCATGTGCTGCAGCAGTTTGTGCCCGATGATACGCTGGACAAGAAGTTTCAGTCTGTGAAGCCTTATTCGCCTGAAGTCATCAGCGGGTTTGCTGAAACCATGCGCAAATACACAGAAAACGTGTTTTTACGGGTTTAAGAAGGAAATAATGAAAAGGAGGTGAAGTAATTGCGTAAGAGCACTGGGAAAACCAAGGTAGACAAAGCAGTAGAGGACTTCATTTTAATACCCGTCGTAGTTTTGGTGGGATTATACGTAGCAGCAAGCCTAATAGATTCCATGCTTCAAATTAACAACCAGACTTTCAAACTATTGTTCTTTGGGGTTGGTGGCCTTTCATTCTTCATATACTACTTCAAAAAGAAGATGTCAAAGCTGTAGTACTAAGCAGTTGCCAGTCCGGAATCGGAACCACTTGGTTTCCCATAGAAGCCTTTGTTGTAGTGGCATGCCTTTCCTTCTTGCCAGAAGTCTTCTTTGTCCTTTCATTTAGGCTATCCGTTGCGTAATGTTTAAGTGTAATTACTGCGAGTATATACTCAGATGTCTATGGGTCAAGTAAACGTAGTCACCGTAAAGATCCCGAGCGAACTAAAGGAGCAGATGAAGCAGGTTAAAGTGAACTGGAGTGAGTACATCCGAGAATGCATCCAAAAGAAAATAACCGAGCAGAAAATGAGAGCCGCCTCAGCCAAGCTTGACGAAATCAGAAAACACGCCAAACCCGTATCCAACGAGGAAATAGTTTCATGGATCAGAGAAGGTAGAGAGAGATAATCACGTCTCAGTACGTAGCGGATGCCAGCGTTGTAGCAAAGTGGGCACTACCAGCAGAACCCTACCAGAAAAATGCTTACAAACTAAGAGACGACCACCTTTCAGGAAGAGCTGAGCTTTTCGCGCCTGCCATCATGACAACGGAGGTCGCTAATGCCTTTTGGATAGCCGTGAAAATGCACAGATTCCTTGAAGTTGATGCCCGCAGTAGTCTTGAGGCGCTAGGTGACATGAACCTATCTCTTATTGAGCTAAGCTGGGCGCAGATATCTCAGGTGCTGAAGATTGCATGCAAGGTAGACTTGACAGTTTACGATGCCTCATACCTCTTCCTCGCGGACCAAATGGACGCGCAATTTGTCACAGCTGACGACAAACTGTACAAAAAGGCAAAAGAGGCATACAACGTCCTGCACATTAAGGACTACTGAAAACTTGACCATAAGGTTTAAGGGTGAAGGGTTTGTTTAGGTTTCGAGTATTCTAAAGTTGAGGTTTACACGTTGAGTATTAAAGGCTTAACAGTGGAAGAGCGCAAAGCTGAAGTTCTCATCAAACTCAGAAAATACAAGCTAATCAAGAAGGAAAAATACGAAGGCGCCTTCGGGTACATCGTGGACATTCCAGAGGACAAAGAAAAAGCCATAATCTGGTGCATTCTGGACCAGCCGACCGTCGGCATAGTGTCGATGAACCAGCTCTACAAAGTCATGAAAGAGAAGGAGCTGGAACGCGCCATCGTCATCACAGAAGGACGTTACACCCACGCCGTCAAGCAGGGCGCTAAAAAGAAGAAAGTTGAGTTGCTGCTGAAGTCGTTCCCAGTGTTCGACATCTTTGAGCACCTGCTCGTTCCGAGACATGAGATTCTAACGGAGAAGGAGCGTGCTCAGCTGTTGGCGCAGTACAAAATCAAGCCGTATCAGATGCCTCAGGTGACGTCAACAGACCCCGCAGTTAAAGCCATAGGTGCCAAGCCAGGCGACGTTCTCAGGATAATAAGGAAAAGCTCCACGGCGGGCGAGCACATCGCTTACCGCTACGTGGTAGAGCAAGCGTAGAAAAAAGCAGATTATTTTCCAATCATCACTTCAGTTGACTTCACTATAACGGCTACTTCGTCGCCTACTTTTATGTTTAAGTCTTCAACGGCTTCCTTTGTGATAACTGAGGTAATGGTGGCTGGCGACGTGATTTCTACTTTGACTTTGGCGGTTATGACGCCTTTTTCAACTGAGATGACTTTTCCTTTGAGATTGTTTCTTGCACTTAACTTCACACCTTTCACCTCCTTGTGGCTTGCGTCGGCTAGAAACTCACTCAGGCAACCTTCCAGACGCGTGTACTCTTCGAGCAGGCTTTTGCCCGTGGCTGTCAGCTTTGCGCCTCCGCCTCCAGCTTTGCCGCCCTTATAGGTTTCAATAACGTTTTCTCCAAGGGTGCTCTGGATTTCTTGCACATAGTTCCACACGTAACGATAGGACATTTCCAGTTTTTTAGCCGCTTTCGAAAGTGACTGGTGTGCTTCTATTTCTCTTAGAATTTCGGCTCCGCCCTTGCCCAGCAACGGTTCACCTTTGTACTCAATCCATATTTTCGCTGAAGGTTTGTGGTTGTTGTGAGTGAGCATCATTATGGTTATGCACATTGAATGCTAATAAATGTAATCAACTGCGTTTGACATGGCTGCCTAAAACTCCAACTCACCGCGGATGAACCTCCTCGTTACCTCATGCTGCGGATTGTCAAACAGCTCTTTGGGACCTGCAGCCTCCACAATTCCGCCGTTGTGAATGTGAACGACTTCGTCTGCGAGCCTTTTTGCCTGACCAAGGTTATGCGTTGCCATCACAATTATGGTGTCACTTCGCTTCCTGCTGAGGATAGCCTTCTCAATTATTCTCGCGCTGTTAGGATCCAAGTTAGCCGTTGGTTCGTCTAGAAGCAGAATTCGCGGATCAAGCAGAAAAGCCCTAGCCAAAGAGATCCGCTGTTGTTCTCCGCCTGAAGTCTTCTTAGCTTTTCGCTTCTCGAAATTCGTCAGCCCTACAGAACTCAATGCCTGAGTCACTTTCTCGTCAATTTCCGCTTTCGGTATTCCCCTGATTTTCAGCCCAAACGCCAAATTATCGTGGACGTTCATGCTGAACATAACTGTTTTTTGAAAAACCAAGGTAGCCACTTTTCGCAGTTCCTCTGCGGTCAGGGCTTTCCCGTTAAGAGTTATGGTTCCTTTGTCAGGCGCTTCTAATCCTGCCAGAATCCTAAGAAGCGTGGTTTTGCCTGCGCCGTTGACTCCTAGGAGGACGATGATTTTGCCGCCTTCCGTCTTTAGAGTAACTGAGTCAAGAGCTTTGACTGCACGATAATGTTTCTCAATGCCTTCAAGATTAAGGTCTATGCTCAATGGTCATCCGCCCCAAATCAGCCACTTGTAGTTTATTTTGAGGGTTCCCTCTTTCTCCTTTAGACGCTCTATAAGCGTAATAGCCAACGTAACCGCTACCACTATGACCATAAGGATTATCGCGTAAGCCATAGCATAGTCGAATTGCCCAAGATTTGTTTCCACCGCAATGGAAGTTGTCAGCACGCGTGTTTCTTGGAAAATATTCCCACCCACAATCATAGCGATGCCGAGTTCGCCGAAACCCCTGTTGAACGCGGCTGATATCGCCAGCACCATTGACCAAACAGTTTCGCGCATTATGGTCAGATTAGTTCGCAACCCGGATGCGCCGAGGGTTCTGGCAAGATCTCTTAGCTGGCTGTCAGCGGTGTTTAAAGCGTTGGCGGTGAAGGTCACAATTATGGGCGTAAGCAGTATTGCTTGACCAAGCGCTATACCGTTGAGAGTGTAAAGAATGCTAAGGAAGCCAAATTCACCTTGTCTGGACAAGAGAAGATACAAGAGAGTGCCTAGAGCAACTGTTGGAACGCCTATCAACGCGCTGAAAAGTCCCTTAATTATCCATCTCCCTCGGAACGAATACAAGCCTACACCCACCGCCATAGGAATACCCCACAAGCAGGCAAGCAACGTTCCCAAGCCAGTGACGTACAGTGACCTGTAGACGGTTGCGTACACCTCAGAGTTTCCGCTGAAAATCAGTTCGAAGGCTTTTTGGAACGCTTGTATGATGATGTCAGGCATTTGTTATCACAAAGAAAATGGGATTTGATTAAGGTTTTCCAATGCTATTCGGAGCGATTTCAAAGCCAGTCTTTGCCCACTGCTGCAGTGCTGCTTTCGCTTGTCAACGTCGAGGTAGAAGTGCTGAACAGCGGCAGAACAAACGCTGATTGCTTATAGTTAGCCATTAACTGCGGTTCTTTGCTTGGCATCAGATAAGGCGCAGGGTCTATGGTTGCCGCGGAGTTTGCGCTCACAAGTGTGTCGTAGGATGCTGAGTACAATGTGCCTGCGTTGTATCGGTAGGCGGCTGGGCATTCAGTTGCATTTGCTGGGATGTATGCGTAGTTCTGTATCCAAGCGAGTAGTGTGGCGTTCAGGGCAGGGTTGGATGCTAAGGGGACGAACGGGGCGAAAAGAGCCTGCCCGAAAGTTGTCGTTCCGAAGTTTGCTAGCAGCTGTTGGCCTTCGTCCGAGACCATGTACTGAATGAACAGCATTGAAGCGTCAAAATGTGTGCTGGTCAGGTTGGCGTTCTGAGGGTTGTCAGCGATTACGCTGTAGACGTTCAGCAGGTCTTTGTGGGCTTGGACGACGATTTTCATCTGGATGTTGTTTGCTTTGGTGTTGGTTAGGTATGATGCTGTGTCTGACAGCGTGTAGCCGCCTAAATAGTTGGCAACAATCAGGGTGGACGTCATCCCTTGTCCTGTCTCTTTGTACCATGATGTCTGTGTTCTTATCTGGGTCCAGTTAATGCCTGCGGCTGCCCAGAGGTTTTTCTCTTTGGAGTTGGTTCCTGAACCGTCGCCTCTTGACACCCAGATGGCTTGTCCAGCTTGTCCCAGTTGGTAGATTCTTTTCATGGCGTCAATGGGTGTCATGCCGGTTATGCCTGCTGGGTCGTTTGAGGGTCCGACTATGATGAAGAAGTTGTAAGCTATGATTTTGCGGTTTACGCCGTAGCTGTTAACCATGAAAGTGTTTTCTTGCACTGGGTCATGGACCATGATCATGTCTGCGTCTCCTCTCATGGCGGTTTGTATGGCTGCGCCTGTGCCTTGGGCGAGGAAGTTGACTGTTATCCATGGGTATTTGGCTTGGAAGGCTGGTTTTATGGCGTCGTTTTCTACGCCTGTTTCATAGAGGCTGGTTGTTGAAGAAATCGTTAATGTGACGGGTGAAGGAGCTGGTGTTGGGGTGGGTGTTGGGAACGGCGTGTAGGTTGGGTAGGGCGTTGGGTTGAACGTCGGATGCTGTGTGGGCGAAGGCGTTGGTGACGGAGAAGCTGATGCCGATGGGGAGGGTGAAGGCGTAGATGTTGGTGAAGGCGTTACCGTCGTAGATGGTGCTGGTGTTTCAGTCGCGGTTGCTGATGGAGATGTAGAGGCTGTTGGAGTTGGTGAAGGTGAGGGCTGCGGGTTCGGTTGCGTAGTTTGTATGTAGGCGTATGCGCCTATTGATGCCGCGATTATTAATACTAATGCAACTGCTATTATTTTGGTAGTGTTGTTCACAATTTTCACTTTCTGTGCTGAAAAACGCGTTATGTATATATAAACATATCGATGGTGAAAGCACGTTGCCTAATTCACCCTTTAAAATGCAACAAAATCATGAACTCAAGAGGGACTCTTCCCTTCTTCCCTCAACTCGTACAGAATCACCAAAGCCTCGCCCAACGGCATATTCAGTTTCGCCGCCAAGTCGCTTGGACTAATGTCGGGTTTTTCACGCAGCAGAGTTTCCCTGACGTAGGATTTGTGCGTGGGGTACATGACGCTGGCGTGGACCGTTTCCACAAGTATTAGCCACAGCTTTTCTTTCGTGTACTCTTCCAGATTCATCAGGCATCAGGCTTAGAGTGTGGCGCAGAAGGTTAATAGTTTACTATTGCCTAATCTTCTTCAGGAAGTGCTGTTTTTGAAAGCCACAGGTTTGGCTGTTCTTTTAGGAGAACAGTTTGTTCTTCAGGGAGAATTATTAGCCCCAACTCCCATCTAATCCGTTGGGCGCAGCTGTGAAAAAACATCTGATAGTTGTGCTTATCGTGGCGGGCTTGCTGGTTTTGGGCATTTTCAGCGTTCAACCTGCAAAAGCCAACTTTAAGCCTGCACCCCTACCTCACGCTTACATTGAAAGCGACGGCAGCATCAATCCTTCCTCGGCGCCGATAAGTCGCAACGGGAACACCTACGCTCTGACGGGCAACCTGAGCGGTTTCGTGCTGGATATTCGGCGGAGCAACGCCATTTTTGATGGTGCAGGTTTCAGCATTCCCGGGTTTGGGTACGACGAGGCAATTCTGCTGACTAGTGTGACCAACGTGACGGTTAGAAACTTCGGCATCTCAGGCAGAAACGTTGACATACACCTCAGCGCTTCCTCCTCCTGTAATATAACTGGAAACCGAATGAGTGACGCTGGCAGCTATGGCATCTGGCTCACCGACCGCTCAGATGGCAACGTGATTTCTAGGAACTCCGTGGACGACGGCTTTTACGGCATATACTTGGCCAACTCCCGCAATAACGTGCTCAGAAACAACAGCGTTATCGGACATAAACCGACGCCGACGTTTACCTATGGGCAGAATTTCGCCGTGGTTGGGGATGTTCTCGAAGACTTCATCAACGACGTGGATACCTCCAACACGGTGAATGAAAAACCCGTGTACTACTGGGTCAACAGACAGAACGCCGCAGTGCCTCCGAACGCGGGAGCCGTTGTGCTGGTGAATTGCACAAACATAACCGTTCAGAACCAACACCTCATGCAGAACAAGTACGGGGTTCTGCTGGCGTGGACTTCGGGATCCACGGTGCGCGGCAACACGATGGAGTACGACGCGGTCGGTATATTCCTCTTTCACTCGTGGGGCAACACCATCGCCGAAAACAGCGTCTTTGAAAGCCACGGCTCGGAGGATAATGAAAGTCACGGCATCCGAATCCAAAGTTCATACAACAACGTCATATCAGGCAACAATGTGGTGTCCAGCATGGGGGCGGGAATCTGTGTGTCCCAGTCTCCAGGTACTCGACTCTTGGAAAATAGAGTTCAGAATAACTCCAACACTGGCATCCTCATAATCAACCATTCTGACTTGTTCGTCGTGTTCCGAAATTATCTTGCAGGTAACGCTGGGGTTACCTTGCGGGTGGCAGATTCGGCTGGCGGCGCCATAGTCGGAAACAACATTGAGAACCGTTACTACGCAGTTTACCTCACGGGCGTTTTGCAGGGCACCAGCGTCTACGGTAACGATTTCGATAGCCGTGGTCATGACCTTCTTATGGCGTACGTGTCTGCAACTGGTGCCAACCCAGCTTGGGACAACGGCACCATGGGCAACTACTGGAGCGACTACCTGACGCTTTACCCGAACGCCTCCGAAATCGAAACCTCAGGCATAGGTGACGCCCCTTACATTATCAGCGAAAGCAACATCGACCACTATCCGCTCATGGCCCCGCTGGATGCATCCATAGTCAGCATGCCCGAAATTGAGAGTGCACCGTTACCAACCCCAACCCCTTATCAACCCCCGCCAACTCCAACTCCTACTGAAGCTTCGCCAACCGACACTCCCGAACCGTCGCCAACGACAACACCACTGCCGACCGAACAGCCGATAGCCACTCCGAACCAATCTTCGAATCCTTCTCCTTCACAAAGTCCTCCGCCAACGGAGCAGCCAACATCGTCAACCGAGCAGTCTCCAGAAATCCAAGACGCAGTCATCACAGCAGAAGTCGCCTACGCCGTAGCGGGAATATCAGTCGCCATCGTGATTGGAGCGGCAGTCGCCGTTTTCCTTAAAAAGCGGAAATAGTCAACTTCCAGTTCTCTCCGCGTTTCTATCATAAATGAGAGGGCAAACTCCGCGAGCAGTCACTCAGCAGTAACACATTCAAAGTCACATGCGTAGCCAACCTCAAATAATCAGGTACACTTACAAACCAAGACACTTTAAGACTTTTCAAGACGAAATAAGACGCGGAAAAAACCCGAAGCAAACCCAGAAACAGCAAAGCAAACCGAAACGCAACCCGCAGAAAACGATAGGGGCTATAGACTGCACCGAGCAGCAGAGCACAGCAGTCTGCGCTAGCTATAAGCCAAAAAAGGCACATCGCTGAACCGCAAGATGGAAACTGAAATTAACCGAAGTTCCGCGCTTCTTTCCGCTTCTCAGCTTCCTCGTAAAACCGCAGAATCTCATCGATTATTTCCACGTTGGAGAGCAGCATCCGCCTGCAGCAGTAACGCTTAACGCCCAAGCTATCCAGCACGTCTTTCGCGTTTTCGCCTGTGCGAATCCTTCGGGCAAACTCTTCCCATTTGTCTCCGACCAGTTTGCCGCAGGTGAAGCATCTCACGGGAATAATCATCCGCTCATTCGCCTACCTGTAACTCTTCTGCTCCTTAGCACGAGCACCTGGACCACCGAACTTCTTCGACTCCTTGCTCCTAGCGTCACCAGCAACCATAGTCCTATCATACTCAGTGAAAACCGTACGCAAATGACCACTCTTAGTCCACTTCAACAACGCATTAGCAATAGCCATCCGAGCAGCTTCCGCCTGACCCATGTAACCACCGCCAGAAGTCTTCACATCCATATCCAACTGCTTCCAAGTAGCTTCCCCAGCCTGCAACAAAGGCTCCATAATCTTTTCACGTGCAATCGCAGGCTCAACAATCTCGACTGGCATTTTGTTTATCCGAATTTTTCCCACGCCTTGCTTAACGACAGCGCGAGCAACTGCGGTTTTGCGTTTTCCGCTAACTACAAGAACTTTCTTACCTGGCATAACTACGCACCCTTATTCCATCCTACTTCTACTGCTAATTCTCCAAGCGTAAAATGAGGACCCTTCAACTTCGACGCTGAAACTTCCTCAATCGTCTCCATCTGCTGACCAACAAGCTCAGCAGGCACACCCAAGTAAACCTTCAACCGCTTATACGCGCTTTTGCCCTTTGCCTGTTTCCACGGAACCATACCCCTCACGGTTTTCCGCACAATCCTGTCAGGTCTGCGAGAGTGGAATGGACCTCTTTCAGGAGCACCAACTTCAAGAAACTGCTTAGCTTCCGCCACTTTGCTCTTCTTCTTTCCAGAAAGCACCACTTTCTCAGCGTTAACAACGATTACTTCTTCGCCGTTTAACAGGCGCTTCGCAACTTTGCTGCACATCCTTCCGAGGATAAGCCCTTCACCGTTAATTACAACTGAAGTTTTTGCAACCTGCATCTTTTTCACCCAATAATCTTAACGTTGGAACCTTGAGGATTCTTTTTCACAAGTTCAGCAATGGACAAGTATTTTGCCTTTGCGGCAGCAAGCTTCGCCTTTGCTTTGGCAGATGCATCAAAAGCAGCCACCGTAACCGCATGGTCAATCACGCCAGAGCCCAGAATCTTGCCAGGAACCACAACAGTGTCGCTTTTCTCCGTATACATGTTTATCCTGCTCAGGTTAACGGCAACGCGTTGCCTGCTCGGCTTGGACAAGTGCTCAGCAACATCCAGCCAGACACCTGCTTCATTTTCCCTGCTTTGCTTCTTAAGGAATCGGATTAGTTTAATGATTTCTGGGTTTGTGGATTTGGTTTCTCTCAAGTTTGTTCCACCTTTATTTGTTCTTCAAAATCTGTTAATTGCTTATCAAGAATCTTCACAGCTTCCTGCAAAATACGCTCAGGAGCAAGCGCACCTGTTGACTCAATGTTCATGACGAAAGCATTCTTCTCCCACTCAACCTTTATGCCATCACCCTCTTTCGGACAAGCTTCCGCGCAATCCATACACAGATTGCAAGACAAAAGCTCCTTAACATCAACTTTGGTGCCCTTCATAGCAAGCACTTTCTTGGAGCAGATATCCACGCATTTCTGGCAGTCATCGCAGCCTTTGGCGGGAACCACAATTTTCGGGTAATACTTGTAAGCAGCAACACAAACCGGCTGCCACTTAGCATGGACCATTCCTTTTCCAAGCCTTGCATAAGCTTCAAGCTTCAGCTTCTGCCCTTTCGCAAGCTTAATCAGCGGAATTTTCTCAGAAACCGGCGATATCGCAGGATTTTCAGAAGCCAACTCTCCCGAGTAAACCGTCCGCGTGCCCTCGTTGGATTCCGCATTCAACGTCAACGTGACACGGCACTGAGCACAACCAAACTCACTTTTGCATTCGCAGTCCTCAGGAAGATTATAGCTTTCCAAATCCGTCTTCAACGGCACAAGCCCAAGCCTGTGAGCTATCATTTCGTCCTGCAGGATTGACGAGTTCTCAATCATGACCACTTCGTCCACGGCCATGCTGGGAACCTCAGCCAGGACTATTCTTCGTAGCGCGTTCATCAGAGGAACCTCTGCGTCTCTAACGATTATTCGAAGGTTCGTCTCGTCTTTTTCGAGCACTTCAATTTTCACTTACTTAGACACTCCACAAGTGACTGGGACAAAGATGTGCGTTCAAATAACAGCACGGGTGCATTATTTCAATTTTTCTGTTAATAAAGGTGGAAACATGGCGACTATACTCGTCTGCCTCTTCTGCCGCCAGGTCTACGGGTACCGTCATGTGGAATCGGCGTGACTTCTTCGATGCGTTCAATGCGGAAACCGAACCTTGCAAACGCTCTGATGGCTGCTTGAGCACCTGGTCCTGGCGTGCGTGGTCCTGAACCGCCTGGTGCGCGGACTTTGATGTGTATGGCTGTGATGCCTTTGTCTCTTGCGACTTCAGCAGCTCCTGTGGCGGCGCGCATGGCAGCGTAGGGTGAAGATTCCATGCGGTCAGCTTTCACGTACATGCCGCCGCTTGTGCGCGCTATGGTTTCTGCGCCTGAAAGGTCAGTTATGTGTATTACTGTGTTGTTGTAGGAGCTGAAGATGTGGACAACGCCCCATTTCTCATTCCGTTTGCTACTGCTGCTCAAAATCTACCGCCTCTTCCGCCTCTTCTTCTATCGCGTTGCTGAGGTATCTCACGCTGTTTAACTACCACGGTCATGGCGACACGCGTTGGATGCGCTGGATTTACCAGTTGGCTTTCCGCGGCGTAGGCAATTGTTTTTTCTTCTTCCCGTGAGACAATGTAACTTGGCACCGTAACCCTTCGGTTATCTATGGTGATGTGCCCATGTGTAATCAGCTGCCTAGACTGATGAACAGTCTTGGTTAAGGTTTTCCGGAAAACTATGGTTTGCAGCCTGCGTTCCAGAATATCCTCGATGGATAAGTCCAAAACATCGTCCAAGACCGCTGTTTCCTGGAGGACGCCGAGTTTCTTCAGTCGCACCAGAAGCTCGTTCTCCATTTTCACACGTTCTTCAGGCGTTCTGCCTATGAGTGAACGCGCGATACCTCGGAACTTGCTAAGCATGGTTTCGTGACGCCAAAGCTCATGTTTGTTCCTCAATCCGTAAGTGCCCAAGAGCTTAAGCTCTTCTTGCAGGATGTCTTTGCGCCATGGAAAACGTGGAGTTTCAAATTTTCGTCTTTGCCTTTTCGGATCGCCCACGATTATTTGCCTCCTTCAGCTGGGGCTGGCGCAGCTCCAGGTCTCTGCATAAGGGCTTTCTTCTTTACGCCTAAGGCTTTGCCTGCTCTTCCCGTGGTTTTGGTTCGTTGGCCTCGTACTTTCAAGCCGTAAGCGTGTCGGTATCCCCGCCAAGACCTGATTTCTTTGGCTCCGTCGATGTCGGTTTTTGTTTTCAGAACGAGGTCTGCTGTGATGAGGTGCATGTCTTTGCCTGTGTCCGAATCCTTTCTTCGGTTGAAGAGCCAAGTGGGCAAACTGTACTTGGAAGGGTCTTTGACTATGTCTTCTATTTTTTCTATGTCTGCTTCTGTCAGGAAGCCTGCCCTCATGTCAGGGCTAATACCAGCCTTTTTCAACACCGCGTTTGCGAGGCTTAGGCTGACGCCTTTAATTTCTGTAACTGCGTAAGAAACCTTCAGCGTACCTACTGAGTCGGAACCCAAGATACGCACTATGTGACGAAATTCCTGAGATGACATCTATTTTTTCATCCGTTAAACTTGAAGCATATACGAAATAAGTCAGTATTTATTTAAACCTTCCTAGACGCCTACTCTGATGTTAACGTAGCCTATTTTCGTGAAAAGTCAGGTCAAAAAGCCTCTGAACCAATGTGAATCCATCAAATCCAAAAAAAGTTGCCTCAGAACCATTCAAGTTTCTTCTCATCAGTCCGCGGCAACGCCGAAAAACGGGACATGTTGATAAGGCTTAAATCAATCCTTATCCACAACTTCTAAAAAAGGTCTGCCGAGAGTGAAACCGCTTTTCGTTCTTATTGCTGCTCTGTTGATAATTTTGGTATCTGTTGCCTTTTTTCTGCCCTCAAGCTTGATGAACCGAGAAAACAACGCCAAAGACTTCTATGTTGGAGTTTCTTTCAGCGGTGACACAACCGCACAGGCAAAGATACTTATCGATAAAGTGAAGGGTTACACGAACCTTTTCGTCGTGGATTCTGGATCAGCGAGCAAAAACGAAACCATGATAAACGAGGTCTGTGATTACGCGGTAAGTTCGGGGCTGAACATTTTGGTTTATTTTGGCAAGTTCGATAATTCTTGGCAGTTGCCTTGGCTTGACGCGGCGAAGCAGCGATGGGGTAATCGGTTTCAAGGAGTTTACTTTTTTGATGAGCCTGCGGGTAGTTTGCTTGATGGAGGAAATAGCTCCTACTTTGCCTCGAATCCGCCTGGGAACTATGATGACATGGCGAACCTTTTCGTTAGCGCTTGGCAGACCATGCCGGGATTAGCAACGGCGAAGGCATTGGAGAATCCGCCTTCTTCATTTACTTCTGACTATGCTCTGTACTGGTTTGATTACCTCGCGGGATACGATGTCGTGCTCGCCCAGTTTGGGTGGAACCACACTCGTGCTCAAGACGTGGCGTTGGCTAGAGGAGCGGCAACGGTTCAAGGCAAAAGCTGGGGTGCGATAACCACATGGACTTACGATTCACCGCCTTACCTTGAGAATGCGTCTGAACTGTACAGTGACATGGTTTTGGCGTATGAAGCTGGCGCCAAATATATCGTGGTCTTCAATTACCCAGAAATTAATGATTACGGAATTTTGACGGAACAGCACTTCGAGGCACTGGAGAGATTCTGGAACGGCGTCCAACACGGTTCTTACGTTGTCCACAACTCAGCGCAAACCGTGCTCGTTTTGCCGAGAAATTACGGTTGGGGCATGAGGAATCCTAATGACACGATATGGGGACTTTGGGGACCAGACGAGAAATCGCCACAAATCTGGAATATTTCGAGAACGCTCTTGGAGACTTACGGCACAGGTCTCGACATAGTTTACGACGACGCCAACTTTTCACTCAAGAACAAGTATTCCAACATTTACTACTGGAACTCGACACTCCCTTGAGAAACATACGAATCATAAAGGAAATCTACGAGCAACTCTAAATAAAAGATGCGACAAACAACCAATAGAGCACGAGCACAATGGACTCCATAACCGTGATTGGCTTGGCAGCAGCCGCTCTTACGACGTTTTCACTTTTCCCACAACTGATGAAGGTTTGGAAGACCAAATCTACCAAAGACATATCGCTAGGAATGTTCTCATTGTTCAGCATCGGCGTATTCTTGTGGTTCCTTTACGGAATCCTGATGAATGACGTACCCATAATAATTGGAAACTTGGTGGGTCTAGTTCAAGGACTGATTATCCTTGCATTCAAAATCAGATACAAATGAAAAAGCACGCCCCCAAATTCCAACTTTAAACATAAAGGAAGGGGTAGGCGCCGCTGACCACGTCTTTTCCGAAAACCAGCATTCAAAAGGAGAGTTGCGTTTAGTACGCGTATACGTTTCCGTAAGGTCTACTGGAATACGGCACTATCTTCACGAATTTCCCGCTCATGACATCGTCAAAGTTGTTGCCGAAGTAGTCACAGAACTCCTTGACCAAACCCTGAATCACTTTTAAGTCTGTCTTGTTAATGTCTACGGCTTTAACCTCTTTGCCGAGGTGGCTGATTTCGCCTCTCACGTAGATTACCCCTCCGTGCATCCCTGTGCCGACAAAGCGGGCTCTGTGGTGTTCACCTACGTTCAAGGTTAAGCCGAGAACTAACAGTATGCCGCCAGCCATGTACTCGCCGAGGAAGTCCTGAGCAGTCCCGCCTACAACCAGAACAGGCTTTTTGCTCATGTACTCTTTCATGTGGATGCCCACGCGGTAGCCAACGTCGTCTCGGATGAAGATTCTTCCGCCTCGCATTGCGTAGCCAGTGATGTCGCCTGCTCTTCCATGGATGATTATTTGCCCGTCGTTCATGGTGTTGCCTGTGCAGTCCTGTGCGTTCCCATGTACCTCTATGTGTGGACCGTTCATGAAAGCTCCCAAATCGTTTCCAGGCGTACCGTAGATGTCAATTTTCAGCTTGTTCTTGAGGCCCGTGCCGATGTACCGCTGTCCGTAGACGTTTTTTATCTCGATTTTCTCAACGTTGCTGGCGTCTAATTCGCGGAGAAGACCGTTAAGCTCTCTGTAGTGTAAGCTCTCGGCGTTTACTTTCCACGCGCCATTTTCCAGATGTGTCCGAGTGAGGAATTTTGCGCTTATTTCAGCTGCCGCTTTTTCTGCTTGCACAACCATTTTTAGTCACCTGCCATTTTTACGCCCAAGATTCTCAGTTCCGTGTCTGTCAAGCCGACACCTCGCAGGTGCAAACGGTTGCCGCGCAAGCTTTCGATGGCGTTTATTCCCATGCCGCCCATCATGTCCTTGATTTCCATACTCCAACCACGCAGCAGGTTCACCAGACGTTCCGAAGCGATGTCTGGGTTAATGCGCTTGCCTACCCATTCGTCACTTGTAGCGATGCCCCATGGACACTTTCCAGTGTAGCATTTCTGGCAGACCGTGCAGCCCATAGCAACCAACGCGGCAGTGGCAATGTACACTGCGTCAGCGCCTAATGCGATGGCTTTGACGATGTCGCCGCTGCTTCGGAATCCGCCTGCAGCCACTATGGAAGCTTTGTTTCGGATGCCTTCGTCGCGCAGACGCTGGTCCACGCTGGCAATCGCCAGTTCAATTGGAATACCCACGTTGTCTCTGATGACTTTCGGAGCAGCGCCTGTGGCACCTCTGACACCGTCGATTGCGACGATGTCTGCGCCTGCGCGAACAATGCCGCTGGCTATGGCAGCCGCGTTATGTACAGCTGCGATTTTCACTGAGATGGGCTTCTCGTAGTTCGTTGCCTCTTTCAAGGCATATATCAGCTGCCTGAGATCCTCGATTGAGTAGATGTCATGCTGAGGCGCAGGAGAAAGCGCATCCGTGCCAACAGGAATCATACGTGTCCGAGCAACTAAGTCTGTGACTTTCTCGCCTGGAAGGTGTCCACCGATGCCTGGTTTTGCGCCTTGGCCAATTTTGATTTCGACTGCGGCGCCTGCGTTCAGATAGTCTGGGTGGACGCCGAAGCGACCTGAAGCAACCTGCACGATGGCGTGGTTGCCGTACTTGTAAAGTTTCTGAGCCAGCCCGCCTTCGCCCGTGTTGAAATAAGTGCCATACTGCGTGGCTGCTCGAGCTAAGGATTCATGAACGTTCAGGCTGACGGCACCGTAGGACATGGCTGAGAACATAATGGGGGTCTCAAGCGTCAGCTGTGGAGCAAGCTGAGTTTTCAGGACGATGTCGCCGTTTTCCAGCTCCATCTCCAGCGCGTCAGGCTTGGCGCCGAGATAGGTTCTGATTTCCATGGGTTCCCGCAGCGGATCAATAGAGGGATTCGTGACTTGGCTGGCGTTGACCAGCAACCGATCCCAATAGGTAAGTTGGGGTTTGTCGCAGCCCATGCCTGTTAGGAGCACGCCGCCTGTTTCCGCTTGTTTCTTGATGTCTTTTATGACTTCTGTGGTGAAGTTGGCGTTTTCTCGGTAGGCGCTGGGGTTTTTCTTTATGGTTATGGCGTGGGTTGGGCACATGGTGACGCATCGTTGGCAGTTTACGCAGTTCTCATCTTTGGATCGTATAACGTCGTCTTCTTCGTCGTAGCTGTGGGTTTCGTAGGTGCATTGGTTGACGCAAACTTTGCAGCGAATACATTTGTCTTCGTCGCGTTCCACTATGTATTCTGGCGGTAAGTAACTCTTCATCACTGATGCGTCTCCAACGTTGCTACAGCCTCGATTAGTTTTTTGCCGCCTACTCTGCCGATGACGGGTTCGCCGCCTCTCGGAGTCCAAAGCCTATCCAACTTTGGCGAAACCAAACGCATCGACGCCTCCTCAGATGACAAGTAGAGCACGTCGCCTTTTGTGCCCGCTATCATGGGGCGCAGTTTGATTCTGTCAGTTAAGCCTATCATTTCGCCGTGATGTGCAATGATGACGCTGAAGGGACCGTTCATTAGCAGGCTCCCGTAGGTCTGGCGTAGCGCTTTGAGTGCGAGAGCTTGCTTTGACTGTGATGAGTCAACTTCAGACCAGAATGGCGGAGCAAGGATTTGTGAAGCTATCTCGATTGGCAAACGTTGCTTTCTCATGAGTAAGTCGCAGGCGTAAGCGAGTACTTCCGTATCGGTTTGTAGCGTGCACTTGTATCCGTACATTTCTAGGTAGCGGCGGTTAATGCCGTAGGAAGAGAGTTCCCCGTTGTGAATCACTGTCCAGTCAAGTATGTTGAACGGATGTGCGCCGCCCCACCAGCCAGGAGTGTTTGTGGGGAATCTGCCGTGGCAACTCCAGAGGTAACCCTCGTAGTCTTCGAGGCAGAAGTATTCGGCTATGTCTTCGGGGTAGCCGACGCCTTTGAAGACGCCCATGTTTTTGCCGCTTGAGAAAACGAAGGCTTTGCCTGTTTCCGTGTTGATTCGCATGACCGCCTGTATTACGCAGTCGTCTTCGGTCTGGTTTTCAGGTCGGTTCTTCCTAGGCTGGACAAAGTAACGCCAAACCAGCGGCGGGTCAATGACGTTAGCGGGCTTGGTCTGTATTTCTTCTTCGTAGATTATGTTGAAACATGAAGCCAAGACTCTGTCAGTTTTATCTTTAGCGTCCCGACTGAGGTACATGACGTGGAAGGCGTAGTAGTCTTTGAAGGCAGGGTATATGCCGTAAACGGCGAAGCCACCGCCTAACCCGTTGCCCCGTTCATGCATGTTTGTTATGGCGCGGACGGGGTCTTTGGATGAGAAGCGTTTGCCTTCGAGGTTCATCATGCCGAATATGCTGCAACCTGCAAAGTCTTTGTCGCTGTTGAAGGGGTTGATTATTTTTCGGTCTTGTTCATTCATGTCTATTCACTTAAGTTCATTTTTTTCCGCAGGGATTGAGGCAGAGAGGCAAGCCCAAAATTGTCCGCCAGCAAGTCCTGCTTGAATTTTTTTACGTTGACGCGGTTTTTCATGAGGTGGAAAAAGATGCCTGCGCGTTCTATGTCGTTTAGAAAAGTTATACCGACTATTACGTTGTCTTTGAGCACAAGCTTCTTGTACACGTTTTTTTCGGTGTCGTGCTTGACGAGGATTTCAAGCGCTGGGTCTTCTTTGGGGTTGGCTAAGCCTATGGAGACTAGGGGTATGCCGAAATACTTAAGCGTGCTCATGCTGGTGCCGCCTGCGTAATCTGTTTTTTTGCCTGCCATGTTGTAGCCTGCAATCTTGCCTTCCAACACGGCGAGAGGCCAAAGGGGCAGGAGACGGTTCTGGTTTAATATGAAGTCGTAGGCTTCTGCCACGTCGCCTCCAGCGTAAACGTCTGGAAGGTTTGTGCGCATGGAACTGTCCACGACTATACCGCGGTTCGTTTTCACGTCCGTGCCGACCACCAACTCGGTGCGTGGAACCACGCCTATGGCAACTATGACGAGGTCGCAGGGGATTTGTTCGCCTTCCGTGAGAACTACGCCGCCGACAACGTCTTCGTCGGCTGGTCTGCCGACTATCCGCTGGACACTTTGCCCCGTGACTATGTTGACTCCTGCGTTTCTCACGGAGTTTTCCACGATGTCCGACGCCTTCGGGTCAAGGAGGAGACTGAGGATGTTCTCTTGCAGCTCCACAAGGGTTACGGCTAAGCCGCGTTTAACGAGGGCATCGGTGACGCTGATGCCGATTAAGCCTGCGCCGATGACCACGACGTTTTTCGCGTGGATGGCGTCGATTTTGGCGGCTAAGCGTTCAGCGTCGGAGTATGTGGTGAAGGTGAATACGCCGTCTTTGTCGGTGCCTTCCATCTTCGGGATGAAGGGTTTGCCGCCTGTGGCTATAAGCAGTTTCTCGTAGCCGACTTGGTCGCCTGTGTCAAGAGCCACGGTTCTTTCTGCTGTGTTTAGGCGGACGGCTTTTCTGCCTGTTAAGGCTTGGACCGTGTTTTTTTGCCAGAACTGGTCGTCGCGTGTCTTCATCTTCGCTAAGTCTGCTTTGCCGCTGACGTAGTCGCTTATCATGGGGCGGCTGTAGGTGGGGCAGGTTTCCTCTGAAATGACTGTTATGTCGCCGACGGGGTCTACTTCGCGTATGGCTTCAACTGCGCCCACGCCTGCTGCACACGCGCCGACGATGACGTACTTGGGCATTAGGGCTTGACCTCCTTGCATAGGAGGGCGCCGTTGGGGCAGTTGGCAACGCATACGGGTGTGTCAAGTTCGTTGCATTGGTCGCATTTGGCTATGATGTGACCTTCTTTGTCGATTTTGATGGCGCCGTAGGGGCAGACCATGACGCAGGTCCAGCAGCCCATGCACTTGTCCTTGTTGTGGGTGACTAAGCCTGTTTCTTCGTCTCGGTGCATGGCGCCTGTGAGGCAGGCCTGTGCGCAGGGTGCGTCTTCGCAGTGCCTGCACTGTATCGCGAAGCTGACGGGTTTGTTCATTTCTAGGCGTACTCGGCTGATGGCGCGGGGGGTTTCGCGGTTGTACGCTTTAACTATGTCTTTTGACTTGGAATGCTGCACGGTACAGTAGACTTCGCAGAGTCCGCAGCCCATGCAGGCTTCTTGTTTTGCGATAATTCTTTTAACCATGATTTTTCACGTTTCCTGTTTGTTTAGCGTGGACAGGTGAGTATGTGAATGTAAAGTTCGGTGTCTTTTGTGCAGAGAATGGCGCTGGTTGTGGTGGTTTGTTCAGCGGAGTTTATGCGGGCTTTACATGTGTTTGTTGGCATTTTTGTCACCTGTTTAGAGGATGTTGGCTACTGCTAGTGGCATGTATTCTATATAACCGTAGTGAAAATCATTTATATGCAAGGGAATGATATATACAATATACATGAAACATATACACGGTGAATTTGCATGGCGGAAAAAGACCTAGGCTACAGACGAGTACAATGCACAGGCAGAGGCTCCTTCATCATAAGCCTACCGAAAGAATGGGTTCAGGAAATCGGGCTGAAACGCGGCAGCGAAATAGACTTCAACCTGCAACCAGACTCCACATTAACGTTGGTTCCCAGAAAAATCAGGGAAAAAACCGAGGAAGACGAAGGCAACAAGCTGAAAGAATACTACATCAGCGTGGACCCTGAAGAAGACTTGCAGTCAACTCTACGCATGATACAGGCACTCTACGTCATAAGCGCCGACATAATCCGCGTCCACTTCAGGACAGGCGTTGACGCATCCAAGTGCAAGACGGAAATTAAGAATTTTGCCCGAGACACTTTTCTGGGTTCAGAGATAATTGAGGAAACTGCGGATGAAATTACGCTGCAGATTCTCATAAGGCACTCAGAGTTCCCCATCGAGAAAGCCGTCAGGCGCATGTCGATTATTGCCCTTTCAGCCAACAGAGACGCCATCTCAGCGCTGAAAAACAAGTCCAGCGGGCTTCACCAGAACGTGGTGAACGCGCACCATGACGTGAACAGGCTCGTGCTTTACGTGGTTCGCCAGCTAAAATTCGGCATCGAACGGAACCTGTACCGGGAACTGGGGTTCAAAACGCCCAAGGAGTACCTGCTGTACCGCATAATCGTGAACGACATCAAGAACATTGGCGAAGACGCCGTGAACATAATGAACAATTTGGCAACGTTCCAGAAGCTAGTTGACGACCAGCTGCTCTTCATAAAAGAACCCATCGACGAAGAAGTTTACTCGCAAATGGTCAACTTCAACAACATAGCGCATCAGCTGTTTGAGGAAGCCACGAGAGCCATGTTCAAACGCGACTACAACGACGCCGAAGCACTGATTCCCAAACGCGAAAGCTACGTGACGCTGGAGAACGACTTGATCAGGCTGATGAGCAGCAAAAAACTCGACCCGAACATTGCTTCGATACTGAGGCTTGTGCTTGACAGTTCCAGACGCATCTTGGACTATGGGCAGAACATCGCTGAGTTGACGCTGAACCGCACCGTTGAGGAACTCTGCGCATCCTTCGCCATCAAATAGCCTACTTGGCTAGTTCAAATCTAAAGCTATTTCGGACTCCTTTCACGTTTGCAAAGTCTTGGTCTCGGGTGGAAAGAGTTAGGTTCCGCCTTACACAGATTGCTGCAGTCATTAAATCCACAGCTTGAAGAGGAGTACCTTTTCGGAGCAAGTCCTGAGAGATTTCGAGGGCTTCTTCGTAGTCTTCAAAGACTGGATAAATTACCGTTAATTCTTCGAATTGCTCCGCTTTAGGATATTCTATGACATTTAAAATTGTCGTGAAACCAGCTAAATTGAATTTGCCTTTCTTCGAAAATTCTATAAGTTGGCTTGTATCGTAGACAATCTCTTCCGTCCTAGCTTTCCTCCCCTCTTCATAGTACTTGATGGCTTTCTCCAAATCAATCTTTGAAACATCCACGCCTTTTTCTTTCATTCTTTTTGCCAATGTCTTCATCGGAACCACTCCGCCCTCAACTAGCTCTAGTCGATCAACGTATTCTGATAGCGCTTTCCGGACTACTTCGCTCCACTTGACCTCAGAGTGCCGCTTCATCTTCTCGCAGAGCTCTTTGGGAATTGACACGGTTAAGTTTGCCATGCAAATAATTATGTGAGTACACAGATTTAAGTGTATACACAAGAAAGAGGGGGACTAATTCCGAATGGGAGAAAAGTCTGGTCGTTTTATCGAATAAAAGTTTGTCAAGATTTCTTGACCAAATCTGTTCTTCAGGGAGAGCTAAAAGGGACTTAGTCAATTAATATCCTTGAAAGCCTATGAAGAAAAGGAACCTTGTGGTTACCCTCATAGTGGTCTCCGCTCTAGTTTTATCAATAATCGTTTACGGAACCACAAGCACACTCTTCACGGAAACAACTCCAACACCAACCCCTTCCCTCAAACCGACTCAGGAGATAACGACACCAACACCCAAAACCCCTTCGCCCTCTCCAACCCCAACACTCGCTCCTTCACCAACCCCAGAACCCACGCCTTCGCCGTCCCCATCTCCCACACCTCCCCCAGAAGACCCCGCATTGCCACACCTGGTTCCCCCTGAACCCACCATTCTTGTTCCAGACAACTACGCAACCATACAGGAAGCAGTTGACAACGCCTCAGACGACGACGCAATCCTCGTAAGAGCCGGAACATACCAAGAAGCGGTAACCATCAACAAAGCCATATGGCTCATAGGCGAAAACAACCAAACAACAATCATCGACGCCCACAGCGTAGGCCCAGACCTACTCATCACCCACAACGGCGTCAACATCACAGGATTCAACCTCACAAACACCGCCACTCCAGGATCAGATGGCCCGTGGTGGATGCCTGACTATGTTTACCCAGTGCAGCTTCCCGACATCATAATCCGCAACGCCCAAAACTGCAACATATACAGCAACAAACTAACTAAGTGCTCAATTGGCGTGAGCCTTGAGAACTCAACTGGAAGCAACATTTTCAAGAACGAAGTCTGTTACAACGGCGACGGCGTGAAAATTTCAAACTCCGCAAGCAACTTTGTCGCCCAGAACTTCTTCAGGTCAGGCGGCACAGGGCTACGAATAGAGTTTTCAGCCAACAACGTGATAGTCAACAACACCTTCACGGATGCCGCGTCCGCAGTTTGGCTGCAGTCCGCCACCAACAACACCTTCACCAAAAACACGTTAATCGCCAACTACAACAATTTCGGCGTAGTCGGCAACGACGTCTCCGCCTACATCAACTACGTTGACACCTCAAACACCATCGACGGCAAACCCATCTACTACTGGATCGACAAATCAGACCAGACCGTGCCAACAGACGGCGCATTCATAGCGCTCGTAAACTGCAGAAACATGACAATCCAAGATTCCGTGCTGGCACTTAGCTTCAACAGCGTGGTTTTGGCAAACACAAACGACTCTATCGTCCAAACAAGCAGCCTAGCTCCAGTGGACCCGTGTTCCTCGAGAGATACTACACGCCAGCGCCAGGATTAAGCATGGTGCTGTTCAGTTCTTTCAACAACCAGGTCAGAAACAACCGAGCCGTCATCTGGCTAAACTCATCCAACAACAACATGCTGACAGCAAACACTGGAAACGTTCGCCTCAGCCAATCAAACTACAACGAAATCAGCAACAACGACATAACAAAAATCTGCTTCCTCTCTGGCTGGGAAGGTCTCGTCTTAAGCAACTCCGCCAACAACCAAGTAATCGGAAACCGCATAAACGGCAACAGCGCAGGCATCTACCTGATCGAAGGCTCTAGCAACAACCGCATAATCGACAACACCATCTGGGACAACGCCCAAGGCGGCATCGTCAACGGCGGATACATAGTCACAAACGGTCCAACATCGAACCTCATCTTCCGCAACAACATCACCGACAACGGCAACGAAGGCATCCTCGAAGCAGGATACAACACGACCATAATGGGCAACAGCATCGAGGCAAACAGGGGCAGCGGCATAGACCTTAACAACTCCACAGACTGCACCCTAATCGGAAACGTCATAGAAGGCTTCACCTTCGGGGCATACGGCTCAGGCAACCAGAACCTGACAGCCGTAGGCAACACCTTCAAAATAAACAGCCAATACAACCAGTACAACGTCTGGTTCATCAACAAGTACCCAGGAACCTTCTACCACAACAACTTCTATTGCGTAATAAACTTTGACCACTCAGCCAACGTTACCCACGTTTGGGACAACGGCAGCCAAGGCAACTACTGGCAATCGTACGCGGGCACAGACGCCAACGGCGACGGCATCGGAGACACTCCATTCACCGTCTCAGGAATCAACCCCTTCGCCGACAACATCGACCGCTACCCGCTCATGAACCCATTCGGCATCGCAAGTTTAGTGCCAGAATATTCACCATAGTTCCAACAATATCGAGCCAAAAGCGAAAACATCTTTATTCCTAAAATGCAGCGACTTGAGATATTAAGCTAAAAAAGAAAAATAGAGTTGGGATTGACTCTTCGCCTTGCTTATGGAGGATAAAGCAGAGGTGAATAATCGTCGCCTGTAACATAGTCCATGATGTCGTTGATAGCTGTGATTCTTCCAGTTGAATCAACTCTTATCGTGAAGACTCTCCAGATGTCGGTTCCGTTCTGTTGGGATGCGGGCGGAGTGTACGTCCTCACAAATTGCTCGCCTTGAACTGTGCCGATTAGGGTGACCTGGGCGCTTGAAGTGGATATAGCGCCGGCTCCAAGATAGTGTCTAACTGAATATTGGTATGTTCCCGGCTGCATCTGCGAGATGGAAATAATTTCCGGACCGTTGCCGTACCGTTCGTCAGTGTCTAAACTTGCGAAGGGCGCTGAGGTTAGAGTTCCCATGTCGCCGTAATAGATGTGGAAGGTGCTGTTGCCTACTAGTCTTGCTGTGAGATGACTATCCAAATCTCTCGGATCTGAACCCCAAGTGAGGGTAATTGTGACTGTGGGAGAGGCTAAGACTATATCACCGACATCAGTTTCCGTGTTGGCGTTAAGTGGACCTGCGCTGAAGATGTCGCTTTGGTGACCTCCTTTGAGAGCTTCATATTGGAATACGACTCCTGCTTCGACTGGGATTCGGGTAAATCTACCATTTTCACCAGTAAATGTCTCTGAATTTGCCCATCTTTGCTGTATCCATCCATTTGCCCAGCACTTCATCTGTGCGCCTGAAATAGGATTGCCGTATATGTCCACGATTCTGCCACTGACAAACGCGGTTCGGTACATAAAGTCGAAGTTCCATGTTGAGAAGTGAGTGATGTCTCCTGTGAAGCTTTCAGAGGTTGCATTATAGATTGCTTGCCCTTGCTCTTCCCATAGTCCAGCTGCGCTTTCAAACCACCAGAGGGGACAGCTGGCGAGTTGTGATGCTTCTGTCTGCATTGAAGCGGGAACTGTAATTGATAAGGTCGCGGGTTTGCCTGCTGACAATTGAAGTTCTGCGCCATTTTGGTCTGTGATGGAAATGTCAGCGAAGCCGAATGATTTGATGGGTGCAACCGTGTCGTTTGCCGCTTTCCCTATGTATTCGCCTGGGAAAGCTTGGGCTTCGTTTTGGTCTGTTGGGTCGAACGCTGTAAGAGAAACCACTGCAGTACCGTTGTAGGGTGTTCCTTGTTGGGTTAATGAGTTCGCAGGTATCGTGAGTTTGCTGTTGCCTGATGTGTCTGTCACCGTAGCCTCTTGGGAAGCGTTGATTTCTTGTGTTGCATCTGCGGCTTTCAGGGCTGCTTGGGTGTAGCTGCTCACTCCTTTCTGTATGTCTGTTAAACGGTAAGTGGTGACATAGCCAGTTTTGCTGAATTTGACCACTTGGTAGTTTCCAGGTGTTACGTTTGCGATGCTGAACCATCCTTGACCATTGGTGACGCCTGTTTTTGCGCCTATTGTTACGTTAACTTCTGGAAGTGCATCGCCATAGTCGTCAACTACTGTTCCTATGAGAACTCCAAACGTTTCAATGTTTGGCGCGTTAGTTGCGGTGGGTAATGGCGTTGCCGAGGGGGATGTCGCGGGCGTGATGGTGGGGGTCAAGGTCGGTAATGCTGTGGAAGTTGGTAACGGTGTGTACGTTGGACTTGGCGAGGGTGAAGGGTTAGACTTTGGAAGCAGCGGGATAATACCTGAGAAAATTAGGGCAGCTATGATGACAACTATTAGGACGACGGTGACTATTGCGGCTATCAAGCTAGTTCGTTTTTTCTTGGGTTGTATTTGTTGTGATGAGGGTGGTGGAGGTGGCGGCGGATAACTCCGTATTTTGTTATTTTTGTACAAGCTTGTTTTCATGCAAATACATCCATAATGGTTAAGCCATTTAAAATGAGGAAGTATTTAAAATCAGCGAGTGTTTTTTACTCCCGACTTATTATTTTAATTTTCTTCATTTCCCTCAATATCATAATATACCAAGACACTTTTAGCTCTCCCTGAAGAACAGAATGGTTCTCCCACAAGAACACTTTCAAGCAGACAGGCACCTGCACTTCAACCTAATACATTGGGTAGGCTCCGTGATCAGCAGACTCGCGACAATTCTAGACGAAACAAGACGCTTTAAGACTTTTCAAGACGAAAAGGGACGCATGAAAAACCCGCAGCAAACCCTGAAACAAAAAAGCAACCCGAAACGCAACCCGCATAAAGCGATAGGGGGTATAGACTGTTCCGAGCACTAGAGCAGCTATGGTTTCTTGATGGTTACTGCTGCGTAACCGACCACGCTTGCTGTGTCACCTGTTATGTCTCCGCTTGTCCTGTGGCTCAGCAGTTCCGCTTTTTCTGCGCCCATGCCCTTCGCGAAAGTCAGCAAAGCCGCAATTGGTGCGTAGCCGCATGCAGTCACGTTTTCCGCTTCCAGAATTTCGTAGAATTTCTTCTCATCCAGCGCTTTCACAGCCTGCAGCGCAGCCATGTCTTTGCGGTTCACGCTTGCCTGTGACTCGTAATGCGTAAAATCAGATGAAGCAACAACCACAGCGTTCCTGCCTGCAAGCGCTTCCGTCAGTGCTCTGCCAACTTCCCTAGCTGACTCCAAATCCTGCATCAAGAAACAAATCGGCACAAACTTGAACCCACTGCCATACAGGTACTGCAGAAACGGCAACTGCACCTCGATGCTGTGCTCATGCCTATGCGCAACGTCATCCACATCCAAAACACTCGTTTCCTTAACGATGCTGTCAGCGACTAAACCGTCAATTTCCACATCACCAAAAGGCGTTCTCCAAGCACCCTCATTCATGATGGCTAAACCGCTGCCTTCACCAGTGTGGTTCGGACCCAAAACCACCACAGTATCAACCTTGCCATCTTGAGCTAAAGCGTAAAAAGCGTTCGCCGCCACAGGACCACTGTAAACGTAGCCTGCATGCGGACAAACCAAACCCAGAATTTTCCGCGGACCAGCAGCATCCACAACAGGAAGCTTCTTCGGACCAAACGGATGCAGAAAACAGGATTCAACCTGTGCCCTAAGCGCTTCGGCATTGCCCTCGTAGAACATTCCGGCTACGACAGCACGCCGAAGTTTCGCCATGGGCTTTAGGGTTCCTCCTCTTCCTCTCTGCTGATTTTTGCCTCGAAATCCTCGATGGTTGCAGCTGGGTTCTTGTCTGCTGCCAATTCTCCGCGTTCACGCAGCACTTGCCTAGCGAGAAGCCAGAAAATCACAGCCAACGCACGTCTGCCCTTGTTGTTCGTGGGAACCACGAGGTCAACGCCAGCGAACTCGTTGTCGGTGCTGCACAGCGCCACAATCGGAATGCCAACATCCGAAGCCTCTTTCACTGCTTGCGCATCTGCACGTGGATCAGAAACCACGATGACTTCTGGGTCCACACGGTTCGGATACAGCGGATTGCTCAGCATTCCAGGGATGAATCTGCCTGCAAGCGGCATGGAACCTGTGAGTTTGCAGAATTGTTTGACTGGTTCCTGCGCGTAAAGCCTTGTGGCTGCCACGGCGACTTTTGAGGGTTCGTAGCGTGCGAGGAATTTGCCTGCAACGCGGATTCTGTCGTCGGTTTTCTTCACGTCCAGCACGAAGAGTCCATCTGGTCTTACGCGGTAGATGAAGGGTTCCATGTCTCGGGTTTTCATGCGTGTGCCGATGTGTATGCCTGCTGACAAGAGTGTATCTCTGGGTAGCAGGAGTTCTTCTCCTTCTGCCACTGGTGTCGCCTGTGCAGGTTGGGTTTCGGGTTCGGTTTCTTTTTCTATTTCTTCTTCGTTTTCGTTTTCGACTTCCACAACCTTAACGTCCTGTGCCTCTTCTGGTTTGGGCTCAGTTTCAGGTGGTGGATTTGTTTTGGTTTCGTCTTCTGACATATTTTTTCCTTCTGTTACTGTTAGATTTTTAGATCCGACATTTTGGCTCGGTTGCCGAGAAAATGTTCAATGCGGATTAGTTCGTTTATTTTTGCGATGCGTGCACCTTCCACCACGCCAGTTTTGATAATTGGACAGTTGAAAGCCACAGCCAAGTGCGCGATGTGCCAGTCGGTTGTGTCGCCGCTGCGATGCGACATCACGCAGGTGTATCCGTGGCGTTGTGCGTGCTGGATGGTTTCGGTTGCGTCGGTGAGGGTGCCGATTTGGTTGACTTTGATGATGATGGCGTTTGCTGCTCCGAGTTTGATGCCGTTGGTTAGTCGTTCGTTGTTGGTGGTGAATAGGTCATCACCGGAGATTAGGCAGTTTTTGGTTTGTTTGGTGAGTTCGGCGAAGCTTTCGTAGTCTTCTTCGTGGAATGGATCTTCCACGTACGCTAGGTGGTATGTTCGGATGAGTTCTTTGACGTATGCGAGTTGTTCGCCTGTGTCGCGTTGTTTGCTGTCGTTTTTGTAGTCGTAGATTTGTTCTTTTTCTTTCCAGAATGATGAGGCTGCCATGTCGATGCCGAAGCCACATTCGAAGTCAAGTTCGTTGCTTGTTTCTTCGCAGGCTTTCGCTATCACTTCAAAGGCATCATCGTCTGTGATGTTGGCTATCCATGCACCTTCGTCGCTTTTGCCTGCGGTGAAGGTTTTGTCTTTTTTCTTGAGGGCTTCGCCGATTTTTCTGTGGATGGTTGTGTTGGCGGTTGCGGCTTCGAGGAAGGTTTCTGCGCCGTGTGGCAGCGCGAGGAATTCTTGGATGTCTGGGCTTTTTCCTCTTGCGTGTTGTCCGCCTGAAATGCAGTTGCCCAGTGGATAGGGCAGTGTGTTTGCGGCTGTTCCGCCGAGAAACTGGAAAAGCAGGAGGCTGTGTGAGTTTGCGGCTGCTTCCGCGTTTGCGAGGGAAACTGCGAATGCGGTGTTTCCGCCTATGTTTTTGAAGTTTGTGGTGCCGTCAATCTCGTGGAGGGCGCTGTCGATTTCTTCTTGGAAGTCCGCGTTTAACCCAGCAAGCTCGGGAGCGATTTGTTCGTCGAGTTTTTTTACGGCTGCGTCAACTCCACCTGTGGGGTAGTAGATGACTTCTGCTTTTCCTCGGCTTTTTCCTGCTGGTGCGCTTGCGCGTCCGAAGCCTGCTGTGGTGATTACGTCGACTTCGATGGTTTCTTCTCCGCGGTTGTTGAAGATTTTTCTGGCGATGAGGTCTTCGATGATTGATGACACGGTTTTTTCCTCGGGTGACTATAGCTATTTTTGCGGGGTTATTTTAGGTTTCGGAACGGGTTTCTTGGCGTTTAATGTCGTTTTCGGCGAATTTTTGTGCATTTTTGGCTTGCAGGGTTTTGGTTGCTCTCTAGTGCTCGGAAAAAACTATACCCCCCTTATATAAAGTACAAATAGGTTCGGGTACATTGACGGGTGATAAGCAGTTTTCTTTTCCCTGTTACAACTCGGGTGATGAAGAAAGAGTTACTTTTTCCGTCAGCATAACATAATCTTGCCAAAAAATGTTTATCTCCGCTGTAATTGCAGTAGCGATGGGATGACTTGGCATGAAAACAGTACTGAGCAAAGAAAAGAAAATTCCTAAAGCGAAGATTCAGGAATTAATTTAGCACAGGATAAGTTGTTGGCTACGTAATTCAGAGGCTTTCCGAGCAGCAAAAGAAAGCTTGGAAAATTAAGTCCTGTTATGGGAGCATGACGCTTTTGCCGCACCCGAAATGGTCACCCATGGCGCAGAGATATATCGTTGAGCCAGAAGCGAATTCGCTGCAAGGCAACGTGAGGTTGATTTGGAGGCTGTCGCCACTTTCCAAGCTACACGTGATTGGGGCTCCCGCATCTAAGGCGGTGCCGTTCAGGTAGGCAATTAAGCCCGTAATGTCTTCGGGGCTATTCGGGTTAACTAGAATATTGTCTAATCTTTCACGATAAGTCACGTTAACGAACGCTAAAGAAATGTTGTAGCAGCCGTTGCTTTTTGAAACGCCTTGGACAACGGGTAAGACTGAGTCATTAGCGTGAGGATCAGGTACGCCACTGGATTCGTGACGGGAAGACAAAACAACACCAAAAACTAATGTGAAACCGAAGGTTTCTATCAAAACTAAGAGGCAAGCCAACGCTATTTTAATCCATTTTTTCAATCTTGGACACCTCGTCAACTCTCCATAAGCTTGTTCTCCGCTATTACGGCATGTGCGTCTTCACCTTCTATGGACAGAGAACTGTGGAAACATGCACACTTGCACTCACCAAACATACGCCGAACCCAAAGGAATCCAACAACTCTTAAAGCTCCAGAGCAAGCAGGCTGCCCTAAACGAACATTTTTATCCTGAGCAATCCAATACTTTTCCATCTCAAGGTGCACACGCATGGGTAAAGGTTCAGGCTACGGAAAAGTCATCCTGTTCGGCGAACACTTCGTCGTCCACGGCGTCCCCGGAATCGTCTCCGCCATCGACTCCACCACCGACGCCGAAGTCAAAAAAACCGGAACAGGCATCCAGGTTAAAGATGACAGGAAAACCGCGAAAGGCTACAGCGAAGAAAAACGGCTCCAGCAACTCGAATCCATCGACCGCATGCTCAAAGCCATGGGCATCGACCCCAAAACGCCCCTGAACATCTGGATAGGCGGCACGCTTCCAGGCTTCAGCGGACTCGGCGCCTCCGCGGCAAGCAGCGTTGCCATCGCCCGAGCCATCGCAGAAGAACTCAAAATGAAAATCCCCGACGAAAAGATTAACCAAATCGCCTACGAAGGCGAAAAAGCGTATGCAGGCACCCCGTCAGGCATAGACAACACCGCCGCAACCTACGGCGGGCTGATGTGGTTCCAGAAAAACACGGCAGGCGGACCCGACAACATCCAGAAACTCGCCGTAAAAAAGCCTGTGGAAATCGTCATCGGCAGCACAGGCAAAGTCGCCAACACCAAAGCCATGGTGGAAGGCGTCGCCGAACGCAAACGCAAAAACCCAGAGAAATACGACCCGCTCTTCAAACGCGCAGAGCAACTGGCGATTGAAGGCAGAAAAGCTTTAGAAGCCTACGACCTCAAAAAACTCGGCGAACTCATGAACGAAAACCACACCCTACTGCAGGGCATAGAGGTCTCCAGCAGAGAACTCGACCTACTCGTTGACGCAGCCAAGAAACAAGGCGCATTCGGCGCGAAACTGACAGGCGGCGGAGGCGGAGGATGCATGGTTGCCCTCACGCCAGGCAAGGAACTGCAGGAAAAAGTCGCATCAGCCATCGAAAAACAAGGCTTCGAAGTGCTTCGCACAAAAATCGGCGTCAAAAACAAGTAATAACCCGTTTGACCCGCAAAAACGCCAATTACACTTCTTCTTTATCAATCAAACATGAATGCTTTCGCCCTTTTCAGGAATGTAGACCTCAGTCATTTCTGAAATCGCTGTGGAGAGCGCTTCCGCCTGCTCCATGTCCCCGTGGACAAGGAACGTTCTCTTAGGCTTCACCTTACTAACGAGCTCTACAATTTCCCGCTGATCAGGATGCCCGGAAAGCTCTATTTGGTCAAACCTTGCCCGAACAGGAAATTTTTCCCCTTCTGCCCTGAAGTACCTTTTTTCTTTGGCGAGCCTCAATGGGCTGTCTGGCGGAAGATAACCCGAGGTCAAAATAACGTTGTTTTCTTCGTCTTCAGCCCACTGAGTTAACAAGCTGAGGCTGGCGCCCGCATGACCAAACCCCGCTGTGCAGACCACAATGGCGGGTTCCTCAACATCTGTTGTTCGTTCAACGTGCTTTATGTGCTTGTACTCAAAAGGCTGCTCTTGCCGCTGAATCTGCTCAGTAAAAAGATGCTTGTTCGCATTAAAGAGCCCATTAATCTTCTGAGCCAAATTCGAAATCGTATAGGCGTTGTAACGCGGCAAAGCACCGTTATCCATGGCTTGGTCAATTCGCTTAGCCATCTCTTGGCTTCTGTGAAAAGCAAAAGTTGGAATCAGAATGTTGCCTCGAGCCTTCATGGTGCTGGAAACCTGCTTAAAAAACTGAGCAATCAACTCACGGCGAGGCGGCCTAACTTTTCCGCCATAAGTGGACTCACTAATCAAAACGTCAGGCGATTGCGGAAGCGCATCAACGTTGCATCCCTCCAAAATCTCAGTATCATGAATACAGAAATCTCCGGTGTAGAGAATCGTTTTGCCCTCGGAACAAACACTGATCATTTTTGCTCCAGCTACATGCCCCGCCCCATACAACTCTGCAGTCAAACCGGGCAATGAAACGGACTCATTAGACGACCAGAAATCGCGGACTTTGTTAACAGCAGATTCGTCATAGCCACTGACTTCGTTTGGCTTGCTGTTTTGGATTTTTATCATATCTTTCAGCAGTTCAACGGTTATGTCGCGAGTCATCTTTGAACCTACGATAGCTTGGGGGTTTCTGGATTTGGTTAGGCGCACAAGACTTCCAGAGTGGTCCAGGTGAGCGTGGCTTATTATTACGGCGTCAAAATTCTTCGGATACTCATCCGTAACATCGTCAAGTTTTATGCCATAGTCCAGCGCCACTTTGCACTGCTCAGTTTCAACGGCTATGCAAGAACCGCCGACTTCTCTAGCTGCCCCGAGTACCCGAATTTTCAAATCTCCACACCTTCCGCAAATTCAACGTTAATTCTCTTGATGGCTGGATGAAGCGCTCCAACTTTTGGTGGCTGCACCCAGAAATCTTAAGCCGATACGTCTTGTTGCCATGTTGAAGTAACAAATGAAATATTAACGTGTTGACCAAATACGCAGATTTGCCCCATATAACAGCCTCATTGTGCAAGCAGTTTGGCGATTGTTTTATTAAGAAACGCAGAGGTTAATTTGAAGCGAGGCGAATCCAAGTTGGGCTTCCGAAACTTCATTGAACAGCTCCAGAAAAGCGGCGAATTAACCCGCATAACCAAGCCTGTTTCCACGGAGTACGAAATCGCGAGCATCATTGAGGCGCTGGGCGAAAAACCTGTCTTCTTCGAAAAAGTCAAAGAATCCAGCATACCCGTGGTTGCGGGTTTGATTTCCTCTAAAGACCTCATCACAAGGTCAATAGGCATAAAGAAGGAACAATTGCTGCCGAAATTGTCAGCGGCTATCGAAAAGCCCGTGGCTCCGAAACTTGCAGAGAAAGGCGCTTGCCAAGAAGTCGTCGAGAAAAACGCTGACTTAACCAAGCTGCCTATCATGCGGTACACGGAAAAGGACGGTGGCAAATACATCGACTCCGCCGTAGCCATTGTCAAAGACCCTGAATCCCGAAGCAGGAACATGTGCTTCCACCGCTTGATGCTCAAGGACAAGAACCACTTCGTCGCGAGAATTGTCGAAGACCGCGGCACAGACTCCGCGTTGAAGAAGGCAGGCGGAGAACTCGAAATAGCCATATGCATCGGCAACTCAACCAGCGTGCTTCTCGCAGCCGCTACATCACTGCCGAAGGGCGTGGATGAGTTGGGCATGGCTAACGCGCTTGAACCCACCGAGCTGGTTAAGTGCAAGACAATCGACGTTGAAGTCCCGAAAGACTGCGAAATAGTGCTTGAAGGTAGGATAACCAAGGAAAAAGCCGCCGAAGGACCGTTCTTAGATTTGACGGGCATCGTGGACCGCGTGAGGCAGCAGCCCGTGGTAGAAATCAAGTGCATCACACACAGGGAGAAGCCGATTTACCAGACCATCCTTGCGGGGCGGAACGAGCATAAGTTCCTCATGGGTATGCCGAAGGAGCCCACAATATTCAACGAAGTCAACAAGGTCTGCCAGTGCAAAGATGTGTACATCACGCCAGGAGGCTGCAGCTGGCTCCACGCCGTTGTCCAAATCCACAAGCAGAACCTAGATGATGGAAAGAAGGCGATTGCTGCCGCGTTTGAAGGACACAAGTCGCTGAAGCACTGCGTCATCGTAGACGAAGACATCAACATCTACGACTCGCAGGATGTGGAGTGGGCAATAGCCACACGCTTCCAAGCAGACAAAAACACGGTTATCCTTTCAAACCAGCCCGGCTCAAGCCTTGACCCGTCAGGCGACCTCTCAGAAGGCAAAAAAGCCACCACCGCCAAAGCAGGGCTGGACGCGACGACGCCGCTTGTGACGACGGGCAAAGGCTTCAAGAAAGAAGCGTACCGCAAAATCGACCTCAACAAGTTCCTGTGATGCATATGTACTTGACGAAAGAAGAACAACGCATGCTTGACGGCGAAGAAGGCTACGCCGTCCGCAAAAGCATGGAAATCCTCACCGCGCTGGGCGACATCTACGGCGCCGAACGCCTCATCAAAGTCGGCTCCGTGCAAGTGGCAGGCGTCAGCTACCACAACCTAGGCGACGCAGGTTTGGAGTTCCTCAACGAACTCGCCAAGGACGGCAAAGTTCGCGTCTTAACCACGCTGAACCCCGCAGGCATGGATCTGGAGAACTGGCGCGCGCTGGGCATCAGCGAAGAATTCGCTGCCAAACAGAACCAGGTTATTGATGCTTTTGAACGCATGGGTATACTCATCAGCTGCACATGCACGCCTTACCTCATTGGGAACCTGCCGCGGTACGGCGAACACATCGCGTGGTCGGAAAGCTCAGCGGTAACCTTCGCAAACAGCGTCATAGGCGCAAAAACGAACAGGGAAGGCGGACCCTCAGCGCTAGCGGCGGCGTTCGTGGGCAAAACCCCCTGCTACGGGCTGCATCTTGATGAGAACCGCGTGCCAGACGTGCACGTGCAGGTCAACGCAGCCCTGGCGAAGCTGTCTGACTGGGGCGCACTCGGCTACGCCATCGGCAAGAAGGCAGAAAACAAAATCCCCTACATCACAGGCATAGCTGAGGCAGAGCTGGATGAGCTGAAAAGCTTCTGCGCCTCCATGGTAACTTACGGCGCCAAACCCTTGTTCTACATCAAAGGCATAACTCCCGCGTCCGAAACCGTTCAAGCTCCAAAAGAAACAATAACCATCGAGCAAACAGACATCAAAAACGCCTACGACAACATCAACGACCAAGTCAGCGACATAGACTTCGTTTGCGTAGGCTGCCCCCACTGCTCCATCAAAGAAATCGCCGAAATAGCCGACTTAGTCAAAGGCAAAAAGGTAGCCGAAAACACGGAGCTGTGGGTTGCCACTTCACGGACGGCGAAACAGCTTGCGGACAAACGCGGCTACACCCAAACTATCGAGGCGGCAGGAGGCAAATTCGCCTGCGACACATGTATGGCAGTCGCCCCACTCAAAGGAAGATTCAAAGCGTTAGCTACAACCTCAGCCAAAGGCTGCTTCTATTCGCGGCAAAACCTCATGAAAACCAAAATGGGCAGTATGGAAGAATGCGTAAACGCGGCGGTGACGGGAAAATGGAACAGCTAAAAGGAAGAATCATCTACAAAGGCAAAGCAGAAGGCGAAGCCCTAACCACAAAGCAGCCCATCTCGTTCTACGGAGGCGTAGACCCGAACACAGGCGCCGTCATCGAAAAAGGACACGAACTGCAAGGCATCAGCGTGAAAGGCAAAATTCTCGTTTTTCCCCAAGGCAAAGGCTCCACCGTCGGCAGTTACACGCTTTATCGGCTCAAAAAGAACGGCGCAGCACCCGCGGGAATGATAAACAAGGAATGCGAAACCATAGTAGCCGTTGGCGCCATAATCAGCGAGATTCCCTGCGTTGACAAAGTGGACATAGCCAAGATCAAGACACGTGACAAAGTCCGAATAGAAAACGACGCCGTGACAATACTGTAAATGCAAGCGAGCAATTTGCCGTTCTCGCTAAATCCATCTTGTTTTGGTTTCTCTAACCTGCTTGATGTGTTTGTCATCGGTCAAAACACATTCCGAAGATGTCGCAATCGCCGTTGCCGCAATTATAGCATCGGCAGTAGGCAATTCCCCATACCTACAACGGAGCTTAGCAGCTTCAACAGCTATACGTGGGTCAAGGTTGACTATCTCCAACTCTGATTCGAGAATTGCGCTGATCCTTATTTCTGCAACCACTTTCCCAAAATCTTCCAGTTGAAGTTTGTAGAACTCGAGGATTACAATGGAGGGAACAATTCCCTGATTTGGGTTTCTTTGAAGACTATCCAGAATCGTTCTTGCCCATTTCTGGACTTGTTCATCTCTGCTTTGCTGGCTAACGGCAAAGAATCTGGTATCCAAGACAGCTCTCATTAGTATCTGTCTTCTGACCTCATCTTATCCAACTTTTCAAGAGTTTTTTCTAGATCTACTTTTCCAGCGTCTATGCCGACAAGGTCTTCGAGCCGAGGCACAACTTTGAGGACTATGCCTGAACCGGAGTCTTCAGCAATCATTTTCGTACCCTCTTTTATGCCGTACTTGCGCCTAAGTGCAATGGGAACTGTTACTTGGCCCTTCCGAGTTACCAATACTGTCTCCATGGTACACCTTAACCTTCAGGTAGTACAAATATCTTCAGTACAACTTAACTCTTCTGGTTGGAAGAACTTCCAAATCTGCTCCAAGTTTCCACTGCGCAACTGACGACGACCTTGGTTTCTTTCTGGTAATGCTTTTCAATAAGTGCCACATTATTCAAGGTGAAGGTGCGCACAGTTGAGCGAAGCAAAACCAGTCATACTGAAAATCGGCGGCTCCGCCATAACCGACAAAACCGGCGAGTTAGCCGCAAAAACCGAAGTCATAAACCGCTTAGCAGAAGAAATCAAACGCGCAGACATAGACAAACTGATTATTGTGCATGGCGGCGGAAGCTTTGGACACCCGACCGCGAAAAAGTGGAACCTGAAAGAAGGCTTCAAGGAGCCTACGCAGAAACTCGGGTTCGCCGAAACCCACCACGTCATGACCGTGCTAAACGGCTTGGTTATGGACGCGCTCATCTGGCACGAGGTCGCCGCCGTCAGCGTTGCACCTTCATGCGGCTTCGTAACGGAGAACGGCAAGATAAAATCGTCCGAATGCGCGATCCTTGAAAAAATGATGAAGATGACTTTCACCCCCGTCCTCTATGGCGATGCGGTTTTGGACGAAAAACTCGGATTCACCGTCCTCTCAGGCGACCAGCTGGTAGCTTACTTAGCCGTAAAATACAAGGCGTCAAAAATCGTCATAGGCGTCGACACCGACGGCCTCTTTGACGCTGACCCCAAAGTGGACCAGAACGCGAAGCCCTACAAGCACCTCACACTGGAGGAGCTGAAGAAAATTCAGGGCAAACTGGGCAAGGCTGCTGGAACCGACGTGACGGGCGGCATGCAGGGCAAGATTGCCGAACTCATCCCCGCCATAGAACAGGGAATCCCAGTCACAATCACGGGCGCTACGAAGGCGCTTTCGATTTACAGGGCGCTGACAGACCAGAGCGTCTTAGGGACAGTTATAGAGAAGGCGTAGAATTGGCGGAAGAAACGCGGAAACGCAAAGCCGACCACGTTCGAATCTGCTTGAACGAGAAAGCTCAGGCGAGAAAAGCCACAACAGGCTTCGAAGACATCCGCTTAGTCCACAGAGCCCTGCCAGAAATCAACAAGCAGAAAATTGATTTGTCAACTTACCTCTTCGGACACAAATTAAACGCCCCCCTCATCGTCGGCGCAATGACTGGCGGAACTGCAGAGGCAGAGAAAATCAACGCCACCATTGCCGAAGTGGTGGAGAAACTGGGACTAGGCATGGGCGTTGGAAGCCAACGAGCCGCATTAGAAGACGGCAAGCTTGCAAAAACTTTTTCGATAGCGAGAAAAAAAGCGCCAACTGCATTCTTAATCGCCAACATTGGCGGAGTTCAACTTGTCCACGGCTACGGCTTGAAAGAAGTCAAAAAGACTGTGGAGATGATTGACGCTGACGCTGTCGCGATTCACTTGAACGCTTTGCAGGAAGCAGTGCAGCCTGAAGGGCAGACAAATTTTGAAGGCGTCCTCGCAAAAATACGGGAGATAGCTGAGGAACTGGAAAAGCCAGTTATCGTGAAGGAGACTGGCTCAGGAATCGCCGCGGAAGAGGCGAAGAAGCTGGAAGCCGCAGGCGTCAAAGCCATAGACGTGGGCGGTGTGGGCGGAACCAGTTTCGCTGCAGTTGAGTATTACCGTGCAAATGGGGCTGAAGGCAAGGTTCAGCGGTTTCTGGGTGAGGCTTTCTGGGACTGGGGCATCCCGACGGCTCGGAGCCTCGTGGAAGTATGTCAGACGGTTAGGATTCCAGTTATTGTTTCGGGCGGCGTACGAGACGGCGCTGACATCGCTAAGGCTCTGGCGGTCGGCGCGAGTTTGGCAACTGTTTCTCAGCCTGTGCTCCGAGCGGCAGTTGAGGGCGTGGTTGAGACAGAGAGCTTGCTTTCGCTTCTGATTGAGGAATTGCGGAACGTGATGTTTCTTGTGGGCGCGGAAAACGTGCAGCAACTGGCTACCGTACCTGTAGTGATTACGGGCAAGACTGCCAAGTGGCTGAGGACAAGAGGCTTCGACGTAAAAGCCTATGCTAGAAGGGGAGCAAAGTAACAGTTGGACATCGCCAAATTCCTTGAAGAAAAAGCACCCTTAATCGACAAGGCAATTGAGAAGTACATTCCCAGAAAATTCACAAAAAACGCCGTGCTGTTCAAGGTTGACCCGCCGAAGCACGGTTACAACTTGGAGACTTTGAACAAGGCGATTTCTGAACCGATGTGGGACATGCTGGACAGAGGCGGAAAAAGGTGGCGTCCCGCTCTGTTTCTGCTTATCTGTGAAGCCTTGGACAAGGATTTGGAGGATTGCTTGGACTTTGCGATAATTCCAGAGGTCGTCCACAATGGCACGCTCGTGATTGATGATATTGAGGACTCTTCTGACTGCAGGAGAGGGAAACCCTGCACCTATAAAATCTTCGGCTTAGACATCGCTGTCAACGCGGGAAATGCCATGTACTACCTGCCGCTTCTGCCTTTGATGGAGAAAAAAGACAAGATTTCACCTGAAACGCTCCGAGATGTCTATGAGATTTACGTGCAGGAAATGATTAACCTAAGCATCGGACAAGCCATGGACATCGCGTGGCACAAGGGCTTAGCAAGCGCCGACAACATAGGCGAAGAGGACTACATGCAGATGTGCGCCTACAAAACTGGCACACTGGCACGCATGGCGGCAAGGCTAGCCGCGGTCTTGTCAGGCGCGGACAAGGAACTGGTGGAGAAAATGGGGCACTTCGCCGAAAGCATAGGCGTTGCATTCCAGATGCAGGACGATGTCCTCGATTTGACTGGGAAGGAATTTGCTGAGAAGAAGGGCGGCTTAGGACAGGACATAACTGAAGGCAAACGAACTCTCATGGTTATCTGCGCACTCAAAAACGGAAACGCCAAAGACAAGAAGCGACTCATCGAGATTCTTAACATGCACCCTTCCAACCAGAAGCTACGCGACGAAGCCATCAGCATCATGCAGAAATACGGTGCAGTTGAATATACGAAAAACAAAGCCGCCAAAATCGTGGAACAAAGCTGGAAAGAAGTGGACAAACTCCTGAAGCCGACTGAAGGCAAGGAAAAATTAAAAGCCTTCGCGGAATTCTTGATTAAAAGAAGCATCTAACCCGCGAGAGAAAACGATTATGCTGAAAGACAACGAGGAACTCAGGGAACTTATTCGAAAAACCGCCCTGATAAACGCCGCGCAACACGACGGCAAAGCCCAAGCAGGCCCAATCGTGGGAAAGGTTCTGGGCGAAAAAGCAGAATTCCGAACGCAGGTTAAGGAACTTTCCGCCCTCATCAACGAGGTACTTGCTGAAGTTAACAGCCTCACACCTGAAAAGCAGAAGCAGATAGTTGAGGAAAACTGGCCCGAAGTCTTCAAAAAAGAAAAAGCCGAAGAAAAACGGCTCCCAGCCCTGCCGAACGCTGACAAGTACAAGCAGGTGGTGACGCGGTTTTCGCCGAACCCTGACTGCGTTCTGCATCTGGGCTCTGCCAGAGCTATACTGCTCAGCCATGAGTACGCGCGGATTTACAAGGGAAAATTCATCCTGCGCTTCGAGGACACCGACCCGAAAGTGAAGCGCCCCAGCCTGGAATTTTACGACGCCGTCAGGCAAGACCTCGCGTGGCTAGGATGCAAAGTCGATGAGGAATACATCCAGAGTGACAGGCTTCCGATTTACTACGACTATGCCCAGCGCCTCATCAGCGACGGCAACGCCTACATCTGCACATGCATCCCCGACGAGTTCAGAAAGAAAACGCTGCTGAGCGAACCGTGCCCCTGCCGCAACCTGCCACCCGCGGAGCATCTGGAACGGTGGAAACGCATGCTGAACGGCGACTACACCGAAGGCCAAGCAGTGGTCCGCGTCAAAACCGACCTGAACCATCCGAACCCTGCCGTGCGAGACTGGCCAGCCCTAAGAATCATAGATAACCAGAAGTATCCGCATCCGAGGGTAGGCAGCAAATACCGCGTGTGGCCCCTCTACAACATGGCAGCAGGCTTAGACGACCACCTGATAGGCGTAACGCACATCATCCGCGGCAAAGAACACCTCACCAACGGCGTCCGCCAAGCCTTCATGTACAAGCACCTCGGCTGGGAATACCCTGAAGCCATACATTATGGCAGGCTAAAAATCACAGGCGCCTCCCTGAGTAAATCCAAAATCGTGGCAGGCATACGCGAAGGCTTGTTCACGGGCTTCGACGACCCGCGATTGGCCACGTTCGCGGCGCTGAGACGGCGCGGCATAACGCCTGAAGCCATCAAGAAAATGATAATCGATGTTGGACCCAAAACCGCCGATGTTACGTTGAGCTGGGAGAACCTTTACTCTTACAACCGCAAAATCCTTGACCCGCAGTGCGAGAGGTACTTCTTCGTCGCCGAACCCGTGCAGTTGAAAGTGAGAAACATCCCGAAAACTTTCAAAGTGGAACTTCCCATGCACCCTGACAAACCTGAAAAAGGGTTCAGACGATACACCGTTGAGCCAAGCGGAGAAGACAAGTCGGCTGCATTTTGGGTGACCAAGAAAGATTTGGCAGCTGCGGAAGCAGGAAAAGTAATCAGGCTTATGGAACTCTTCAACGTCATGATAGTCGCATTCAAACATAAAGAGAGAAAAATCATCGGGACGCCACAGGACTTTAGCTACGTAACTTCCGTGGAAGCGGAGTTTGCCAGCGAATCCTACGAGGATGTGCGGAAATCAAAAGCGCAACTCATCCACTGGATACCAAAGGGCGAAGAGTACCCCTGCCAAGTAGTCATGCCCAACGCGTCAACCGCTGAAGGGTTCGCGGAGAGTGCCTGCAAAAAGTTAAAGGCAACCGCCGTGATACAGTTTGAACGCTTCGGCTTCGTCAGGATAGACAGCGTAGACAAGAAGCTAGTCGCGTACTACGCACACAAATAAGAAACGAGGGAAAAATCATGCGTAAACAAGACAAAGCCATAATCTGGCCAGCCTACTTCGACTCAGCCAAAACAAGGAAGAAAGGGCGCCGCGTCTCCAAGAATTTGGCGGTGCCGTCCCCGAAAATCCTAGAAATCCAAGAAGCTGCACAGAAGCTGGGCTTGAAAAACGAAGTCGTTGCAGAGAAGGGTTACCCGAAGACGCCATGGCAAAAACCCGGGATGCTCCTCGTTGAGAAGGCTGGCTCAAAAGAGCAAGTCATAAACCGAATCGCGAAGCAACTGCTAAAAGCTCGAAACGAAGCTCCAAAACCATAGAAATCTTTTTTTTGTGTTGACCCTTTTTTATCATTCTTGTTTGGAACTTATTAGAGATTCTATGGACCCAACTCATGGGGAAAATTCATACGCAACACCTTAGGCACTCAGCAAAATCTGCACCTAAACAAACCCCTTCTTTTTTCATCGCAAAAAAATTGAAATGGGTCTAAGGCTTACTTTGGTTTAAGGGTCACGTGGAATGTCGCTAGTCCGCCTGGTGGAACGACAAAGAATACTGTATAGCTCTGCATTGTTGATGCGCCGAAGGTTTGAGTGTATGTTGCATTAGCGCGTATTGCGAAGTCAGCGCTTTTTATGTCATTAATGATTGGATAAAGGTTTTCTGCCCTGCAAGTATGGTTGGTTCCTTCATTCCAATAGCCGTTGTACACATAGATGTCTGTCCAGCCATTTGCACCCCCCGGCATTTTTGTTGCATTAATTGTCAATTGCCAGTTCTCATTTGCAGCTACCGTAAAGGGCACATAAAAGGTAGGCACTGAGCCGTTTAGGAATCTTAAACAGTCACTTGTTCCGCTTACAGTAAAATCTAACTCCCCAGTGGGCGTCTGAGTCGTTCGGGAAGGAACCATCATTGTGACCGCAGCCGCAGTGATTGAAGCAAATATAACCAAACCAACAACCAATCCTGAGATTTTCTTATTCATTCTTTTGCTCTCCTTCATGTTGTACGTGTTAGTGATTGATAATTTGACGATGTGCTTATTATGTAATCGGTGCCTAAGGGGAAATCCATCAAAAAGCAGTTATTCATTGTACTTTCCCAGAAACCTATTGGAGAAAAAACTTTGATTTACAGAACTTGTGAATGTGAAGATTCTTTGCGGCATCGACGCCTCAGAAACAAGCTTTGATTATGTGCTTGTGGAGGTTGATGAAGGCGGATAACATATTTGTATCCTAGGGGTGTGCACAATTCGTTTTCGTGTACTTTTAGGTGTTTAACTTTTCTGGTGAATGACTTGGTTCTGACAGGAAAAGCGCAAGAAACTCCCAAAAAATGGAATACTGCACACCCCTCGTATCCTGTTAGAGATTCTATGCAGAAACCTATAGGGGTAGGGTGTTATTGGCTGTTTTCCAAGCCAAAAACATGTTGAAACATAAGGGAGCCGCCAAAACCGTTAAGCAGCATTTGCTATCTGATAATAAATCACTGAATGAAGTTTTTATGGGAAGAGATGAAGAAGGTTTAGGCTTTTTCTTCTTTTGCGCTGATCAAGATAGCGTTGATTACGCCGTCTATGCCTGGGCGACTTGTGACTCGTGCGATGCCCAAGGAAGTTTCGATTTCTGCGCCTTTGGTTATTACGCCTCTGCGGTCGTAGTCCACGTTCGCGCGGTTCTTCACCACACGCAGAATATCGGTTTTCTCGGTTTTCCCACTTTTCGGGTCAGTGACAGACACGAATTTGTCGCTTAAGTCTTTGATTTTGCGGTTCCCGCCGTAGCCGCGTGTACTCTTCCTTTTCACTTCGCCGAGTATGGTTTCCGCCGGAAAAGTGCCTTGCTCAAACTTCCGTTTTGAGCGGTAGACTCGTTTTCTGCCGCCAGTGAGCTTCTTCTTATGTATGTGACCCTGCCAAGATGACATTTAATTTCCCTTTTCTGCTGTTGAGTTCGAGTGTTCACTAAAACCGCTGTTTTGAATATAAACGTATCCGTTTTACTGCTGCTGTTCGTCCTTTAAGGCTTCTCCGAATATGCGCTTCAAATCCTTCTTCATAGACGAAGTGTCCATAGTTAGCCCGAAATAATCCGCAAAATAATCCGTGGTCTTAAGAACCATGGAGCGCCCATTCCTTTCGGCAGCAATCAAACCCATCTCCTTGAGCAGCTTCACGTGCCCGTAAGCGTGTTGACCGCGCACTTCGATGACGCGTTTCTGCGAAAGCGGCTGCCTGTACGCGATGTAGCTGAGCGTCTTCAGCGGACCTGAGGAAAGCAGAGGTCTATTCACAAGTTTCTTCACAAGTGGCGTGTACTCCGCCTTTAACTGAAGAACGTATCGCTGATCCTTCAACTCCAGAATCTCAAGCGCCGTATTTCGAGTTGAGTATTCCTGCTTAAGCGTTTTAACGTAAGCCTCAGCCCTCTTCTTTGACCGCGTATTCAACACGGAACAAATCTCGTTCAAACCCAAAGGCTTGCCAGCAACGTACAGCGCAGCCTCCAGCAGAACCAAGCAGTGCTGCTTTTTCTCTTCATCTGGATTCTGCTGAGGTTCAGGATGCTCAGGATTCGCTGGTTGGTTGTTCATGTTTTGCAACTTTCAAGTTCCCCACAGCTATGTATATTTCTTCTGTATCTTCATTCTGCCAGAGAGCTACCCTTCCATCCTGCGCCAAAAACAGCAGCAGAATAAAAGTGCGAACCGCATCAATCCGCACAGCGCCCTTCACCAAGGTTGAAAATTCGACTATTCCTGCGCCTTTAACCATCTCCACCAAGTGGGCAAACAGCTTGTCCAGCTGCAGTTCAAGTTCCGCGATGAACTGATCAAACTGCGGCATCAGGTCAAACACTTCGGGGAGAACAGGCGGAACCACAACCCGGTCAATGTTAGTAAGCCTCTCCCCCTTCAACACTTCATCCAAAACCTCAAGCAGATGCTTTATCGTTGTCGACGTCAACTCATGCCTGAGCGGCAGAAACAGCGGAGGCGGAACATAATCCGCTGCAGCCTTCGGAAGCGCAGGAGGCGCCTGAAGCGTGAGCAGAAGCTTGGACTTCATCAAGTAAATTAACGCGGAAGAATCCAGCGCCACGCCAGACGCTCTGAAATCCACTTTGCCGCCTTTCTCCATTTCTGAAAGGAAAGACCTCAACAGGTAAGCAATGTTTACGTTCCAGGGGGTGAGCTTTTCAAGTTTGTTTATTTCAAAAAGAATGTTCCATGGAGGGCGCAGGTAGAAGGGTTTCCGAGGGGCGGTTTCCATTAGTGCGTTGCCTCCGCGAATTTTGCTGATATGACTGCTGAGACACCGTTGCGTTCGTAGACGCCGTAGACTTTTTGGGCTTTTGTCACCATCTCGGGCTTCAAGGTTATAACTATGAACTGAATTTTCTCAGACTCCTCCAAAAGCAGTTCAGCCAGTTTCGCGGTGTGGAAAGCGTCAAGGTGAGCGTCAACCTCATCCATAACGTAGAACGAAGTTGGAGTGAATTCTTTCAAGGCAAAAATGAAAGCCACAGCCGAAACTGACCTTTCACCGCCGCTTGCACCGCTCACAACAATGGAAGGTTTATCGGGGAACTGCACAATCATGTCGATGCCGCCTGAGAACGGCTCATCAGGGTTCTCAAGTTTCAACGTGGCATTGCCCCCGCCAGTCAGCTTCGCAAAGTACTTCGTCAAGTTGGTGTTGATTTTTCCGAACGCGTCCATGAAGACGCGGCGTTTTTTGCCTTCGATTTCATCCATGAACTGGACGATGGCTTGTTTTTCCCGTTCAAGCTCGTTCAAGCGCACGGACAGTTCACGGTAACGCGAAATTTGCTCGGCGTAATGTGAGGCTGCAAGCTGGTTCACTGCCCCTATGCGTTCGACCTCGAAGCGCATCATCTGGATGCTGGTTTCTGCTTCCTCCACTTGTTTCGCGGTGGTTTCAAGAGGCTGGTCGTAATTCAGCAGCCTAAGCTGGTTCTGATACTGCACAAGGTGCAAACGGGAAGTTTGAAGGCTCAGCTGAAGCTGGTTGAACAGCTGGTCTGCCTGCTCGTATTCCGCATCTAGGGAGCGCAGTTCGTTGTCTATGGAATCAATTTGTGAGGTGAATTTCTTTGAGTCTTCTCGCGCCGAAAGCACCGCGTTTGACAACTCAACCCGGCTTTTCTCCTGTACCGCAAGCTCCTGCTTGATTGATTCACGTATTTGGAGCGCTTCGGTCACTTCTTTCTCGACTTTTTTCTGTTGCTGCTCCACTTTTGAGAGCTGGATTTTGCTGTTTTGGTAGCCCACCCGCAAGACATTGTCGAACTGAGACTGGAACGTGGAAAGTTCAGTTTGGACAGATCCGAGTTTCTGCCTGAGAGTGATGATTTCTTCAGCCAGCTTTTCGCGTTTAACTTCCTGTTCTTGTATGTGTGAAACGTCGGTTTTCCTTCTGAAGTCAGCCAGTTCGATTTGAAGTTTCTGCAGGTCTTTCTGGATGACGGCTCTTTCAGACTTGTAGGTGTTCATGCTGCCCTTTTCGACCTCTATTTCTTTTTCTATTCGGGCGCGGAACTTGTCTACTCGCCTTACGTTGATTTGAGTTCTCTTGACGCTGCGTTTCACTCGGATAATTTCTCGGTCGAGAGTGCCGATGGCTTCTGAGAGGCGGGTGATTTCGATTTTGGAGCGTTCAATTTCGTCTTCAAACGTTGCTATGTCGGTGCCTCGTTGAGTGAGATGAGTCTGGAGGGCTGTGACGGCTTCGTCGAGGCTTTTGATGGCGTTTTCGCTGGGGATAATTGTGGAAAAATCGATGGGTGCACGGTAGTATCCGCTTTCGAATGCGCCTGGTTCGTAGAGGTCGCCGTTAATGGTGACGGCGCGGTAACCTTCGTTGGAGAGGGCGAAGGCAATCTTGTCATCCGCGACCACCAGCGTGTCGCCGAAGACGTAGTTTACTGCTACCTCGTGGTTTTTGTCGCATTTCACAAATTCAGAGGCAACACCGCTGATTCCATCACGTTCGGGATTCTTGAACGGTTTGGGGGCAGTTGTGCCTTGGAGAGGGATGATTTTGATTCGCCCAAGTTTCATTCTTCGCAGGGTTTCAGTGCACATGAAAGCCGAATCAATGTCCTTGACTACGAGCGCATCGAGCCAACCGGCTGCTGTGGCGTCGATTGCTTTTTTGTAGCTGCGGTCTATCTTTATGAGGTTCCGCAGTCTTCCGTAAACACCAGCGATTACACCTAAGTCGCCGAGTTCTTCAATGCTTCGCAACGCTTTTTCTTCTGCGGCGACAGTTTCAGCGAGTTCCCGTTGCGTGACGAATTCTATGACTGCTTCTTTGGCGGAGTTGGCTATTTTTCCTGCTTCGGTTATTTCCCTTTCCGCAGCTTCTTTTTGCGCTATTCTTCGCTCGATTGTTTTTTCGAGGGTTTTCAGTTGGATTTTCTGTTCTTTTTGAACTTTTTCAAGTTCTGCCAGTGAAGTTTCGATTTCAATCAAGGTGGCGGTGAACCTTTCTTTTCTCGCGCCGAGTTCTCTGAGTCGACCTGAACTGGCTTTGACGTAGGTTTTTGCTTGTGTGAATTCTGACCTCAAGAAGGCAAGTCGCTTGTTGTGGTTTTCGATTTGCGTTTCGATTCCGCGCGCTTTTTTGCTGTTCTCTCCGAGGTTATCCCAGAGTTGAGCAGTTTCTTGCGCTAGAGCGGTGTGCTCAGTATCCTTCGCGGTGATCTGAGTTTGCAGGTTCTCGAATTCGGTTCGTTGTTTCCTTACGCTGAGTCGGTTTTGCTGGATTTCGCTGCGGAGGGTCTGGTATTGCTGCAGGTTGTTTTCGCTGACGCGTTTGAAGCTTTCGAGGCTTGCTTGCCCAGAGCTTATTTTGCTGGTCAGCTCGGTAAGTCTTGATTTTAAGTCTCCGATTTTGATTTGAACCTTCATCACTTCGGAGCTGCCGTCTTCGACGACTTCGGAGCTGAGTTTTCGCCATTCGCCTTCGATGCCGCGTCTTTTTGATCTGCGTCCATCGCGGAGTTCCTTCACTTTGTCGGCTTTGCTTTTGGCTTTGTCAGCTTGCGTAGAAGTTTCTTCGATTTTTTTGTTTAGCTGGGTGATTTCGTGGCTGATTTTGACGGCTTCGAACTTTTTGATTTCGCCTTGGATGAAGCTGGAACGTTGGAGTTGGTTGCGTTCTCTTTCTAAGTCGTCTAGGCGTTTCTGCACTTCGTCAATTCTTCCCATGGCTGTGCGAATTGAGATGTCTGCGGTGCGCAGTTTCTCTTCTGCGTCGCCTTTTTCCGCATCATACTGCGCGATGCCAACGAGGTCTTCGATGATTTTTCGGCGTTCAGGCGGGGTGATGTCGGTTAGCCTCGTTATGGTGCCTTGGGGGATGATGTTTTGGCTTGCGCTGCTTATTGCGGCTACGGAGAGTATTTCAAGAATGTGTTGCCGCGAGATTCTTCTGCCGTTTAGCCTGTAAACGCTTAAGCCGTTTCGGTAAACTTCGCGGCCAACTGTGACGGTTGTGGTGTCAACGGGCATTAATCCATCCGAATTGTCAAACTGGATTATGACCTTGGCCATTTTTGATTTTTCGAAACCAGATTTTTCGGAGCCGTAAAAAATCAGTTTTGCCGCGTTTTCAGCGCGAAGCCTTCTTGTGCTAAGTTCGCCTAGTGCGAAGAGGCATGCGTCCATGATGTTGGTTTTGCCGCTTCCGTTTGGGCCTGTTATGGCTGTGAAGCCCTTATCTAGGTTTACTTTAACTGTTTGCGGACCGAAAGACTTGAAGCCTTTTAGCTCGATTCTTTTAATGTAGGGCATTCACTCTGCGCTCTCTTGTGTGCGCGTGCAACCTTTTGGTTAATCATTCTCTTCTGCATTCTTATAAAAGCTTGTTCACATCTAAGGATTCTACGCGATTGCTGTGGCAGTCGCAGACTAGCTGCTCGGAGCAGACTATAGCCCCCTTATATATAGCAGGCTGCATGGAAAACGCAGGTTCTATCTGCTCTGCGATGCCATCCCCTCCCTTATGTATAGGCTGGGGGGAAAGTTGAACTTTGAAGAGGCTGCGCTGAAGCTTTGCTGATTTGAGTGTGTATAAGTTGGTTAAGAACAAAAAAAGGAAGGATAGAGTTTTGGTTTTAGGTTGGTTTACTTGCGTCTTCTTAGGATGAGCGCTATGGCTGCGACTATGGCTATGATGATGACTGCTGCGATTGCGACGTAGGCTTCAGTTGATAGTCCGGGGTTTGTTGGTGGTGATGGCTGTATTGGCGAGGGTGAAGCGGTTGGAGCTTCGGTTGGTGGCGGCGTTATGGTTGGGGCTGTGGTTGGTGGCGGCGTTACCACTGCTGGTGAGGGTGCTGTTGAGGCGGTGAAGTAGGTTGAGTCGCTGGAAGGCCAGTAAGCCTTTGAGCCTTGGAATGTGGCTGTGACTTTGTAGAGTCCTGGAGCTGGTGGGTACCATGTGGTTGCATAGTTGCCTAGGCTGTCGCTGACTGCTGCTGCGCCGTAGTTGGTGCCGTCTGGGCCCGTTATGGTCAGTTGCACTGTTACTCCAATTACGTCGGGTTTTGGATATCTTTGCTGGTAAACGTATGACATCCATGCTGTCATGTTGTCGTCAGATACTGCTGGGACTCCGTTTGGAAAGCGTGCTGCTTGTTCATTTTGTTGGGTGCCTGCGGATATGTCTGTCACTGTGCCTCGTATTACTAATGGAGATCCTTGTGTTACGCCGGTCATTGGTGCGTCAACTGTGGTGGCGCTGGGTCCTCTGCCTACAGTGTAGATTTGGTTGTCATAGCCGTTGTTGAAGTTTGAGAAACCGTCTGCGCAAGCGTAGCCTATCACCGAGAATGAGCCGGTGTATGCTGGTAGAGTCCATATTTCTTTTCCGGTTTCGGCGTCTATACAACGTGCCATTGCGCCTTTCCAGAATGGTGTTTCCATGGTGTGTTCAGTAGTGATGCAATAAACCATTCCGTTGCAAACAGCTGCGACGTATATTGGCCATCTACCGTATGGAACGTTGGGGTTAGCGGTGGTGTTGCCTGGTCCGCCGTTGCCGTAGGTCCAAAGTAGTTTTCCGGTTGTGCCTTCATAACAGTAGAGTATTCCTCCCAATGCTGAGCTGTACAGTTTGCCGTAAGCCGCTTGACCGCCGATAATTGGGTAGTAGGGTTGGCCGTAGTAGTCAAGGGGTGTTTGAGGTGCACTTGGTCCCCAGATTTGGGCGCCTGTGTCTAAGCTATATCCATACCATTGCATAGTTTCTTTGATACATTCGTAGAAGGTGCGGCTCTGCCAGTCTACTCCACCTGTGTATATAGTTACGTTCGCTAAGGCTGGGTCTGAGGGTGGGCTATATGTTTGGGACCATAGTATCGCGCCTATCGGTCCGTTGGTCTTGTTGAGGTTTACAAAGGCGTATGTGTGGTCACCCCATGATGTATATAATGCGGGCATGGACCCGTTTCTGATAAGCAATCCGTCGCCGTATTTCGCTGCAACTATTGAAGCTCCGCTGTAGCCGGTGTTGCGCCAGGGTAACGAAACGTTTTGATTTGCATCTTGACTTAGATTTGCATAGCGGCGGCCCAAGTTGGCAATTACTGCTGTGGTGGTTGTTGAAACGTTGTCGATTCGGGTTACTTGGACGTTGTTTTCAGTCCATCTTGTGGTCACGTTTGCAGTGGTTACGGTGTTGGTTGTATCAATTGCTGGTGACAAGCCGGTTCCAGTTGGGAATCCGGTTCCTGTCCACATATAGCTTGAGTTCCACATACACAGATAGTAGTCGGGGCTCGCGGTTGTACCATTGTTGAATATGTTGTATTTCAGAAATTCACCTTGGGTACCCTCTACTGTGGTGCCTGGGACCGAGCCAGTTACGTTGAATAGCGGGTTTCCTGTTTCGGCGTCAAAAGCGCGGCCGAAGCTGCTTGTGAACAGGATTGGCGGATAGGTTCCGTGTTGGTTGGGGTCTTCGACATCAAAAACCAGGGCGAAGGATAATGATGGCACATCTGTGCGAGACCATATGATTTCTCCCGTCCTGAGGTCAACGCAGTTAGTTGCTCCACTGGTAACTCCCGAGAATGACACTGGTCCAGTATAGTAGAGTTTTCCGTTGACAACTATTGGGTTGGTGTATACGTTGTTGTATGCGGAGCCGTCAAAGTAGGTTTTTCCTGCAACTTCAAATTCGTTTCCTCCGACAACTCCTCCGGCGCGGTACGACATTGTCCACATGACGTGGCTAGTAAGTGATCCTTCAGCATTTGGCTGGAAACGTATAGTAGCGGAGGTTGAACTACCCCACCCGGCAATACCAGTCGAGGCTGTACCGGAAGGTGAACCTGTGCCTAGCCAGTTGTTCGCAATGTGCCACCAGTCAGTGTTTTCGCCGTATATCGGGCGTGTCCAGTACTCATCAGGCATTGGATAGCTGTAGATTGGGCTAGCAGTTGCTTCTGCTTGCACTGTAAGAGTGTCAGATGCGGTGCTCGGCATCCAGTGGTCGCCATAATATGAACTAGTTGTGTTGGCTCCAAACAGGTATGTTTGTCCCGGATAGATGAATGTGAACGTATAAGTGCCGACTGTTGTAGGAGTGTATATCGTGAATTGTGATGACGTCGAGTCCATGACGACTGCCCACTTCTTCGTTACGTTTTTGCCATCAGGTGATGTGATGACTAAGGTATAGTCATGGGGTCTATAGTCGTTTGAAACTAATGCACCCGGAAACGGTGTGTCAATCCAGAAATAAACGGTCACCGGTTGATTTACACCAATGGGGTTAGGCATGATGTTGATGTGAGCATACGTTGGTACGTTCCATGGCGGTGTATGCGCGTTAGCATTTGACATTACTCCAAATGAAACACTCATAGACAATACTAGTAGCAAAGCAATAGTGGTTTGCAATTTATGTTTTGGGTTCATTTTTTTTATCATTTTTCTCTTTCTCTCCTCTATTTTGCTGATTTAATAGTACGAAGAGTTTTTCATTTAAAGTTTTCCTATAGGCGCGCAATTGGCGCTTATAATTTGGCATTTACAATACTCTGTAATATAAATATGATAATAATCACAATAATAAATAATGTTGCTACAAACGCGCTAATGAGCCTCACTCGTCGGTCCTAAACCGCTGGGAAGAAGTGCGCGCAATATAGCCGTTCCCGTAATCCCAGCAAAACACAGTTCGCCGTTCAAAGCCCTACTGAAAGTATAATTGCCACTAAGCATTCTTATATATCAGAACTTTTGCTGAATCTCCAAACGGCTGCGCAACGCACCAGCGTTGCTTAAAGCAGAAACTTAGGAGAGAGAAAATGTGCTGAAAGAAGACAACCGCAAAGTAATGCTAGAAAAAATCATGAAAGAGCATGACTACCAAGAAAGCTCTCTTTTAGAAATCCTCCACAAAGCCCAAGAACTATACGGATACATCGACAAAGACCTGTTAGCCTTCGTTGCTGAAAACCTCAAACTTCCTCCCAGTCACGTTTACGGGGTAGCTGCATTCTACAACTACTTCAGACTCCGAAAGCCAGGCGAGCACATAGTCACTTCCTGCATGGGCACTGCATGCTACGTAAAAGGCGGCGAAGACATCGTAAGCGCGATAGAACGCGAATTCAACGTGGAACGGGGAAAATCCACAGCTGACGGTCGCCTCTCATTGTTCATTACGCGTTGCATCGGCGCATGCGCCATGGCTCCCAGCATAGTCGTAGACGACGAAGTCATGGGCAAAGCCACCAAAGAAGCCGTCATAGAAAGAATAAAACTCGTTTTGGAGGGTAAGAAAGCTGAAACCAACTGATATCATTCATCTAGCCGAAACTGAACTGGACACTCAAAGGTCATACAAGTTCCGCATCAACGTCTGCTGCTCTAGCGGCTGCATTCCCTTCGGCGCCCTGAAAGTTCTGAAGGCATTTGAAGAAGCCGTGAAAGAATTCGGCGTCCAAAAAGAATGCAAAGTCGCCCGAACAGGCTGCATCGGAACATGCTCCGTAGGTCCAGCCGTGATGGTTGAGCCTGGCGACTACCTGTACCAAAGCGTTACGCCTGAGAAGGCACGCGAAATCGTCAGAGACCACGTAGTTTTGGGTCTTCCAGTCAAAAACATGCTGTACGGCAGCGAAGCCTACTTCAGCAAACAGCACCGGCTGGTCATGAAGAACGCGGGCAAAATCGACCCGCACAGAATTGAAGATTACATCGCTTCCGGAGGCTACTCAGCCCTCGTCAAAGCTCTCCTGAAGCTGAGTCCCAAAGAAGTCATAGATGAAGTTTGGCTCAGTGGTCTGCGAGGGCGAGGCGGCGCAGGCTTCAAAACTGGGCAAAAATGGACGTTTGTCGCCCGAGCACACCGGTCCCCCAAATACATCGTGGCTAACCTCGATGAAGGTGACCCTGGTGTGTTCGCAAACCGTACCCTTGCCGAGGCTGACCCCCACGCCATACTTGAAGGAATGCTCATCGCCGCTTATGCCACCGAAGCTGACAAAGGCTACATCTACATCCGGGCTGAGTATCCGCTTGCCGTGGAAACCTTGAAGAAAGCTATCGAAAAAGCCAAAGCCATGAACCTCATCGGCAAAAACATCCTTGAAACCCCATTTAGCTTCGACATTGAACTCAGGTTAGGCGCAGGCGCATTCGTGGCTGGAGAAGAAACCGCAATCCTCGCATCCGTTGAAGGTCGCAGAGCTATGCCGCGTCCCCGTCCACCTTATCCAGCGGCGTCGGGGCTTTGGAAGAATCCCACTCTTATCCAAAACGTTGAAACCTTGGCAAACATTCCTCAGATAATCTCGCACGGCGGTCTTTGGTTCTCGAAAATTGGCTCTCCCACCTGCACAGGAACAAAATGCTTCTCGTTAACTGGCAAAGTGAACAACCCTGGACTCATCGAGGTCCCCATGGGAATCACACTTAGAGAGGTAATCTTCGACATAGGCGGCGGCGTGCCAGACAACCGAGCTTTCAAAGCGGTTCTCGTCGGTGGACCCTCAGGAGGATGCCTGCCCGATACGTTGTTGGATTTGCCGATTGACTATGAGTCTTTGACGAAAGCGGGCGCCATAATGGGGTCAGGCGGCATCGTCGTAATTGATGATGAATCATGCATGGTTGACACTGCCAAGTTCTTCATAGATTTCTGCGTGGACGAATCCTGCGGCAAATGCACCCCATGCCGTGTTGGACTGCACAAAATACAGGAAACCTACGCCCGAATCATCGGAGGAGAAGGCAAACCTGAAGACATCACTTTCCTCCGAAGCTCAGGCGGCTACATCAGGGAAGCCAGCCTCTGCGGTCTCGGACAAACCGCTCCAAACCCCGTCCTGACAACGTTACGCTACTTTGGAAACGAGTACAACGAGCATGTGCTCAAAAAGAAGTGCGCGGCTGGAAAATGTTTCAACCACAAGAAGAAGGAGAAGAACGAAATTGAGCAGTAAGAAATTCTCACTGAAAATAGACGGACGCGACATCACCGCTGATGAAGGAAAAACCATCCTTGAAACTGCCATTGAAAACGCCATAGAAATTCCCCATCTTTGCTTTCTGGAGGGGCTAACCAACACAGGCGCCTGCCGTCTGTGTCTCGTAGAGCTTAAGGGGCAAGCAAGGCTTTTTGCTTCCTGCTCAACGCCAATTGCTGACGGCATGGAAGTTGTCACTGACTCGCCAATGCTGAAAGAGTACCGGAAAAACACGGTGCAGCTGCTGCTTTCGGAGCGAACCCACATCTGCTCCGTTTGCGTGGCGAACAAGAACTGCGAGCTTCAATCGTACGCTGACAAACTCGGCGTTGACCACGTTGCCTTCGAAAGAGAGTGGACCCATGAAGACATTGACAGCACTCATCCCTTTCTGGTCATTGACCGAAACCGCTGCATACTGTGCACGCGTTGCATCAGGGTCTGCGACGAAGTCGAGGGCGTCCACACACTGGACTTGAAGCTGCGCGGCAAAGACTCCCAAGTAATAATCGACTATGACGATACCTGGGGCAAGTCATCTTCATGCACCTCCTGCAGAAAATGCGCCAAAGTCTGCCCCGTCGGAGCCATCTACATCGAAGGCGAACCGCTCGCCGAAACCAAACAACGAGGCATAGCCAAATTCGTACTTTCAAGGAGGAAAAAACAATGACCACCACCGACAAAGTGAAGCTTGCAACTATGTGGCTCAGCGGATGCTCAGGATGCCACATGTCCCTCCTCGACATCGACGAAGTCCTCATAGAACTATCCAAACAAGTCCAGCTTGTCTACGGTCCGCTGGTCGACACAAAGATTTTTCCAGAAGATGTAGACATAACCCTCATAGAAGGTGCAGTAGCAAACAAAGAACAGCTGGAACTGCTAAAATTCGCCCGAGAACGCACCAAGCTCCTCATTTCCATGGGCGACTGCGCCGTAACCGGAAACGTCACCGCCCTAAGAAACGGCTTAGCCAAAAGCGACGAGGCAGTTCTCAGAAGAGAATTCATCGAAAACACCGATGTCCAAGCACAGGTTCCCACAGACGTGCCGCCGCTACTGAAGAAAGTGTACCCTCTACATGAAGTTGTAGAAGTTGACTACTTCATCCCAGGCTGCCCACCACCTGCAGGCAACATCGCGTACGTTTTGACAGAATTGCTGGCAGGAAAAATTCCCACCATGGAAAACAAATCAAAGTATGGATAAGGATGAACAATGGACAACAAAGTCATAACGATAAATCCAATCACGAGAATAGAAGGGCACGCCAAAGTAAACATCTTCCTAAACGACGACGACTCCGTGCGCGATGCCCGATTCCAAGTCATCGACTTCCGCGGCTTCGAAAAGTTCTGCGACGGACGCCCGTTCTATGAAATGCCCAGCATCACCTCGAGAGCATGCGGAATCTGCCCAGTCAGCCACCTTCTGGCTTCAGCGCAAGCCTGCGACCAAATCGTAAGCGCAAACATCCCCCGACCAGCACTGCTGCTGCGCCGCCTGATGCACATGGGGCAGCTTATCCAGTCGCATGCGCTGAACTTTTTCCACCTCTCCTCGCCCGACCTGCTTCTCGGGATGGATGCAGATCCTGCTAAACGTAACATAATCGGCGTCATCGAAGAATACCCTGAGCTGGCTCGCAAAGGCATCAGGCTGAGAAAGTTCGGGCAAGAAGTAATTGAACGCCTTGCAGGCAAACGGATTCACTCCAGCGAGTGGATTGTTCCTGGCGGCGTCAAAACCCCACTAACCAAAGAGAACGCGGACTACCTGCGGGGCAATCTGCCTGAAGCGTTGCAGACAACGCAGGAAACGCTGTCTATGTGGAAGAAAATGTTGCCCAAGTTCGAGGAAGAAGTGGAAAACTTCGGCAACTTCCCCTCCTACTACATGGGTCTCGTCAACGAGCACGGCGGACTGGAACACTACAGTGGAACCCTCCGAATCGTGGCGCCCGACGGCTCAACATACGCTGACCACTTGGACCGAAGAAGTACTACGAGTACCTCGGCGAAGCAGACGAAGACTGGTCCTACATGAAGTTCCCTTTCATCAAGAAACTCGGCTACCCCGAAGGCTCCTACCGCGTCGGACCGCTCGCAAGGCTAAACGTTGCCACTTGTTGCGCGACACCTTTGGCGGACAAAGAAATCCGCGAGTTCAAGAAACTCGGCAAAAACGGCGTGGTCCAGAACACCTTCCACTACCACTACGCGCGCCTGATTGAGGCGCTGTACTGCATTGAGCATGCACAGGAAATCCTCGACGACCCTGAGTTGCTGTCGGAGAAAGTCTGGGCTAAGTCAAAAGTCACCAACAACGAAGGCGTCGGCGTCGCTGAAGCGCCAAGAGGCACCCTCATACACCACTACAGAGTCGACGACAACGGCCTGATAACCTGGGTGAACATGATAATCGCCACGGAACACAACAACGTAGCCTACAACAAAGCCATAACCCAAGTAGCCAAGAAATACGTCAAAGCCCAACGACTGCAGGAAGGCATGCTGAACCGAGTGGAAGCAGTTATCCGCGCGTTTGACCCCTGCCTAAGCTGCGCCACACACATGGTTGGACAGATGCCTCTGGAAATTCAGCTGTTGGACAGCCAAGGGAAACTGCTGGACCGCAAAACTCGATAATCAATCGGCATTTTGCTGGGTGGAAGTTTTTTCTTTTTGTGATGCGTGTTTTGGCTAAATTGCAGGCGCGGCACGCATAAGGTATCACAGAGTTTGAAAGCGGAATACTCCAATATCACATGTGGAGAGAACTCATGGTTGAAGTCAAGGAAATGCCTTTTTACGAAAAGATTGTCGGCATCAATGACGGCACTAAGCATTTGCAGCTGCGCACTAAACGCGAGAAATCAATTGTTCTACTCGCAAAAAGACAATACCCAAAATGAAAAATGAAGAGGAAAGAAAGGGGACTTAATGGCTGCTCTTGGCAGGTGGTACGGTTGCCGAAAACGGCATCTGAACTTCAGGCTGCACAATCTTGGCGAAGCTCTTCTTTGCACGGTTCTTCTTCAACACTGCAAGTTTCGTGACTTCGTCTTTGTTGACTTCGCCTTTGGTTACCTGCAGGTTCTCCAGAAGCTTCGCGCCGATGTCTGACCGCACGATAACCGTGGAGAATCCGTCTGGGCTACCCACTGAACCGACTGATACGTCAGCGAATTTGCTTGTGAAGTCATCGCAGAAGTTGCACCCGTTCTCTTGGGCAGAACTTAAGTCTCTCACGCCGACCGAGTAGTCTGTTCCTTTGACCGTGGCTATGAACTTTCCCTTGTGAATCTGAGTCTTCTCCGCGTTGTCCAAGTCGATTCCCATCAGTTTCTGAGTTGCTTCTTTCAGCTTCTCGTAGTCGAACGCCTCAAAGCAGAACAAGCCGACGATGGTAAGTTGCAGGTCAGGATACTCACTGAGCATAGTCTGCTGAATTTTCCTAACTGTACGAACCTCGCAGGGTGTGCCGACGATGGCGATTTTCCGCTTGCCCTTCGCCACCAGGTCTCCCAGCAGCGACAGCATCTTGACGCGCAGGTACTTGGTGCCTTTGGCCTGAATGATGTCTTCGACGTTCTCCGCCACAACCGCTTCAGCTTGGTAGCCTTCTGTTCGCTTAACCACGATGGCTGAGTCGAACATGCCTTTCTGCATGCCAGAAACCAGTAGCGCTGTTGCCACTCCGCCGTCTTGCCCGTTGTAGGTGCTCTTTGCAGAGAACATGTCTTTGTAAACGCCGAGGTTCTCGTCAAATGTGCCCTTCAAGAATTGCTGGTTAATCTTCTTGCCGTCCTCTTCAAGCACTGGATAAGTGTTTACCCTTGTCCTCTTGGATTTGGTCGGGCAGACAGTGGCGCATGCACCACAGCCGATGCAGTCGTTAGAAATCGTGTGATATGGTGTGGTGACTTCTCGCTCGACACCTCGATTAGCAAAGTTGATGGCGTGCACGCCGACGAGTTCATCGCAGACGCGAGTGCACAGCCCGCAGAGAATGCAGTCTTCATCTTCGTCTGCTGTCCAGAAACTTGATTTTTGAATGCCGTATTCGAGCGCCAATTCCTGAATCTTCGGAACTTTCGGACAGCGAGCCAGCAGCAGGTCAAGCAGTGTCTTGCGGGTCTTTATGGTTTTTTCGGATTTAGTATAAACGACGAGACCTTCTTCGACTGGGTAGTTGCAGGAGGTGACGATGCGTTTTCTTCCGCGTTTGTCCACTATCTCCACGGAGCAAACACGGCAGGAGCCAAACGGGGAGAGCGCTTTGAGATAGCAGAGTGTAGGTATGTTAATGCCCATGTCTTTCGCGACGTCGAGGATGGATGCGCCTTCTTTGGCTTTTACTTCTTGATCATCTATCTTCAACGTGATCTCTTTCAAATTGGGTTCCATCTTGTTGGCCTCCATTTCAGTTCGCCTTCTTAACTGGTTTCTTCAGCCTCTGTTCCTCAGGAATCGGGGGCGGAACGGGTTTTCCAGAGATCTTTGTAACAGCTTTGAACCGACAGGCGTCAAAGCAGGTGCCGCATTTCGTGCACTTTGACTGGTCGATTATGTGGATTTTGCCGACTGCGCCGTCGATGGCTTGCACTGGGCAGTTTCTCGCGCACAAGGTGCATGCGGTGCACTTGGCTGGGTCGATGTAAAAGTTGATGAGTGGCTTACAGGACAAGGCTGGGCAGCGTTTCTCTTTGATGTGCGCTTCGTACTCGTCAGCGAAATAGCGCAGAGTCGTAAGCATCGGGTTCGCTGCCGTCTGTCCCAGAGCGCAGAGCGCAGAAGCATTTGATGTCTCAGCGATTTGTCTGAGCTTTTCAATATCGCTTTCTTTGCCTTTGCCTGAAACTATATCCGTCAGTATCTTTCTTGCCTGCTTCAGTCCTTCACGACAGGGCACACATTTACCGCATGACTCGTCACACAGGAAGTTAACGAAGTACCTTGCCATATCCACCATGCAGGTGTCATCGTCCATGACGATTAAGCCGCCAGAACCCATCATCGCGCCAAGCTTCTTGAGCTCGTCGAAGTCCACTGGACTGTCAAGATACTGCTCGGGAATCATGCCGCCTGAGGGTCCTCCAGCTTGGACGGCTTTGAACTTCTTTCCGTTTCGGATGCCGCCACCGATTTTGAAGATGATGTCTCTTAGCGTCATGCCCAAGGCGACTTCAACCAAGCCTGTGTTGTTTACTTTGCCTGCTAAAGCGAATATCTTGGTGCCTTTGCTGCTTGCCGTGCCGATTTTCGTGAACCAATCAGCGCCGTTGTTTATGATGAGCGGTATGTTCGCCCACGTCTCAACGTTATTCAGAATGCTTGGCTTGTCCCAAAGTCCCTTTTCCGAAGTGTGAACGTACTTTGGTCTCGGTTCACCCACTCTTCCTTCAATCGCCGTCATGAGGGCACTTGACTCGCCAGACACGAAGGCTCCAGCTCCTTTGTGGATCTTGACTTTGAAGTCAAATCCTGAGCCGAGAATGTTCTTACCCAGCAACCCATAAGCTTCAGCGTCGTTGATGGCTTTCTGCATGTTTTCTACTGCAAGCGGGTATTCTTGGCGCACGTAAATGAATCCTTCATGTGAACCGACAGCGTAGGCGCCTATGATGAATCCTTCGAGAATGCTGTGCGGGTTTCCTTCCATTAAAGCACGGTTCATGAAAGCCCCAGGGTCACCTTCGTCGCAGTTGATGATGACGTATTTGGGGTCTTCTTGCGCTTTGCGTGTGGACTCCCACTTCTGGAAAGTTGGGAATCCTCCACCTCCTCGTCCGCGGAGTTGGGATTTCTTGACTTCCTCCATCACAAGGTCAGGGGTCATTTGGGAAAGAACTTTCGCCAGTGCTTTGTAGCCGTCCAGCGCGATGTAGTCTTCTATCTTCTTGGGGTCCACTTTCGCGTTGTTGTCCATGAGAAGCCTGTGCTGATACTTGTAGAAGGGCACATCAACGAGGCGTTTCGCCTTCTCACCTGTGTTAGGATCAGCGTAAAGCAGTCGCTCAACTATTTCCTTCTTGAGAAGCGTTTTTGACACTATTTCTGGCACATCGGAGGCTTGAACCTTGAAGTAGGCGACGTCTTCGGGGTATACGACAACTCGCGGTCCTTTCTCGCAGAAGCCTAAGCAGCCTGTTTCTTTAATGTCTATTTTGCCTTCTAAGCCTTGCTTTTTGAATTCTTCCTTGAAGGCTTTCAGGACGTCTTTAGCTCCCAGAGCTTCGCAGCCTGTGCTTATACAGAGGGTGACGGCGGGTTTTTTCGGGTCTATCTCTGCGACTATTTCCTTTCGGAGTTTTTCCAAGTCAGCAGGAGAATTTAATCGTACCATGATTTTCATTCCTCAGTTAAGTGTATTTGGACAAGAGTTGTCCGATGGTTGCGGGAGAAAGTTTGCCGTGATATTGACCGTCGATTTCAACCACTGGCCCTAGAGCGCAGCAGCCTAGGCAGTTGACGGTTTCCAGTGAAAAATTCTTGTCGGATGTGGTTTCTCCTGAATTAATTTTCAGGGTGCGCTCGACGGAATCCAAGATTCTTGGTCCTCCACGCACGTAACAGGCGGTTCCTGCGCATACTCTGACGAGGTGTTTTCCTCTCGGTTTAAGGCTTAACGCCGTGTAGAAACTTGCCACCCTGTAAATTTCGCTGACTGGAATTTTCAGCCTTTTGTTTATCCGCATTATGGCTTCTTTCGGTATCCAACTCAACTCACGTTGCATGTCCAGCAATAATTGAATCAAAACGCCCTTTTCGTTCACATATTTATCGATAATCTTGTCAATTTGTTCCATTGACATGTCCTGTACCTCATTTTTGGTTAGAAGCCTTACTAGCCATCTTCGACTAAATAAGGTTTTATCGTATATTTCCTCGAATTTTACATTCAAAATTCAGGTGAAACAGCTTTCTATTGACACGGTTGACAATTTTTTCCATGCCTATTTGCTCTTCAGCCTAATCTGCTCCAAGATTCGCTTGGAATTTGTGGTAATATTTTCGATTTCAGACACTTTCTTCAGGTCTTCCGCGGAATCTACATCCAAGGCTGTTCCAGCAGAATAATAAAGTTTAACGTTGACTCCTTTAGCGTAAGCTTCTTTCATGTGCTTAACGAAACTTTTTGGTCCAAAGCAGGCGGGAATCAGCTTCGGTGGGCTTCGAAGAAGTGCGTTGGTGCCACCGTTTTGCGAAGGAGACAAAACAACTGCGCCGCCGCCTACGCCAAGCTCCAGAAGGCGATCAACATCTTCGGACGTTAGAAGTGGGATGTCCGCGGGCAAAACCAGAACTGAAGCGGCGCCACGTTGCATGCACCATGAGGTGGCTTCTTCGATGGCTGGATTCAAACCTGCCTCAGTTGCCGAAAGATAGGTTGTGCCGAGCTTTTCTGCAATCCTCTGAACCTGAGAATCCTCACCCACAACCACGATTTCATCAACCAAGGAAGATTTGAGGGCATTCAAAACGTCTTCAAGCATAGCCAACGTGAGTTGGCTGCGTTCTTGCGGAGTGAAAACTGCAGAAAGCCGCCTCTTCGAAACTGCAAGGTTCTTCACAGGGACAACCGCGTAGACAGCCACTTCATAGACCGCCAGCAACGCCAAGGCTCAGCGTTTCTCAAAGTGTGAGCGGTAGTTGCCTAAAAATATTAAGGTTGGCGCGTGAAAAAAGCGCCTTTCAAGCTTATTCTTTGAACTGTGGGATGATTTTGGTGCCTATGAGGTCGATGGATGCTTTCACGTTGGTGCCGATTGGCGAGCCCACGACGAACTGGCTGATGCCGATCTTCTTTAGCTCTTTTATTTTTTCGACGCACATGTCAGGTGTTCCGCATATCGAGAACGCATTGATCATTTCTGGCGTAACTGCTCCGATGGCTTTCCCAAAATCGCCAACTTTCAGGGCTGCACGGATTTCATCTGCTTTGCCTGGATTGATTCCATGCTTCTCCAAAATTGGCGGTGGACTTCCTGCGACTATGAAGGCGACTACTGGGGATGCGGCTTTCACAGCTTTCTTGGGGTCTTCGTTGACGCTGAACGAAGCGTACGCTGCGATGTCCACGTCGCTGGCTGCTTTGTTTGCTTGTTTCATGCCTTCGCCTGCCATTTTGATGGCGTAGCCTATGTCGCTTGGGTGGCTCGCGTTTATGAGGATGCCATCTCCGATTTTGCCTGCCATCTCCAGCATTTTTGGTCCCTGCGCGCCAACGTAGACGAGAATTTTGTTTTTGATTTTGAAGTTGAATTTGGCGCCTGCGGTCTTGAACACTTCGCCTTCGTACTTGACGTTCTCGCCAGCGGTCAATTTGCGGAAGATGTCGATGGCTTCTTTGACGGCTGCCAGGGGTTTGCCCATTTCGACGCCGACTGCTTCAAGAGTTGTTTTGTCTCCTGCGCCCATGCCCAAGACGACTCTGCCAGGGGCTAACTCGTTTAGCGTTGCGATGGCTTGGGCGGTGATGACTGGGTTAACCATCCACGGGTTAGTGACGCCTGTGCCGAACGTGATTTTGTTGGTGTACATCGCCGCGGCTGCGAGGGTAACGTAGACGTTGCGGTTGCCGAAGTGGTCTGTTACCCACAGGTTGTTGAATCCGCGGTTTTCCGCCTGAATTGCATAGGCGGCTAGTTTCCAGTAGGGATCTTTGGGAACGAATTCTATTCCAAATTTAAGTGCCATTTTCATTTCCTCCTCCAGTTATTTACCTACTACTTGTTCGGCTATCTTTAGCAGTTTCATTTCGCCAAGTGCGACCACTGTCTTCTCGCAATCCAGCAGCACAGCAGCTTCCAGCAAGAGAGTCAATCCCTCTTTGGTGTTTGTTTTGCCTTCCTTCATCTTCAACAGCATCGTGTTCGCGAGCATAGTCGGCATTTTGTCGTCGTTTTTTGATCCTAAAATTACACCAATTAACTGTTCAGATAGCGGACCCCACTTTTCAGCAGGGATCATTTCCACGATTTTTGGGTAATCCATGATGTTTAGGCTCCTTGGGGAAAGCTATTACTTGGTGAAACCTTAAAAAGCTGTCGTCTAACCGCGCTCTCTGAAATATCCTTCAAGTCTCATGGTTGAATTAGCAGAATTTGGGCTGTCACGACGGCGGCAGCACCAAAGTCACTTTGACAGTGTCTTCGTCTAGAGACTCAATCTTGAAGCCTTTCCTATTGCACACGTTTATCATTTTGAAATTACCGCGAATCACGTAGCCAAAGATTTTTCCCAGATGCCAGTCCCTCGCAACGTCAACAAGGGCATCCATTAGGATTGATCCGAGGCCGAGTCCCTGCCACTGGTCGCCTACTAGGATGGCGTATTCTCCGCTTTTTCCGTCGGCTTCAAGGATTAGTCGGGCAACGCCTATTATTTTCTTGCTTCCGTCTTGAAGTTCTGCGGCGATGGCGATTTCGCGGTCGTAGTCCAGATTGCAGTACCGCGTCAGCGTGTCATGTGTCATTTCCTTGATTATCTCGAAGAACCTGAAACGCATCGTTTCTTCGGTGAGAGATTTGAAAAGCTCGTTGAAGCGACCCTCGTCTTCAGGCTTTATGGGACGCAGCAACACCTGAGTTTCATTTTTCAGTTTTCTCGGAGCAACATACTTCTTCGGGTACGGAGCGATAACAAGGTGTTCATAGTGCTCAGCGCTTTCGCGCATGATTCTACTTGCGTCAATGACTATGCGCGCGTCCACCGCGATAGCGCTGTCTCCGTCAACGAGCAGGGGGTTTATGTCAACCTCTTCTATTTCAGGAAAATCTGAGACAAGATGGGAAAAATTGATTAGTATTTCTTCGAGGGCTTCAACGTTGAACGGGTGCTTGCCCGATGACGCGTGCGTGTAGACTTTTGTGTTTTCCATCAGTCTCCTCGCAAGAACTTTGTTCAGCGGTGGGAAACCGATGCTTGTGTCCTTGAAAAACTCTGTGGCAGTTCCGCCTGTGCCGAACAGGATTGTCGCGCCGAACTGGGGGTCTTTCTTTGAGCCTACCAAGATTTCGTATCCTTTTTTGCGGATCATGCTTTGGATTGCGACGCCTTGAAATTCTGCGGCTGCATTTGATTTCTTCACTCTTTCAGCCAACTGGTTAAAGAAGGTGGGAACATCCGAGGGCGAGCAAACATCAAGGATGACGCCTTCAATTTCTGATTTGTGCGTGAACTGCGGAGAAAGAGCCTTCATGACTGTTGGGAAGCCCAGTTCGGAAGACAACGCTGTGGCTTCTTCAGCAGTGGCGGCGACAAGCGTTTTTGCGGTCGGAATCTTGTATGCTTCTAGGAAACGGAGCGACTCAGGCAAAGTGAGAACAAGTCGTCCCTCGCAGAATGCCCGCCTAAGAATTGCTTTCAGAAAAGTTGGAGTCTCCAAGTCTGCCTCGGCTTCTTCGGGCGTCTGATACAGAAGCTCCAGGTTCTGCGTGTAAGTCCACATGTACATGAAAGTTGACACTGCTTCTTCAGGCGTTCTGAAAGCTGGAATCCCGTTTCTCTGGAGGATTCGTCGGGCTTCGCAGCAGCGGTCGTCCTCTCCCGTGAGCGCGACGAGGAGGGTTCGCCTGGTCTGTTTTGCCAAGTCAACGGCGATTTGAGCGAGGTCGCAAGGGTCTGTTGCTTCCTGCGGCGTGTACAGGATTAGGGAGCCGCTGCTGTTTGCATCATTGAGGCAAATTTCCATAGCCTGCTTGAACCTTTCAGGTGTGGCATCCTCGAAAACGTCGAGAGGGTTCACTGCAGAACAGTACGGAGGCAGCACACGCCTCAGACTTTCTGCGGATTCGTTGGTTAGTTGTGTGAGTTTTCCGCCTCTTGCGATGAGGTGGTCGGTAGCCATTATGCCTGGACCGCCCGCGTTCGTGATTATCGTAAGGTTGGGTCCAGTTGGGTTCGGCTGCATCGTTAAGGCTTTTGCACAGTTGAAAAGGTCGCTTATAGCTTCTACGCGGACGACGCCCACGCGTCTAAACGCAGCGTCATGGACGGCGTCTGTTCCGCTCATGCGTCCACTGTGAGTGACTGTTGGTGCCCTGCTTTCTTGGAAGCGCCCCGCCTTAACCACCACGATTGGTTTGGTTCTGGCGAAACCGCGTGCTGCACTCATGAATTTTCTTGCATTCTTTATTGATTCCACGTAGAGCACGATGCTTTGGGTCTGAGGGTCCATGCCGAAGTAGTCGATTAAGTCGCCGAGGTCTACATCAAGCATCCAGCCTGTGGAGACTACTGCGCTGAGTCCAACTTGGTTTTCTGCAGCCCAGTCCAAGGCTGAAGCGCACAGCGCGGCGCTTTGGGAGATGAACGCGATTTTTCCTGGGAGTGCGGTTTTTTTGCCGAAGGTGGCGTAAAGGTTGATTCTGGGTCTTATGACGCCGTAGCTGTTTGGTCCGATGACTCTTGTGCCGTAGGTTTTCTTGTACTCGAGGATTTGCTTTTCAAGTGTTTCGCTGTCTTGTCCTGTCTCTGTGTAGCCTGCTGAGGTTATGATTACTCCTGATACTCCTGCTTTTCCGCATTCCTCAACGATTTGGGGAACCGTGTGAGTGGGTGTGGCGACGATGGCGAGGTCCACTTTTTCGGGGATTTTTTCTACGCTTGGGTAAGCTGTCATTCCCTGCACGGTTCGGCGGAAAGCGTTAACGGGGTAAACCGCGCCTTTATAGGTGCCCGCTAGGTTGTGGAGTATTTTTGCTCCAAAAGAGTCTTCTCTTGTGCTTGCGCCGATTACGGCTATCCGTTTTGGATTAAAGATGTGGCTGAGGTTTTCAGTTCCCAAGCCTTACCCCTCGAAGAGAAACAATACTCAACTAGTCATCATATCACGCGGTTATAAAACTTGCCAAAACAGACGCATCTCATCAGCTTCGTGGCTGCAAGCAACATTTCTAGCATGGAAAAAGCAGTTGTGGTTCTTTGGATGCTGTGAGATGAACTTGATGCTACGGGTTTTGTGATTCGGCTTGAGTGGTTGTTTTTGTTTTCCAAGAGCGCGGAGATAAGCTTTAAAGGTCTTCTGCACAGTAGCCTGTCACATAAAAACGAGGCATAAACATTGAACCCTGTTGAGGTTATTGCTGTTGAGAACCTGCCGTTGATAGCGAAAGGAGACGACATAGCGGAACTCATCTGGAAAGCTGCCCAAAAGCAGAACACGCCCATTCAGGAGAACGACATCATAGTTGTCACTCACGTAGCCGTTTCGAAGGCTGAAGGCAACGTTGTTAACCTCGACGAGGTGACGCCGTCTCCGAGAGCCATGGAAATAGCGAAGAAAGTTGGCAAAGACCCCACGATGGTGGAAGTTATTTTGCGCGAAACCAAAGAAATCGTGCGCACCGGCAACAACAGCCTCATAACTGACACGAAACACGGCATAGTCTGCGCAAACGCAGGAGTCGACAGGTCAAACGTCGAGGGAGAGCGAAACGTCGCGTTGCTGCCAGCGAACCCAGACGCATCCGCACAGGGCATCAGACGAAAAATAAGGCAGTTAGCAGGCTGCAACGTTGCCGTCATCGTTTCCGACACTCATGGTCGCCCGTTGAGGATGGGTGAAATCAACGTCGCCATAGGCGTGGCGGGAATCAAGCCCATAAGAGACAGGCGTGGCGAAAAAGACCTCTTCGGCTACACCTTGAGAATAAAACAGACCTGCATCGGCGACGAATTAGCTTCGGCAGCAGAACTCGTGATTGGGCAGGCAAGCGAGGGGATACCAGTGGCCATCGTAAGAGGATACAATTTTAAAGCCTCGGAGAACGCTTCTGCGAAGGAACTCTCACGTCCCAAAGAAATGGACCTGTTCCGATAGACACAGGAGGCATCTTTATAGAAGCTTTAACGCCTAAGGAGTTTTTTGAGAAGGTTCTGCCTGAGAAGTTCAACCCTGCCAAGGCTGCGGGCGTCGACGTTATCGTGCAAGTTAACCTCACAGGCTCCGCCCAAGCCAGCTGGGTCGTCACTGTAAAAGACCAAAAAATCACTGCGAAAGAAGGCACGAGCGCGTCGCCTGCGCTCACGTTGAAGATGTCTGAGCGGGATTTCTTAGATTTGGTTAACGGCAAAATCGGCGCCGAAAAAGCTTTTTTCACTGGGAAAGTTCAGTTTAAAGGTAACATTGCGTTGGCTTTGAAGTTGAGGGAAGCAGGTTTCCTGTAGGTTTTTCTTGGTTCTCTTCTCGGCAATCGTGGTTTTATCCGATTTTGTCGGGCATTTTTAGTATCTGGTTAGCGAACAGGGAGAAGGTGAAGGGCAGGCTAGTTTTTTCTTCGACTAGATTAACGAGGAATGTATTCATGTCGGTGATGTCTGCGCTCATGTATTCTCTGCAGACGCCGCGAAATTGGTCGCATGAAGCGTAGTTCTCGTGGAGTGAAAGAACAACTGCATCGTACCCAAGACCCATTCCTGTTTTGATGAGGAAGACGGCGAATGGGTTTTTGGCTAGTGCTTCGAAGTGTGTATTTTTGAATTCTCGCAGTTCAGTTTGGCTTAGCTTGAGGTCAAGCTTCAGGAAAGTCAGCGCTAGTATGGAGTACCCAATTTTGGTGACATCTGGAATCGCAGAGTATTCCTTTATGTATCCTTCTCTTTCGAGCTTTGTCCTTAGCCGCGTGGCGGTGGGCTGGGAAGTGCCAATTGACTTGGCGAGTTCTCTGTCGCTTCTACGTGCGTTTCTTACAAGTTCAGATAGCATTTTGCGCTCTATTTCTTTCATGTTGTATTCTCTCTCTCCTGTGGCTTCCTTTCGCTGTAGGGATTTATTAATCTGTTGTGAAAACACGTTAGTTTGACTGCTGCGCAATTCCTAGCTGGTTTAATGTTTCTTTGGGCAAGTCGTTTTCGCCTATCTTGAACGTTTGGGGTTCTGGAATCTTCAGAATGGCTTTTAAGGCGTCTGCGTCGAGTTCGCAGATGAGTCGCGTCAGTTCTGTTTTGGCTATTTCAACGTGGTCTTTGAACCTTTCGCTTTCGTTGGCGTGCAGGTTTTCTGCGAGCAAGCATATCTCCGCCTTTTTTAGGTACCACTCTACCTTACGGGTTTGCAGGTTAATGTCGAATGTGACTGGGCCTGCTCGGCAGGTTTCTGGCTTTACAGTGTGGATGAGGCATTTTCCCGTTTCCTTGTTGTAAAAAGTGCAGTAGCCTTCGGCGTCAACCGCTGGGTGAAGGTAGTCAGCGTGGATGAAGACGTTTTGGGCTGGCTGCTTTTGTGCGTGGAGGTAGTCGGTTATGGTTTGCTCGCGTTGGCGTGTCAGCGGCGGCTTTGCATCTATACAGCAGCAGGTTTGGCACTGTTTGCAGACGTCGAATGAGCATGTTTTGCTGGCTGCGTCCTGTGGCATTGGGTTTTTCTCCTATTTCTTTTTAGAAGTAGGGTTGATTAGCGGCGAGGCACTTAATAAGCGTTGAATAAACGCTGACGGTTGCTTCCTTGAAATCTGTGCGCTGCGCCTTCTTCAGGACGTTTTCGCGGATAATTTCGGACAGGTTGCCTTTTTCTATTCTTTTTTGGACGAGGGGGAGGTATTTTTTTTCTTCTGCTTCCGCGTTTGCCCAAGCCAAATCGTAAAGGAACTGGCACACCCTGCGTGCTGTTGGACCATGAGGCTGCAAGACCTTTGCGTCAAGCCCGTTTGCCAGCACTGATTTGAAGTCGCTTACAAGGAGTTCGTGGGGCAGAAGCTCCTCTTTGCCTGCGGCGAACAGTCCCCTGAGCGCGGCTCGAACGAAGCAGCTGAGCGCCACGTCGGATTTGATGCATTCCTGCTCATCCATCACGCGCACTTCAAGGGCGGAGCGGTCGAACCTGAAGATTACGCCGCGTGAGTTCACCCATTCCTTGAACAGAACTGCTGGGTCGGCGCCTGCCTTTGCCAGGTCGCGTGAGTACTGCCCGATAACTTGCTCGTGGTACATTTTGAAGGATGAAACGTACTCGGGGACGACGTCGCCCGTTATGGAGGGCACTTCACGCTGGTTAGCTTTGTAGAATTGCAGTCGATTATCCACGTTTCCTCCCAAGGCGCCTTCGCAGATGGGCGAGGACGCAGCGACCGCTGGCAAGTAGGGGCAGATGTTGGCGAGAAGGTTGTGCAGCGCAACCGCGTTTTTTTCGTTCCCGTATGGGAGGTTCAGGTGGAAGCTCTGGATGTTGAGCCAGCCGTGCTGTTTGAGGTTGAAGATTTTGCTCATGGCATCGTAGATTTTTCTGTGGCGGTGAGGCCAAATGCCCGTTTCCTCAAGCCTGAGCAGGGGGTGCATGCCTGTTCCGAGGAGGCTGGCGCTGAACTTTCGGCTGAGGAAGTCGTTAAGAGTTTCCACGGCTCGCTGCATGGTCTCCTCGAACTGCACAGGCGACTTGAAGGGAGCGTTGGCTTTCAACTCCATAACGTGGAGTTGCAGTTCTTTGCCGAAGGTGAAGTCTGGCAGCTCCACGAAGTTGACGATTTTGCCGCAGTAGTTCTTGATGATTTGGTCCACGATGGGTAAGGCTTTCAGTTCTTCATTTACGACGGAGAACTCGTGCTCTGGACCTAGAAACTTCTAGTGACTTGTACGTGGAAGTGCCTCACTCTTTGTTCAGTTGCCTTTCTCAGAGACGACTATGGTGCAAAAGTCCATTTTAAATATGACTGTACCCATGAGAGAAGACAGAAGAAAAAATCAGACCCATCTTGGTATTACCGAAGTCTAAGAACATGTCCTCGGAAAACTCTATTGAAGTCTCAAACTTAGTAAAGCGTTACGGCAGCGTGTTAGCAGTCGATGACTTGAATTTTAAGGTAAAGCAGGGTGAAATTTTCGGTTTTCTTGGACCTAACGGTGCAGGTAAAACAACGACGATACGGTTGCTTACAGGTCAGATAAGACCCACATCAGGCTCCCTGAGAGTCTCTGGCAAAGACGTAAATCGAGAGCCAAGTCTGGCGAAGGAACACATCGGCGTTGTGCCTGAGAACTCCAATGTTTATGATGAAATGAGCGCTTGGGACAACCTCATCTTTGCGGGTCAACTCTACAGGGTCCCAAAAAATGAACGCGAAAAAAGAGCAAAGGAGCTTCTCGAGCTGTTCGGGCTTTACGAACGGCGTAAGGACCACGCAGGCGTCTTCTCGAAAGGCATGAAGAGAAGATTAACGATAGCAGCAGCTCTTGTCCACACACCCAGTATACTTTTTCTGGATGAGCCCACTTCGGGCTTGGATGTCCAAAGTTCCCGCATGATCCGGAATCTGGCAAAGGAACTTAACAGAGCAGGCACGACTATTTTCCTCACTTCACACTACATTGAGGAAGCTGACCAGTTATGCCAACGCGTCGCCATGATTAACAAAGGAAGAATAGTTGCGCTTGGCAGTCCAGAGAAACTCAAAGCCTCCGCCGAGAAACATCATATCATTGAAGTCTCCTTCAACAGGACCCAAACTCTGGAACACAAACTGGCAAACCTTAAGGACGTGGAGAAGGTTTTGCAGTTTGGCGACAAGTTCAGGCTGCATGTGAGAGATGCTTCTGAAGTTGTGCCTCTTCTTGTTGACCTAGCAAGAGAAAATGGCTTAAAGATAGTATCAATCAACACTCTCAGCCCCAGTTTGGAGGATGTTTTTGTGGAGATGACAGGACTCAGCGCCGAAGTCATGGCAAACGAGAAAGAACAGGGCAGGAAGGCTGCAAACCTTGGCTAAGACATGGACTGACAGCATAGTGAAAGCGTTCTACATAGCTGCGAAGGATGCACGAGTGTACTATTTCAAGGCGCCGAACTTCACGTTCGGGCTCTTAATTCCAGTTTCATTGTACCTGGCGTTCAGCCTGGCGGGCAGCATCAGCTCAAACCTGATCGTTGCAGGATTAACCTCTGTTGCCACGCTCTTTGGAACGACATCCATTGAAGCTGTGGCTGTCGTTCTTGAGAAACAAACAGGAACGCTCGACAGGTTGCTTGCCGCACCCCTATCACTGTTCACCATTGTTCTCGGGAAAGCGCTGGCAGGCTTGTTCTTTGGGCTCATACTCGCTGGCGTAACCATCTTCCCATTAGCTGCTCTAACTGGCGTACCCATAATGAATCCCCTGCTTGCCATAGTCGCAATCGCCTTCGCTTCGATGGCGTTTTCATCTCTCGGCATAGTGGCTTCCGTCTATGCTAACTGGGTTCCGGATGCGCAGATGTATGCGAACTTCCTGAGGTTTCCAATGGTTTTCCTTTCAGGCACTTTCATAGCTTTGGAGACTTATCCTCCTCTACTGCAGCTTGTCGCCCGTTTTCTGCCGCTCACATATGCCGTTGAAGCCTTGCGTGACTGTGTTACCAGCTCAGCAGTCACATACACTTACCTCATTGACATCTCCGCATTATCCCTGTTTACCGTCATATTTCTAGCATTATCTACCATAATACTCAAAAGAAAAATCTCCTAGCGCCCGTGCCCACAGAAATTGACAATTCTGCCGCAGGAGTTTTTGACATGGTCGGAGACAGGCGGACCTTTTCAGGGGCTGTTCTGAGAAAGCCCATTGCACAGGAGAACCAGCAGTTCTCTCTGCGTTTCAGTGTTTATGTAAGGGAGGGGGTGGGCTCTGTGAGCGGCAGGGTTAACCGTCATATCTGGAGGCTATTAGAGATTCGTTGCAGAAAACTATAGGGAGAGGTCGCTATTGGCGCGTTTTCAAGCCAAAAGCATGCAGCCAGCTATATATAAGGGGGCTATAGACTGCTCCGAGCACTAGAGTTCTCAATTCTCCAACATTCATCTTCAAAAGTCAGGGCTTTTACAGAAATATTTAGATAGTTCCCAAGACTCTGATTACTGAAATGCCACCCGCAAAGTTCACCCAGAGAAAATTCGTCTCCGTTGACCCAGCTAAGTGCACAGGCTGCGGAATCTGCGAATACGCATGCAGCCAAGAAAAAGGCGAAGCCAACTGGAACCCACTGCGCTCACGAATACGCCTAGTACGCATGAAACCCCTCTTCAACTTCGCTTTAGCCTGCCGATTCTGCGAAGACGCCAAATGCGTAACCGCATGCCCAGAAAAAGCCCTCAGCCAAGCAGAAAACACAGGCATCATAATGGTCAGCGACAAAAAATGCAAAGGCTGCGACTGGTGCGTGCAAGCCTGCGAACACGGCGGAATCGCCATCCACTCCGACACAGGATTAGCCGTAGCATGCGACCTCTGCAACGGAACACCCCAATGCATCGAATTCTGCCCTGAAGAAGCGCTGGAACTCGTGGAAACCGACGAAGAAGCCGACAAACGAATGAGCGACACCCTAGCGAAACTCCCCGAAGAAACCGAACGCGTAAGCACCATCGTAAAAAACAAAGACTGGAAACCAGTATTGGCAGACGCAGAGAAACGAAGCCTGAAAGTCGCAGAGAAACTCGAAGCCCTCAACAAAAAAGAACTCGCCAAAAAACAGAAAAAACCCAACTGACGGAACGAAGCAAACCGCTAACAGGCAATTTGCCCCTCATTTATAGAATAGACCATTATTTTTTACCTGTTCAAACACCCGAATGATGCATCATTCAGTACACACTTGAGAAAAACAAAGCTAAGTTTCCCCTTCAAAACCTCTCAAAAGACTATCAATGCCGTAACCGTTCTGTTCACCCTTGTAACCGCCTTCCAAAACAAAAAACGTCGGCTTCCTCAACGCCGCGATTCTCCTGCCAATCTCCCAGTAGCTCCTATCAGCCAAGCCCAAAGACGCCAAATCTCCCTTATACGTGTCGAAACCTACAGAAACCGCCACAACCTCAACCTCGCCAAAGTCAACCATGCTCAATGCTTTATCAAGCGTCTCCAAATACACTTGCTCCCCACAGTCAAACGACAACGGAAAATTCAGGCAGTTCCCTTCCGAAGCCAAGCCAGTTCCAGGATAATGCGGAACCCTGTGCAGCGAAACATAAGTCACTTTGCTGTCGCCCTGAAAAATCTCCTGCGTCCCATTCCCATGATGCCCATCAACATCCAAAATCAACGTACGCTTATCAAGCGCCTTCACAGCAACTGCAATATTGTTCAGGTAGCAAAATCCCCGAGTGTAAACACCCAGTGCAGCACCGTTTTTCCCTGCGTGGTGTCCTGGTGGACGCATGAGCGAGAAGCCGTTGATTTTAGCCGCTAGCAATGCAGCTCCTGCGCTGAGCTTTGCAAACTCGTAGATGTTGTCGTATGCTGGTGTATCCGTGTCTTCCACTAAACCCTTCTTCAGGTTCCAGATGTACTCCGCTTCATGCACCTTCAGCAGATTTTCTTCCGCAGCTGGTTCAGGCTTCACGAATTCGTAGCCTTTCGTCTGCAGGACTTCTTGTGCTTTCTGTATTCTTAGTGGTCCTTCGATGTGCCAGTTGCCGTAACCCAAACATTTTTCTGAAAAGACTATTTTTGTCTTCACTTCGGTTTTGCTCCTTGGTTAGCCATTACGTAGATAAGTAACGTTTCAAACTAAAATATGGACTTCACCTTAAAGACTTAACGCACCTGTACCGAGTGAACTCACAAATGACTTCAACAAACCCGTTTGCAGATTTCCGCCGCGAATGCGAAACAGCCTTAGCAGACGCAGCGCAACGGATTTTTCCAGAAGCTAAAGTGGAAGATTTCCGTCTGGGAAAGCCGTCAAACGCAGCTTACGGACAGTTGGCTTCTTCGCTGTGTTTTGAATTTGCCAAGAAACTCAAGCGCAAACCCGCAGATTTGGCAAAGCAGCTAGCTGAAGGCGTTGACACATCGGGTTTCGGTTTGATTGGGAAGGTTGAGTGTGCAGGTGGATACGTTAATTTCCACGTGAACTTCCCCAAATTTGCCGCTTTAACCCTTGAATCCATCAGGCAGCTTAAGCAGGAATATGGCTTTGTTAAAGCTGAGAAACCCGCGAAAATCATTGTGGAACACACCAGCGTTAATCCGCTTCATCCAATCCACATCGGGCAAGCCAGAAACCCGATGCTTGGGGATTCTTTGGCGCGAATTCTCAAGTGCAGGGGACACGTGGTTTCCGCGCATTACTACATTGACGATGTTGGAAGGCAAAGCAGCGTTGTCGCTTACGGTTACGCGAAGCTGGGTAAGCCAAAGCCACATGAAAAAGTGGATCACTTCATCGGCAAAATCTACACTATCACGAGTTGCCTTGTGGAGCTTAATCGGCTGAAGCGACAGCTTGAACTCTCGAAGAAGAATTCGCCATCCGATGACGTTGCAAAAATTACTAAGGACCTTGACGAGTGGCTGTCCGTTGCTGCGGAATTGGAGGAGAAGTATCCGAAGCTTTTCAAGGCGTTGTTGGAGAAAATCGGCGAAGACGGGAATCCTGAAGAGGAAATCAGCAAGCTGAACCGTGCTTACGAAGACGGAGAACCAAACGCTAAGAAGCTTATTCGTGAAGTTAGCGATTTGTGCCTTGAAGGCTTCAGGCAAACGCAAGCGCGTGTCGAAGTGTTTTATGATTCGTGGGATTGGGAAAGCGATTTTGTGTGGAGCAGCCAAGTCTCTGAGGTCATGCGGAAGCTGCAGGCTTCAGGCTTCGTTTACAGCGAAGGTGGAGTTTTGGAGTTTGACGCGGAAAAAGCCGTGCAAAAGCTGAATTTGAAGGCGAAGTTGGGCTTGAGCAAGGAGCATGAGGTTTCGCCGTTGACGCTTGTGCGTGCTGACGGAACCACGTTGTACACTACGCGTGATGTGGCTTACACTTTGTGGAAGTTTAGCCTTGCTGAACGTGCCATAAACGTGATTGGGATGGAGCAGTCGCTTGCGCAGCTGCAGCTGAAAATCATTCTGTATGCTTTGGGTTTCGCGGAGCAAGCGGATAATTTTGTTCACTTCGCTTACAACTTGGTTACTCTTCCAGGCTACAAGATGAGCAGTCGCAGAGGGCACTACATCACCTTTGACCAGGTGTTGGACGAAGCGATTCAACGGGCTTTCGAAGAGGTTTCGAAGCGTTCGCCGCAGCTGAGTGAAGAGGAGAAGCGGAAGATCGCGAGTTTCGTGGGTATTGGTGCTGTGCGTTATGCGCTTGTGGATGTGGATGCTGGGAAGCCTGTGGTTTTCACTTGGGACCGTGTGTTGAATTTTGAGACGAACAGTGCACCTTATGTGCAGTATACGCATGCGAGAGCGTGCAGCATCCTTCGTAAAGCGGAGAGGAAACCTGAGAGCGCAGAGTTTATGCTGTTGGAGGAGCAGTTGGAGCATGAGCTTGTGTTGGCGTTGGCGAGTTTCCCAGACGTGTTCATTGAGTGCGCTGAATATTTGAAGCCGAACATGATTGCGGACTATTGCAATGCGTTGTCGGACAAGTTTAACACGTTCTACAACGCTTTGCCAGTTATCAAGGCTGATTCGCAGGAGCTTGCTGATGCACGGTTGGCTTTGACGGATGCGATTCGGATTGTGCTGGGCAATGCGTTGAATTTGATTGGTGTGGTTGCGCCCGAAAAAATGTGATTACTAGTGCTTGGAACAGTCTATAGCCCCCTTATTTAAAGGAACTATAAATAGAAACAGCCGTTTCTGCTGGCTTCTGCCTGTTTCTGATTTGTATGATTAGAATCAAGCCTCCAACCCCAAATATTCCTACAACTATTCGTACAAATATTCCTATGTAGTCACGTCTTCTAATTTTCTTATAAGCTCTCTCAATCACATCATCATCACGCATATCACACAAAAACAAAAAAGAAAGCTCTCTCGAGCGCCGCGCGTTTTGATGTATACCCTGCGGTTCAAGGTTTTATAAGAAAAAATGTGGGAAACCACAAAGTTCTGCTATCTCAAGGCTTTATGAACCAAGTCTTGGAATGCAGCGTTTATGTTACCCCTAAAATAGGAGGTGAAGGATTGCTAATGGGTTAGTTTGTTGACTTCCTCAAAATACTGGGAAAGTTTCGAGTTCTTTTCTGGCTGGTCAGTTGGAGGTTGAAACCCTGGATAGAACATCCTAATTGCATGGTTGTTTTGGTTTTCAGATGGGAAAAGTACTGAAGGGAACATAATTGAGATTTTTGGGGGTTCGGGTATCGCCGACATAATAGGCGACCTGAACACGCCCCGGTAAACTTCTTCTCCGTCTATTTTGATCACAAACCCAGGACTGAAGCTGTACAAGTTCTGCCCTATCTGAATCAGTCTCTGAGAAGCTTCGTTGGTGAGGGCTATCTCTTGGCTTGTCCAATTGTAAGATAGAACATCAGCGTCAGTGACCAATAGGGTGTTGTTTTCGAGGGATATTATTCTGAACCCTGCTTCTGCAGGCTGCACTATGTGGCTTCCCAAAAACCAAACAGATGCAACCGATACGAACACAACCAATAGGAGACCTATCCAGATTTTTCTTGTCACGGTAATTCGCCCAGGTAGATCTTGTTAAAGTATATTATTCCTTCCGACAAGGAGACACTTTAAACTGACTGTGTATTAATAATTTAGGTAAATTGCTCTTTTGCTTGTGTATTTTGGTGAAAGTGAGTTGGTGAGGGAGTAGCAGGGAGAGAAGCAGTTTGTACTTGCGGATTAGAATAAAGCCAAAAGATTGAAAATTTGGTTCCATTGCGGGGCAATCATCCAATTTTGCGCGCGCTGTCGCGGGAGATGTTCACTTTTTCTGCCCTCTCTCCACTGCCTAGCAGTGTCTCTTTGGCATCTTTCTTTTTAGCGCTTTGCGCCATACGCCTGAGTCGCTGTGATTTCCATGCGAAAGAAACCTTTAGCTTTGGCAACGGAAGAAGTCCTTCTGTTTGACCTGACACTTCACAAGGTGCCTGCTCCGTTGATAACTGAGTTTACCGAGCGCATTGTGAGAATTTACTACAAAGGGAACCTGAACGCGGCGATACAGGACTTGATGAACAAAGCCCTTGCAGAACAGGAGTTCGTTCTCTCTCACGTCACGCATGTTAGAAACTGATGATTGTCGCTGAATAGCAATTTGTTGTTTCTGAATTTTTCTGTGTGGTGGCGGACAGAAAGAAAGAGGAGGGCTGGAGTGCTTATTCTATGGATACTTTTTTCTCTGCCTTCAGCTTCTTCAACGGAATCTGCATGCTCAACAGGCCGTTTTCCAGTTTGGCTTGGGCTTTATCCGTGTCCGCAACGTGCGCAAGAACGAAGCAACCGAGAAACTCAACGTCCTCCCGTGTGGCTCTCACGCAGAAACTCTGGTCAGAAACCGTCAGTTCCACATCTGCTTTTTTCACGCCAGGCAAATCCACCTGGATGTAGTAGTTCTTCTCGTCATGATCAATGTACGCGTTCGGCGTTAAGGTTGGCTTGACTTTTTTAGATTGTTTCTTTGTAGACATTAAAATTCAGCCTTCAAAAACCGCTACTATCTAATTGTGGTTTCTTTTTTAAAAACATTTTCAATCTGCATCTGCCGACTCTAATCAGTCTAGTCAAAGTTCAGTGAGGCTCATGCCTGCGAACACAAAAGAACAGCCAGCAACTTAGCGTAATTTTTTGTGACTGGAAGTTATCAATTTGTGTTTCCAATGTTCTTGAATCAAGCCAATTCTATACTTAATGTCTGTTTGTCGGGATAACAAATTTCAAATACAACCCAACTAATCACATCAAACAAAAGGTGTCACACTCATGACCGACTCATACTTCACCAAAAAACTCGAACCCATCAAAGTCAAGCCAAAAAGCGTCAACCAACTTCTAACAGAAATGGCAAAAACCGCCTACCAAGGCAGAAAACTCGGCGAAGCCGTCGACGTCTGGGAAAACATGGTTAAAGAGAAAGACCTCACCATCGCCATGGGCTACGCAGGCAGCATGTCCACAGCAGGACAGTGGACCATTGTTAATTGGCTTATGGAAAATCGCTTCATCGACGTCCTCGTATCAACAGGCGCCAACGTCTCGGAAGACATCGTGGACGCGATGGGCTTGGGCTACTGGCAAGGCAGCCACATGGTCAACGACGAAGAACTCCTCAAAAACGACGTTAACCGCTACTACGACGTCTTCGGCAAAGAAACCGACTACCGCAAAATGGAAGAACTCGTCACCGACTTCGTCATGACCCTCAAAACCGACTACCCCTACAGCAGCGCAGAATTCTTCCACCTCATGGGCAAATACATGAGCAAAAAGAAAATTCCAAGCATAGCCGCAGTCGCCTACGAAAACGGCGTCCCCATCTTCAGCCCCGCCATGGTGGACAGCGCCTACGGCGAAACCTTCCTCATGGCAAAAAACCAGGGACACAACGTCATCCTTGACAGCGTGAAAGAATTCGACCAATTCGTAACCATCGGCACCAAAACCAGGGAAGTCGGCGTCATCTACATCGGCGGCGGAGTCCCCAAAGACTTGACGCAGCTCATCGCCATATCCGTTTCACCGAAAACCTGCGACCAAGGCGTCCCAGGCAGAGACGGCCACCTCCGCAAAGGACTACAGGAGTACTATTACCCACACAAGTACGCCATACAGATAACTGCAGACGCACCACAGTGGGGCGGACTGAGCGGCTGCACACTGGAAGAAGCCATCAGCTGGGGCAAAATCAACGCCGCAACCGGCACACGCGCAGTCTGCTACTGCGACGCCACCATCGCCCTGCCACTGATAACGCATGCGCTCTGCGAACGCGTCAAAACAAAACGCAAAGGACCAGACATGACATGGCTCTTCAAAGGCGTCGCCTAAGCCTTTTTCTTTTTTTCAAGGTGGTTCGGCAGTAAGCGAATTCAACCATTTTTGGTCTGTGCACGGTCTTTTCGCAGGGTAAAATCGAACTTCATCATGTTGTGTTCTTCCATTATCCATCAAAAACGTTAACGTTGAGAACATTGTCAACAATTAGGATGCTAAAGAATTTTACACGAAAAGTGCTCAAACGAGCATCGAATTTGCTTTTCTCATTTTCACTCCAGCGTTAAACAAGTATGCAAGTCTTTTATCTACCGTCCTTCAAAAAGGATTGCATGCCAAAAGAAAAGAAGAAAACTCCTGATTGGAAGTTGTGCGAAACCGCCAAGAAAATTGAATACCAAACGCGAGGGTGCGCAGTCGCACCTACCGGTCGCGGGTCAGATTTTCTAGCTGTTTGTCCGAATCGTAAACCAACGTTTATTGAGGTTAAAAATGGTTGCGGCGGACTGAGTAAATTGCAGCGGAAGACAAGAGATGAGGCTTTAGCCAGCGGCGCCTTCGGCTATACGGTTGAAAGCTGCGGTTGCGATAAACGGCGCAAATAAGGTGACCTGCCGTGGGCTATGGCGGTGGCGCACCCTCTTGGGTCTACAAAAATGAAATGGCTACCCGCGAAATGTCTTATCACAGTCAAGAGAATAGGCTTTCATCCGAAATTGAAGAGCTTAAAAAGGAAAACCAAAAACTTAAAGAAAGGCTTGCCGCGTTGGAAGCAGAAAACAGAGACCTGAGAAACTATATCGATTCTTTGAAAGCACAAACGACGAGTTCGAATTAGTGAGTCTTTCTTGAAACCTTTCATTGTTTCTTGTTCAGTCTTGTAAACAGTGCTCCTGCCATCACGGGCAGAATCACCGAAGCATCGCCCTCAACCATGATGCGTCTAGCTTTCTCGCTGATTTTACCCCATGAAACCGCTTCTCTGGGTCGGGCGCCGCTGAGGCTGCCGTCCCATTCATCCGCCGTGCTCACGTAAACCACAAAATCCAAGCCGTCTTTGAACTGGTTCCACCAAATCGTGTGGTGCTTGCTGATGCCGCCGCCAACGATGAGCGCGCCTGTTTTTTTGGCGTCGAAAACGATATTGTTCAAGGCTCCGGAATCTTTGAGCAAGTTAAGCCTAAAATCGTGGTCTTGGCTGAACAGCCACGTCTGGTAGCCCACTGCTCCGTCAACGATGCCTGGCACGTAGACGGGTATGTCGTTTTTCGCTGCCCAATACAGAATAGACGTGTCGTTGCAGCATCGCAGTCCAATCTCGCGGGCCAGCTCGCTTGCAGACATTTCCTTTCTCCCTTCCTTGTACAGTTCCGAGAGCAACCCCTGCACTTTCTGCTCAATTATGGTGCCGTAGCTTTCGTTGGGCACAAGCACGTTGCCAAGGCGGTTCACACCTTTCTGATGCAGCTTAGAATCGTTCATAACGAAGCTGCCACGGTAATAATCACGCCAGCAACGCGCCATGTCATGGTCAACCGTGCCGCACGTAGTGATGACCACATCGACAAGTTTCCGCTTCACAAGCTCCTTCAAAACCCCCCTTACACCAGTAGCGACGAGGTTGCCCGTGAACGACAGAAACTTCACGCACCCTTTCGTCTTAATCATGTCTTCCATGATGTTTACGGCAACGGCAAGTTTGCCCGCTGTGAAACCCCATGCTTGCTCCATCTGGTTGACCAGTTCGTCAACGCTCATTTCCTTGGGGAACTCGTAGTCTTTGACGGGTTTTTTCAAGTTTGATTCCTTCTTTTCTGTGTCATTGAATGCTGGGTTGAGATAAATAGGTGTCGAAAACGGCTGCGCGTTTAGCTTAGGTATTCGATTATTTTTGCGTAGAGGTCTTTGTCGCGCAGGTCCTCGTAGCCTGCGTAGATGCTTGGGTTATCGTTCACTTCAACAACCACGTAGTCGCCGTCAACCTCTTTCAAGTCCACTCCGTAGAGTCCCTTGCCGACTACGCTGCACGCTTTCAACGCGACTTCCCGCAGCCGCTGCGGTATGGTGTCTTTTTTGAGGGCAACGGTTTTGCCCCATGTGAAGGTGGGTTTGCCGCGGAGTTTGGCGCCGTGTTTCCATCTGCCCTTCGGAATCATGTACTTGCACACGTAGAGAACTTCGTTGTTGAGCACGCCAACTCTCCAGTCAAAAGCTGTCGGCGTGAACTTCTGCACCGCCAACACGTCGGATTTTTTGAAGAACCGCTTTGCTACGTCGCGGAAGCTGGTTTCGCATGCGGCTTTCTCCACGTATTTGCTGAAGCTGGTGTAGGGTGCTTTGATGACGACTGGTTTTCCGAGGGCGTCGAAGATGTCGCTGATTTTTTTGTGGTGCAGTTCCTCTTTGTTCAGGAACATGGTTGGGATGCGGGGCACGTTGAATTTCTCGAACAGCTCGTACTGGTGGATTTTGTTGGCGCATATCGTGATGCTTTCGGGGTCGTCGATGACTTTGAGTCCAAGTTCCCAGGCGGTTTTAGAGACTATGTATGCCGTGTAAAGGGGGTCTGTGGTTGCGCGGATGAAAACTGCGTCGTACTTCGGAATGTCGGAGATGTCTTCGCGGAAAAGGAAGTGGAACTCGCTGCCTTGTTTTTCAGCGGCGTGTTTGAAGTTTGCGAGTGCAGCTTCTTCTCTGGGGTCTGAGAAATTGTATTTCTCAACAAAACAGGCGATTTTAGACACCGAACGGTTCTCCTTGCTTGGAAAGCACCAAAACCTCTCTGTTTATAATCTCCATATCTAACGGGGAAAGCTCCTCGTTTTTCACGGGTTGCAGTCCGCAAAGGAACGCTTTCCCTTCAACTTTCTGAACGTGCAGCCTGCACACTGGAATCTTGAAAAGCTCATAGACTTTTGCGCTGATTTTCTTCAACTCTTCATCTTGGTTGCATTTTCCGAAGATTGACTTGAACGAGGTGACTTCGCCTTTGAGGGGTTGAGCGCAAACGTCAAATTTGTAGTTCATGCCAAGGCTTTTCACGGCTCTGTAGAGTGCGCTTTTGTTGTGGGCGGTTTTGTAGCCGTCGTAGATGAAGGGGTTTACGGCGAAAACCAGAACGGGGAAGCCGAGTTCAGAAACGATTTTTTTCACCGAATCCGTCACGACGAAGGGCAACGTTGGAATTCCTGCTCTTGTGGCTCTGAGCAGCAGGATGGGGGTTCGGCTGGAGTCTATTATGTTCTCGCATGACGGGATGACTGCGTTGCCTAAAACTTCAGCGTGCAAAGAAACGTAATAGCCCGTTTTCAGGTAGCGGTAGTCGTTGCAGATGTTGAGGGTGTTTTCTTTGATTGATGCTTCTAGAAACGTTGCGGGCTTCATTGTTTGAATATCAGTTGTTAGGTCGATGTTTGAAACGACCAACACTTATGTGACACCAGGTAATCGAAAGGCGATAGTGCCTTGGTCGTATTTAAGATTAACTGTGTGCTTTCGCGGCACAAAAGATGTAGGACTAGCTGCTCGGTGCAGACTATAGCCCCCTTATTTAAAGTACAAATAGACTTGTTGATGCGGAGGCTGCCTGCTCACGACGCCTATCCCCTCCTTTATATAAAGACTGAATTGCAGGTTGAACTTATTGTTCAGCGTTTGGTTTGGAGGTTGATATGCTGTACAGTCAATTTCTTGCATTTTTCTAGGAAACATAAATTAGTCTTGAAACGAAAAATGTATTGGGTGTGGTAGTTTATGAAAGTCGCTGTTTCTGGTAAAGGCGGCGTCGGCAAAACCTTGATTGCCGGCGGTTTAGCGCGGGGTTTTGTTGAGCGCAAATTGAAGACGATGGCTATTGACGCGGATTCCTCGCCGAACCTCGCGTTGACCCTCGGCTTATCAGTGGAAGAGGCACGGAAGATTTTGCCGATTACGGAGAACAAGGAACTCGTGGAATCCAAAACGAGCACGGGCTACTCGGGCGTGTACCGCTTGTCCTTCAGCGTGGACGACATCGTCCGCGACTACGCAGTCGAAACCCCTCTGGGCGTGCATCTGATTGTGATGGGAACGGTGCAGTCGATGGGTTCAGGGTGCATGTGTGCACCAAACGCAGTTGTCCGCTCTTTGCTCAGGCACATGATAGTGGAACGCGACGAAGCAGTTGTTTTGGACTTGGAGGCAGGCGTGGAGCACATAGGCAGAGGCACCGCCAGAGCCGTGGACGCACTGCTCATTGTGGCTGATTCTAACTTGAAATCCCTTGAAATTGCCAAGCACATACGCGACATGGCGGCAGCCGCGGAGATGAAGCAGCTATACCTCATCGGAAACCGAGTCATGAACAAAGCGCAGAAAGAAGCTATCCAGAACTTCGCTGAGAAAAACGGTTTAGAAATACTTGCGTTCGTTCCTTTCGACCAGAAAGTGATTGATGCGGACATGCGCGGAGAAACGCCGCTGCTGCACAAAGATATGGAAGCCGTGCGCACCATAGACAATATATGCGACGCGCTGCTAAACAAAAACAGTAAACCTGATGCAGGTCTGCCTTTATGAAAACCCTTGTCACAATTGGTCGTGGAGGAACTGGAAAATCCAGCTTCACCGCGCTGATGGCAAAATACTTTATCGAAACTGGTCAGTCTCCGCTCTTGCTGGTGGACGCTGATCCAGACCAGAACCTTGCGGAAATGGTTGGCGTTGACCTTAAGGAAGCTGGGAAATCCACCATTGCAGAGCTGCTTGTTAGCACGTTCATCGAGCAAGGCGGAACCACTGTGGGAGTCTCACCCACTGAACGGATAGAAAGCAAGATTTGGTCTAATGGATTGTTTGAAAGCGAAAGCTTCGACTTCATGTCGGTCGGAACCAAATGGGTTGAAGGCTGCTACTGCATGCCCAACTCAGCGTTAAAGGCGGCGCTGGAATCTTTAACGAAAAACTACAGTTACGTGCTCATAGATTCTCCTGCGGGACTGGAGCATTTGAACAGGCGCATCGCAAACAAAGTTAACGATGTGTTCGACATTCTTGACCACTCCAAAAAAAGCTTTGACCACGTTAAACGTGCCTACCGCATTGCCAAGGAAGTTGAAATGCAGTTTGACAATTTCTACCTAATCGGCGGTTACAGGTTCCCAGCGGAGCTCGGAAGTAAAGCTGAGGAGGCTTTGAAGTTTAAGTATGTGGGCAAAATTGTTGCTAATGAGCAATTAGACGAGTATGTTCTTAACGGTCAGTCATTGATTGATTTACCTTCTGACAACCCAGCGTATGCTTCTGTGAAGGCTATCATGAGAGCCACGGGTTACATACATCAATAACTCAGTTTCTTATGTATAATAATGGTGTTATAATTCTTACATTCATCAGCATCATCATGACTTTTAACAGTGAACTCTGGAAAGGTTTAAAACAGCGTGCGGTAAATATTCTGTAAAACCTTTACTGAGGTTTGAAATTGACCAGCAAAAATATACACGTAAAGATAGGAGAGCTGAAGACCAACACTGGTCTTATTAAAAACTTTGAATTATCCATAGGAAAACTTGTTGACGAATCCTGGACAGAACCCATGGGACCCACCCCAATGCCCTCCCTCACTGCGTTGAGAGACTGGGACATGAAACTCCTCAACAAATACAAGCCCTTCTACATGCCCGACTGTGACCTCTGCTGCCTCTGCACTTATGGCAAGTGCGATTTGACAGCAGGAAAACGTGGAGCTTGTGGTCTCGATATGGCAGCGCAGTCATCACGTATTGTGCTGATTGCTTGCAGTATAGGCGCCGCAACACACACAGGTCACGCCCGACACGTGGTTGACCACCTAATTGAAAAGTATGGTCGTCGTTATCCTCTTGATGTAGGCGGCTTGAACGTCAAAGTTGAAGCTCCAGTTACGAGACTTGTCACGGGCGTAAAACCTGAAACTCTGGGGGACTTAGAAGAAGTTCTGGAATACTGCGAGACCCAGATTACCCACTGTCTTTCTGCTGCACACACAGGTCAAGAAGGAAATAACTTAGATTTTGAATCAAAGGCTTTTCACGCTGGTATGGTTGACCAAGTAGGCATGGAAGTTGCGGATATAGCTCAAATCTCAACATTAAACTTCCCGAAAGCTGACCCTGAGGCACCACTTATCCAAATGGGCATCGGAACAGTTGACACTTCAAAGCCAGTTATCATGTGCATCGGGCACAACGTCGTTCCCTCAGTTGGAATTATCGATTACATGAGAGACAGCAAACTTGCTGACAAAATGGAAGTAGTCGGCTTATGTTGCACTGCCTTCGACAATACTCGGTACTATGACCGAGCAAAAATCGTCGGTCCAATCAGCTGGCAACTCCGCTTCATACGAGGCGGCTACGCAGATGTAGTCGTACTTGACGAGCAATGTGTCCGAACAGATGCATTCAACGAAGCCGAACGCGTCAAAGCACCAGTCATTGCTGCATCAGAAAAGAACTGCATGGGCTTCAAGAACCGCACAAACGATCCAGCAGACGAAATAGTAGCAGACCTTGTAAGCGGCAAAGTCCCTGGCGTACTAATTCTTGATCCTGAAAAAGTCGGCGAAGTAGCCGTGAGAGTTGCTCAGAAAATCGCGCCAATCCGCAAGAAATTTACGGTACTGCCCAAATTAGACGAAATCAAAGCGCTTGCGAAGACCTGTAGACAATGTAATCTGTGCCAGAGAAGCTGTCCACAAGACCTCAAAATCCCCGCTGCGCTGAAAGCCGCAGCTGAAGGAAACCTTGCACCGCTCACCGCCCTATACGAGGAATGCATCGGTTGCGGCCGCTGCGAAGAAGCCTGCCCAATCAAACTGGAAATACACAGCTTCATTGTCAAGGCTGGAGAAAAAGCCATGACTGAAGAAAAAAACTTGTGTCGTGCAGGCAGAGGCGCAGTCCAAGATGTCGAAATTCGCAACGTTGGCAGCCCAATCGTCTTAGGCGAAATTCCTGGCATACTTGCAGTTGTGGGCTGTGCTAACTATCCACACGGCGGCAAAGACGTTTACGATATATGCCGAGAATTCGCCAGCAGACGATACATCGTAGTCACATCAGGATGCTCAGCTATGTCAGCTGGCAGCTACCGAAACGCGGAAGGCAAAACACTCTACGAGGAATTCTCAGGCGGTTTCGAAGCTGGAGGAGTCCTCAACGTCGGCTCATGCGTTGCAAACGCGCACATCGCAGGCGCAGCCATAAAGGTCGCAAACATCTTCGCCAAACGTTCCTTACGAGGCAACTACGAGGAAATTGCGGATTACATACACAACCGCTTAGGCGCAGTCGGCTTAGCATGGGGCGCGTACTCACAAAAGGCAGCATCAATCGCATCTGGTTTCTGGCGCTTAGGCGTACCAGTGCTAGTTGGTCCACACGGCTCAAAATACCGCCGTATGCTCCTTGGCAGAGAAGACAAGGCTGAAGACTGGGAAGTATACGATGCGCGCACAGGCGATAAAGTCAACGTTGGTCCCGCACCTGAACACCTGTTCCAAACAGTTGAAACTCCGCAAGAAGCAATGGTCTCAATCGCAAAGCTATGCATAAGACCCAACGACACATGGAAAGGTCGCTCAATAAAACTTTCACACTACATTGACTTGCACAAACGTCACTACGGACTAATGCCGCCAGACATTCACCTGTTCGTTCGGACACCAGCCGACATACCCATGACCATGAAAGATGAAATAACCGAGATCCTGAAAGCAAAAGATTGGAAGGAATCAATTATTCCTGACCCGACAATGCTTCCTAGGATGATAAGGAAAACTAAGGAGTGATTATGAATGTCCTGTGAACCTTGGCAATGTGCAGAAATTGCTGCCACAAAGAAAGCAAATCCAATACAAAAACCCGAGATTGCAGTTGCAATGATAAAGAAAGCCGCTCGCCCGATACTTGTTGTGGGCAGTAATGTCACTGACCGTTTCATGGAAGGCAAGCCCGCCATCGACTTCATAATCGACCTCGCCAACGCCTCCAAAGTCCAGATTGTAGCCACCGCCCACATGGTCGGCGAATTCCTCAAACGAGGCTATGAGCCAGCAGGTTTCATGTCTGCAATGGATATAGGTAACCGCTTAGTCGATCCAACTTGGCAAGGCATAGACGGCAAAGGACACCCTGACCTAGCAATGTTCGTATGTCTTCCCTACTACATGGAGGCCCTCATTCTATCAGGGCTCAAGCACTTCGCTCCCGACCTTAAGACCATGACCTTAGACAACATGTACCACGCACACGCAAGCTGGTCTTTCCCAAACGCCACACTCGAAGAGTGGGCGAACAACCTCAAAGTCATGACTTCAAAATTTGAAGGAGGACAATAAAAAATGTCAATGTTTAAAGATATACCTGTCGACGTAGGCGTAATCTACGAAGGAGAACGCATCCGCAGAAACGACATGCAGGTCGAACTCGGCGGACCCACAATCAAAGAAAAATTTGAACTTGCCAAAGTCAAACCCCTCGACGAAATCGAAGACGGAAAAATAACCATCCTCGGACCCGACATCAAAGACCTGAAAGAAGGCGGCGCATACCCCCTCGGCATTCTCGTCGAAGCCGGAGGCGCAAAGCTTGACCAAGGACTCGAAGGCGTCATTGAACGCCGCATTCACGGCTACATGAACTACATCGAAGGCTTCATGCACCTTAACCAGCGCTACGATATCTGGATGCGTTTGGGAAAGAAATCCTTCCAGAAAGGCTTGAACAGTTTCGAGTCCATCGGCAAAGTGCTGTACCGCCTGTTCAAGAGCGAGTTGCCCATCATCGAGAAAGTGCAGATAACCTTCATCACCGACCCCGCCAAAGTTGCAGCACTATTCCCGAACGCGATGGCAGATTACGAAGCCCGAGACGCCAAAGCAAGAGGCTTGAAAGACGAAGAAGTCGATAAGTTCTACGGTTGCACCCTCTGCCAGTCATTCGCTCCGAGCCACGTCTGCGTTATAACTCCGCAACGATACAGCAATTGTGGCGCCATCAGCTGGTTCGACGGCAAAGCCTCAGCAAGCATCGACCCAAAAGGTCCAGTCTTCGCCATAGAGCGAGGCGAACTGATAAACGCGGAGAAGGGAGAATTCTCAGGCGTCAACGCAGAAGTCAAGAAACGCACCATGGGCGAAGTCCAGCAAGTCTGGCTGTACACCGCGTTCGATCACCCGCACACATCCTGTGGATGCTTCGAGGCAGTGGCATTCTACGTCCCAGAGGTCGACGGCTTCGGCATAGTCAACAGAAGCTTCAAAGGCGTAACAGTAAACGGGTTGTCCTTCTCAACGCTGGCGGACTCCACAGCAGGAGGACGACAAATAGACGGCTTTCACGGAATGTCCATCGAGTACATGCGTAGCAGGAAATTCCTCAGCGCGGACGGCGGATGGAACCGCGTAGTCTGGGTGCCGAAGGAAGTTAAGGAACGCGTCAAAGACTTCATCCCTGCAGACGTAGTTGACAAAGTCGCCACCGAAGAGAACGTGAAGAGCATCGACGAGCTGAAAAACTTCCTGAAAGAGAAAAACCACCCCGTGGTTGAGCGCTGGAAGGAAGAAGCAGCACCCGCAGCCGAAGAAGTAGCATCCACGGAAATCCAAGCAGCAGAAGGCGCAGCCATGCCCGTTATGACAGCGTCAACACTGCCCCTTATGGCAGGCGGCTTCAAGATCATCCTCAAAGACGCAAAGATCTACGCCAACAAGGTCATCATCAAGACGCTCCGCGACGAGAAATCCGAGAAGCGGTGAAACCCTTGCCTCAGCCAGCCAAGAAAGAAGATGACTCCGGAATAAAGCTCAGCAAAGACCTCTTGGACGCGCTTGCAAAGTTCCAGGAAATCGAGCTGGAAGACTTCGAGCTGCAAGCAGGTGAGCTGGAAATCCGGTTCGAAGCAGGCGCGGCAGGAATAATGCCCCAGCTGAAACTGCCAGGCTTGAAGGCGGCAAAACCTACGTCAATGCTGCAAGCGGCTTTTGTGCCTCCAGTCGAAACTTACTCAGGCAAAATCGCTGAAGTGCAGCTTGGCGCAACCAGAACCCAAGGCGGAACGCGTGGAAAATCCGTAATCGTCGGCGGCGAGACCTCACCCGCTTTCTACACTTTCGAGCGACCCATAGCCCACACACCTATCGTAACATTGGACGTTTTCGACATGGAAGTGCCCCTCTCAAAGGCAGTCAAGATGCACGTTAAAGATGTCGTCGGTGACCCCGCGGCATGGGCGAAACTTGCTGTGGAAAAGTTCGGCGCAGACATGGTAACAGTCCACCTCATCAGCATCGACCCGCTGCTGAAAGACGCTACACCAAAACAAGCTGTGAAGACGGTTGAAAACATTTTGCAGGCAGTTGACGTTCCACTTGTGATCGGCGGCTGCGGAGATGCAGTCAAAGACGCTGACGTTTTCCAAGCTATCTGTGAAACTTTCCCCAACGAACGCTTCCTGATAAGCTCCATAACCCGCGACATGGACGTTGAACGCTGCGCAAAGTTCGTCAAGAAGAACGGGCACGCCGCGTTGTCGTTCACTCCGATGGACCTGAACTTGGCGAGGGAGCTTAACCGCAGACTCTACGATTTCTTGGGCAAAGAAGACATCGTTATGGACTTGACCACCGCAGCTTTAGGCTATGGCTTGGACTATGCTTTCACCAACATGGAACGCGCAAGACTCGCAGGCTTAATGGGCGACGTCGAACTGGCACATCCCATGTCCTCAGGCACAACCAACGCTTGGGCAGCAAGAGAAGCATGGCTGAAGATGGATGCCAAATGGGAACCCCGTGAACTCAGAGGTCCACTCTGGGAAGTAACCACGGCGTTGACGTTGCTGCTTGCGGGCGTAGACCTGTTCATGATGATGCACCCTGCAGCTGTGAAGACACTGAAAGATGTAACGAAGAATTTGGTGAATGGCGGGAAAGTCGACGCAAGCAAGTTCGCCGACTGGGTTTCCGTCAAAGCTTAAGGAGATGCGACAGATGAGCAAGAGAGCAAGCATGAAAGAACTCAGCCCGATAGACATCTACAAGCTGCTTCCGAAGACCAACTGCAAAGAGTGCGGTCAAGAGAACTGCATGGCGTTCGCCACCAAAATCGTCAACCGCGAAGTCAACATCGACAGCTGCCCGCCGCTGCTGAAGAAGGAGCACGAGAAAGCCTACAAACAACTCAAAGAACTGCTGAAGCCAGCCGTTAAAGAAGTTGTCGTAGGCGCAGGCGACAAAGCCGCGAAACTCGGCGGCAAACTGGTTATGTACCGCCACGAATTCACGTACACGAACCCGACAGCCATCGCCATAGACGTCACTGACGAAATGCCTGAAACCGAAATTGAGAACCGCGTAAAACGCACCGAGAACTTCAGCTACGAATACATCGGATACACTCTGAAACTGGACATGATAGCTGTTCGGTCAACATCCAACGACCCTGAAAAATTCAAAGCCGCGGTCAAAAAAGTGGCTGAAACCACAAGTTTGCCCCTGATTTTGTGCGCCTTAAACCCCACCGTTCTGGAAGCGGGAGTGATGGCTGCACCAAAAGCGAGACCGCTGCTGTACGCTGCAACTGCTGAAAACTGGAGAGACATGGCGGAACTCGCGCTGATGTACAGTTGCCCACTGGTAGTTTCCTCACCGAATGACCTGTCCATGTTGGTGTCGCTGGCAAAAACTTTGCTGAACTACGGTGTCCAAGACCTAGTCTTAGACCCTGGCACATTCATGAACGAAGGCTTAGCAGACACAATAAATAACTTCACCATGCTCCGCAGAGCCACATGCAAAGGCGGCGAAGAACTCGCAGGCTTCCCCCTCATGGGCGTGCCGATGGTTGCTTGGACTAACAAGGGCGAAACTGCTGACGAAATCGTGAAGTGGCGCGAGGCATATCTGGCAGCGATGCTCATTGTCCGATACGCCGACGTGCTTGTCATGCACGGCGACGACGGCTGGTCTCTGCTGCCGAACGCGGTGCTGCGGCAGAACATCTACACGGATCCAAGAAAACCCGTTGCAGTAGCACCCGGCCTGAAGGTGTTCGGCACTCCAGACGAGAACTCACCCGTGTTCTTCACCTCCAACTTCGCCTTAACGTACTACACCGTGGCATCGGACCTTGAAAACGCCAAACTCAACGCCTACCTCATTGTCGTCGAAACGGAAGGCTCAGCCATAGACAGCGGAGTCGCAGGACGCAAACTCACAGCCGAACGCGTAGCCGACGCCATAAAAGCCTCAGGCATCGAAACCAAAGTCAAACACAGAAAAATCATCATCCCAGGCAAAGCCTCACGCATCAGCGGCGAAATCGAAGAACTCAGCGGCTGGAAAGTCCAGGTGGACCACGAGACAGCAGCGAGATACCGAAGTACCTCATCGACAAATGGCAACCATAAAAACTCCCCTCTCTTTCCCTTTCAATGTTTTGTTATCTTAAGTTCCTTTTTGTAACGCCTTTTATGCAAACCAATTTGTTATCAAATGTTGTCTTAGCTCGCTAATTCTTTTAGCGATTAACACTTGGAGACTATTAAAACCTTAAATATAACTAATTTAAGAAAGGGCTACAGGTGACACGGTTGGTATCAAAACCTGACCGTAAGCTAAAGGCAACGGATAGCGCCTATATAGCTGGCCTATTTGACGGCGAAGGTTGTATAAACGCAGCCATAGGCACTAGAAGATACACGCCTAAGAAGCAACAGAAATTCTGTTTTCATGCTTGGGGGCGGCTGAATTTTTCGATTTCTAATACAGACCGCAACCTGCTTGAAAAGGTACAAAAGATAGCTTATGGCTTTGGAGGAATCTACCCAAAGCGCCCTGTTCATGGCGCTGTCAACAGTTGGCGAGTAACAGAACCAATAGAACTTCACTTAATCTGTGATTCTATTATTCCTTATGTCAAACTGAAGAAAAAACCACTTCAACTCGCAACAAAGGCAGCAGAGTATTTTCTTTCACGCGAAAACCTCCAACATTGGACAAAAGCTGACCTAATCTTCTTCAACGAGAAGTTCGTCTTGCCATTGCAGAAACCAATTCCTTCTGGAAAACGCGGGCGCCCTCCGGAACACACGTTTAAGGAAATCATCTCAAATCTCTGTTAATGCTGAGTTCTGTCAAGTTGTTGTCGGACTCATCTTCCTGTTAATTTACAAATAGACGGAGACTTGACAGAACCCGATTTGCTGGAGGAATTTAAGATAAAGAAGGAAGAATGGGAGAAATTGGCTGGCTTGCCAGGAGGGCATTACAAAGTTGTTGGAAAGCTCAAAGAGATTGTCGACTCGAGAAGGCAGCTAGAGGGTTATCCCAAACAAGTTGGATTTACTGATGATTTGCGTAGGGAATTATGGATTGCTGGCGAACATAGGCTTGAGAAAGAGTTTTATTTTGTTGCTTATGTTCCAGATATTATAGTTGCTTTGGGAGCAAACCCGGAAGATAGGATTTTCATCGAATATGTTAATACTGAAGGAGTAAATTCAATCAATTTCTTAAGGTGCTTGAGGGGCATGCGTGCCTTAGAATGCGTAATGCGTGTTAGAGGATTGAAAGCGAAGGGGTTTGTTTTGGCTTTGAGAGAAAGTTTTGCCAGAAAGTATTCTCTTTTTCCTGTTCCTGGAAACAAATCCGAAGCGGATAACAAGCCAGAGTCCATATTGGATATAATGCCACTGTCCTGTCTAGTGAAGAGACTTGAAGGTCAAATTCCTTGGGATTTTGTTTGAGAGCGACGGGCGCAAGTGGGCTTTGACCCGCTTCGCTTTTGATGTGTATGATGAAACTGGGGAAGAGGTTACTCGTAATAATTCAACTATTGGTTGGAGGCTTATGAGGAGAAAGCTTAACGCAAAAAACGGAATTCTATAGGAGTTTTTCCGTGCGTTACCGCTACGTAACAAAGGATGATTTTTCTGGAAAGCTAAACCGCCAAACATAGCGGGATTGTGATCGACGTTCTGTTAACTTAGCCGTCGTTTGCTTTGCCATGAAAGAAGAGCCTGGTCGGGTTGCGTATCTGGGTAAACCATTATCGGGAAAACTTGCCGCTTTGTGGATTCTGCGAATTCTAGAAAACGTTTCCAGTATTCTCTTAGTTGTTCTTTATCCTTTGTTGTGGGTTTGCTGCTTTTTACTTCAACCAGAAAGTAACTGTCGATGTCTTGTTTCAAAAAAATTAGGTCAACTCTTTTGTTATTCTTTCCCGGATATACATCTTGAAAAATATCTGGAGGGACATTAACTTCAAGCCCTACGGGCTTTGCTCCTTGTAAAAACGCATGTATTTCCTCAGGGTGGTATATCAGAAATAAAGGAAGTCCGTAGTGAATCATTTTTTGCAGTAGCCAATGGAAAAGTCTTTTGTCAAATTCAAATTCATAATCTATCACTTTTTCCATGGAAATCTTCACTATGAGAATTTCGGGTTCTTCCATAAGAGCACCTTAGGGGATCGATATGGAGAGTATGGCGACATGCAGTTTTAATGTTTGCCCATGTACTCAATTTTCAAATTATCATTTCATAACTTCCATTTGAAAGGTGATTTTGCGCCATTCCGTGCTAATTTGTCCATTATGACTTCATCACGGCGCAAGTTTTTTAAATAGTTCTTGACATAGTATTCAATATGAAAGGCAATCGTGTTTGTAGAAAAACGGAGGACAGCGATATAATAACTTATTTCGTACTTGACTCTTCCGCGAAAGTTCTACAGAATGTGGCACAAATGGAACAATCAAAACCAGACAATAATCGGAACCCCTTGTTAGAAGTTGTGTTAGGCTTGGGAATATTAGGTTGCGCCCTTGCCAAATTTTACGTAAACCGAAACCTTTGTAACCCAATAAACATTCTTTAGTGACAGTCCACGTAATACCCGTACCCACGAAATGCCATTTAGTGTGCTCATCGAAATCCTTAGCGTCATGCAGCTTCTTGACCTTTTCCATCGAGTGGCATATTGGCTTTTTTCAATGCGCAGTTTTAGAGGACATGTTATCCGGTGATTCGTCCTGCAAAAAAGCCACGAAATCAGCGGTTTTAGGTTGTGGTGATTTCGGTTTTTTGGGTTTGTTTGGTGGCTTCTTCTTTTGCGATTTCTTGATCAGCGATTTTCTGCGCTTCTTGACCTGCCAGTTCCAAGGCAAATTTTTGCAGGAGTTGGGCTGCTTTGTTTTGAGTGTTGTATTGGTACATTTGGGCGCGTCCTACGTTTCTGGTTTTTTTGATTAGTTCGAGTTTTTCGAGTTTGTCTATGGCTTTGGCGGCGTGTCGGAAGCTGAGGTCGCTGTTTTCGGAGATGTCTTGCTTGCTGTAGTCCCAGTCTCGGAATACATGCATGAAATCCAGTACGCGTGCTGTCGCCGTGTTTCCGAATAGGCGTTCTAGTGGTCCAGCGTCATGGTTTTCGTTGTTTTTCATGTTTTTTCACTGATGCATAATGTGTCAGCCCGTCTTATAAGAATTACCTCAAAGTTAGATTATCATTACTTTAAGGTAATGCCAAATTATTTAACGCCCCATTGAAGTAATGTAAAACGAAGGCACATGGCGGCACTCGCGGAAAAGAGAATTCTCGAAAACCTCCTTGAAAAGAACATTATAGGCGAGAAACACACCTCCGAGGATAACGCCATAAAATGTCTACCAAAGCATCTTCGCGGCGAAGCCAAGAAAACCCTAAAAAAACTTGTCCGAGAAGGCTACGTCCTCCCAAAACCCACAAGCTACGGAATGGAAGTATCCCTTAACCCACACAGGATTGCTGAGATCCGAAGGATACTTAGCGAAACATAAACCTCCAATCTAAAGGGCAATTCACGCCTGCACCGTTACGAAAGCAACAACAAATTCTTAAGCGCTTCAACCTTCAAATGGGGGGCTACAGTCTTTTCCAAGCATCAGAGTACAGTGTACTTTAATGTTACCAAAAGTTACCAAAAGTTATCAATTTGTGTTTCACAGCTCCCAAATCCTCCCCAACAATGCATTTTCTGCAAGCCAAAACAGACCAGATAAGAGCAAAATCTTTTTCGCAGCTTTTTCATGGTTGCAGGCATTCGGAAAAAGAGCTATAAGGAAGCCAGTTGTTCTTGATAATCCCTTTATTATTTGAAAATCGAGGAGAAAACGGAATGGCGCAACTTCTCATCGACATAGCTCCATTCCTGACCATTTGAGGTCTTCAGACTGTGCAGTTCGCCTCTTTTGGCAACTTAGCCTATTTCCTAGGTCTGTTGCCGCGTGGCAGCAGTTGCAGGATTCTTCCGGTTTAAGGGTTTATTGATTCGAGAACGAGTTTTGTTGAGTTTACGTCAACCTCTGTTATTCTGCAGTTGCTGAATTGCTTGGTTTCGCCGAGGACGTTTTTAACTGTGACCTTATCTTTCTCGGTTTTGGCGTAAACCACATCCTTAAAGAGGGTTTTCCCGTTGAGTATGACGTTGAATTCACACATGTGCGCATCCCTACGTTAAACGGGGTTTCCGTTGGCTATAAGGTTTGTCAAACGGGTTTGAAACGTGGTTTCTCGTTTTTTAGCTGGGATAAGTAATTATTGAACAAAACGTGGCGAAATCTCCCGCACTATCCCTTTTTTCCCCAATAACAATTATGTTTTCAGTTTGATGGAAATCTTTTTTGAAAAGGCGGTGGACTGGGGGGATAGCGTGCGCTATTTTCTTCTTGCTATTCCTAGGTTCGGGTTGAATATGTAGGGATTGTATTTTTTGTCTAAGGTCTGTTGCTATTTTCTCAGAAAGTTGATATGTACTGACGAGGTGTGGGCCACTTTTTGGGAATTTTCCTTGCGCTTGTTTCAATTCTTGTGACCCCTCTTGTTTTCGCGATTTCATCTTGGATGTTGAACATGTGTTCGACATCTCTAATCATAGCTGTTAATTGAAGGTCGTACTCTCCGGTTGTTTTTGTAATAATAATTATGTCTGGAATCTTCACGAGCGAGTTTACTATTTTCAGAGTGTTTTCTGCAGGGGCTGAAAAGGAAACATTGAAATCTAGAATTGATTTGTATCCGAGCTTATTAGGGTTAATCTGAATTGAAACCTTTATCACACCGTTATCGGTGAGTTTTCGAAATCTTTTTGCGACAGTGTCTGTTGAGGTTCCTATTTTCTTGGCTATTTCACTAAACGATTTACGACCATCTAAGGCAAGGTTATCCACAATTTGTGTGTCAATCTGATCGATTTTGAATACAGACCAATGACCATGTAACGTTGATGTTGAATCCACTTCCTTTATTCCATCTGTTTTTCTCTTGCCAGGCATCAGGTCCAAGTTTTCCGGGATGTTTCTGACATCGGTCCATATGTACGTCCTCAAACCATTAGTGGGCAGGTGTCTTCTAATCGCCTCTTTCACATGATCAATTTCATTTATGTTCTTTAGCGTAGTCACCGCTCTTATATTATAAACGCTGTTATATTGCCGATAAGCACGTATCTCGGGTATTCTTTTAATATAAGTCATGACTTGATTTATTTGCTGAGCCTCAACGCTCATGAGAAGAGTTGCAAGGGCCTCAAATCCGAAAATATCAAAATTTATTTGAACTGTTGCACCAGTAATTATTCCTTTCTTTTTCATTTCTCTATAGTGTTTCCAAACCTTGTTTTTTGTTTCTCCGCATTCCTCGGCTATTTCTGAAAAGGTTCTGCGTCCATCGCGAAGGAGAGCTTTTATTATTTTTGCGTCAATCTCGCGGATTCTTAGCATTTGGGTGGTCTTTTCCTTGTCCTGTGAGAGTTTATATCGGTTTTATGAAGAAATTTCGGATATAACTCTTTTCTGTTTTTTCTAATTTGTCGCCATTTTTCACAAATAGTGGCTATTTTTTAAGATTATTGGAGAAAAACTGGCGACAAAATTTGACTTTTTTCCAAAAACTCGGGATATTGCTTTGAAATTTTTCAACCTTGAGCTTTGCTTTTTCTATCGCAACCTGAACCTTCTTTTGTCCTTTGAAGACCTATTATTGCGTTTCTCAGAAAGTTGATATGTACTGACGAGGAGTGGGCCATTTGCTAAGAACCCCTGATAGGTCCATTTCAGTTTTTGCGATTCCGTCTATTTTAGAGAACTCGTCTTGAATTGCAAGCAGCTCATCGATGTCCCTTATCAACGCATAGACTTGAAGGTCGTAATTTCCAGACGTTTTCATTATGCTGATTATGTCGGGGATTCGACCTATTTTTTCAATTGTTGAAGTGGAATCTTGGTTAAGAGTGAAGGTTAAATAAAAAATTGCCATCGCTTGGTATCCCAATTTTGTTGGGTCAATTTGCACTGTAACTTTCAGCAAACCGTTTTTCTTGAGTGTTTCGTATCTCTTTTTCGCATTGCTTGTCGAGATTCCTATTTCTTTAGCGATTTTGTCAAGCGGGGCGAAGCCATTCTTGGATAGTATGTCTGCTATTTTACGGTCAACTTCGTCAACTTTTAACTTTTTTTTCTTGGTTTCTGCTGTCTTTTCTGCCTTTTCGTTTAGCCTTGTTTTTTCAAGCTTAACAGTTCCTTTTTGGTGCGACAGTAATAGATTCTGATGCATTTCTTTAACATCTGTCCAGATAACCGTTCTCAAATTTGACGTGGAGAAGAGGCGCTTTATCGCGTCTTTAACCTCGTCTAACTGCTGAAACGTTTTTAGAGTGGTTACAACACGTATGTTACCTCTGGGTCCGTTGCTGTACAGAGCATAGATGTCTGGCATTTTCTTAACGTATTCCGCGAGTTCGTTTGCCTTTACAGGTTCAACGTTGATTAACAACATTGCAACTGCCTTGTAGCCAAACTCTCTATAGTTGATGTGAATTGTGGCTCCTTTGATTATTCCATTTCGCTTCATTTCCTGAATGCTTTTGTAAACAATTTCCTTCCTTAAACCATTTCTTTTTGAAATTTCAGCAGCAGTTTTGCGACCATCCATTAGCAATTCTTTAAGAATTCTTGCTTGAATTTGGCTAACTTCCTTCGTGAAGATCTTCCTCTCATCGGTTCTCAAGGGTCTGTTTTTATAATGTGTATGTAACTTAAGGTTTAGTATAAATTGGCATTTATTTCTTATGCTAATTGCGGAAAATCTCCAGAAGATTTTCCGTGCTGCACAGCTTTGCTCTCTTCAACTGCAAAATTATGGGTCAGTTTACCGATTACGGTAGAAGTTCCTTCTCGGGCTCTCTTTTTTGCGGGGAGGCGTTCTTCGTGAAATATTTAGAGCTGCTTACAAATTTCTTAAATTGTTGCCATTTTGTTAATAAAATGGCGGTTATGTAAGCCAATAGTTTGTATTCGCGAAAACCTTAAATTCATTCTGAGCTGACTTCAGAAACTGTTACTAAAAACAAAAGAGAGAGACAAACATGACAAACTTAAAAGTAAATATACACTTGCAAAAACCAAAAAGCAGAATCTTGGCTATCACTGTTGCTGCGGTTCTAATGATTTCAGTTTTAGCTCCGCTAACACTATTACAAACCGCTAGTGCACATACGCCCGCATGGACTCTTATAACAAATGCCTACATTTATGTTCCAGTTAACCCAATCGGCGTTAATCAAGGTCAGTACATATATATTTGGCTCGACAGAGCATATGACGGTGCCGCATTAACAAACGACTACAGATTCCACAACTATAATTTCACCGCTGTATCCCCTAGCGGCAAAATAACAAAAACAATTGTTTCAACGACCACAGACCCAACATCAAACAAAGCTGTTCTCTGGACTCCCACAGAAGTCGGCACCTACACATTATACTTTACATTTCCAGGCCAAAACATAAATGACTACAGCCACGCCAGTGACACTTACGTCAACGACACCTATTTGTCAAGCAGTACAATGACAACCGTAACTGTACAGCAAACACCAATAGACTATCCAATAAACAGCTATCCAATTCCCACTGAGTATTGGACTCGACCGATTTACGGCGAGAACAATTATTGGTGGTCAATCTCGTCAAACTGGTTAGGTTCAGGTGCTGGATTTGGTGCTGGATATGGTGGCTTAGCTACCTCATACAACACAGGAGGCAACGGGGAAGCGGTGTACCCAGGCGACGCAGTAGGTCCGCAAACTTCGCACGTTATGTGGACAGCGCCACTGCAGTTCGGAGGAGTCGTCGGAGGCAACAACTATCCAATTCAAGGCAACACGTACTTCGAGGGATCAGCGTACAACCAAAGATTTACGAACCCAATAATAGTATACGGAAGACTCTACTACACGGAACCAGTGTCATTCACGGGCACCACAGCTGGACCAACCAAATGCGTAGACATCCGCACAGGAGAAGTCATCTGGTCCAGAACTGATGTGCCTGCGCTATCCGGTGCCTTAATATGGGACCACGAAGACCCCAACCAACACGGAGTCTACCCTGCATTACTATACACAGCCAGCTTTGCCCGAGTTTTCGACGCTTACACAGGAGACCCGTTGTTCAACGTAACTGGCGTTCCCAGCGGCTTCGTCGACATGGGACCGAACGCTGAACAAGTGAGATACGTCTTGGCAAACGCAGGCAACACCTCTGTCCCCGACTGGCGCCTAGGCGAATGGAACTCAACCAAACTATGGAATTTCGGAGGGCTATCACCACTACCTGCAATAGGCAATGGTACAACTGTAAACGTTCCGGTCGCTGGAACAGTTTCTAGAAACGGAATAGATGGAAACACAGTTGGAGCTGCAGTACTGGATGGAAGCATTTCAAATCCAGCAAACTCTTCATGCCGCTACGACTGGAACGTTTCGATACCCTGGCGCAACACCATGAGACAAACACCAACCGTACTCTACGCTTCCTATAACGACTTCATGCTCTGCTTGAATGGCACTTTCCCATCAGAAGGCGGACAATTCATGGGCACACTTGGCTTCAATCCCTACACGTACTTCCTAGTCAACCTCAACCCCAAAAACCTACAAGGATACAAAGTAGGCGACATAATCTGGATGCGGAACTATGACCCACCACCAAATAACATCACCGTCTTAGCAGGCGGAGTTGACCTAACGAACCGTGTCTTCATCGAGAACTGGAGAGAGATTTTAGGCTGGGTAGGATACAGCTTGGATACCGGCGACAAGCTTTGGGGTCCAACACCACCTCAAGCATCTCTTGACTACTACGGCAGCCCAGGATCAGGCAGCTTAGCTGACGCGCTTGCCGACGGGAAACTCATCAGCAGCGCATACGCAGGAATAGTCTACTGCTACGACACATCAGACGGAAGTCTACTATGGACCTACGGCAACGGCGGAGTACCAGGCAACAACACAAACAGCGGCTTTGCAGTCCCAGGAGGATATCCAACATTCGTACAAGCAATTGGCAACGGAATAGTATACACTTACACTTGTGAGCACACTGTTGAAGCCCCAATCTACAAGGGCGCTCTAATGCGAGCAATTAACGAAACCACTGGAAAAGAAATCTGGACACTTTCGAATGACGACAACGAGTTCATGTCTATGAGTTTTGCGATGGCAGATGGCTATATAGCAACCTTCAACAGTTACGACAACCAGATCTACAGCGTAGGCAGAGGACCCAGCCAAACCACAGTGCTAATCAGGAGCGATGTGATAACGCTCGGACACAGCGCCTTAATACAGGGCACAGTAACTGACATATCAGCAGGCACAAAACAAGACGAGCAAGCCGCACGATTCCCCAACGGAGTTCCAGCTGTCGCAGATGAAAGCATGGACAACTATATGGGCTACGTGTACCAGCATAAAGAGGGTTTGCAGAAAGACGCTAAAGGCGTAACCGTCGAAATATCGGAGATGGACTCAAACAACAACTACTACGTCATCGGCAATGCTACTACTGACGCAAACGGCATGTTCAAATTCATGTGGCAGCCTCCGATAACCGGCGCATACACTATCTACGCAAAATTCTTGGGAACCAACGGCTACTGGCCATCATCCGCCGAAACAGTACTAGCTGTTGAAGCAGCACCCTCACCAGTAGTGGTACCAACAGCGACTCCAACCTCAGCCCCAACCATAACGCCGCCACCAACCGAAGCTCCAACCGCTTCACCCTCGCCAATACAGCCAACACCACCAACAAACCCCGGAATATCAACTGAAGCCTACGTCGCAATCGCAGCAGTCATCATCATAGCCATAGTCGCAGCCATAGCGCTGATCCTCAGAAGACGCAAATAAACACAAAAAAAACAACAACCCTTCCCCTTTTTTAGTCCTTAAGAATCAAGCGAAGAATGAGAGAAGCAGGCTGAAAGGGCTCTGGCGGTTAACCCTCCAAACATCACATTCAAGGGTTTTCTCTTTCTCTCTTCCTTTACTATTTCGCCCGCCAGAGCCCCAGCAAACCCTAAAAAAGAAAAACTGATAAAGTGCAGAGATGCTGAGATAAGTAATTATAATTCATGATTGTTATATGGATTAACCAATAAATCTACCTTAGGGAACGCTTCAAATGCCTGAAAAGAGTTCTTCCAAAATTGACATATTTGATTTACTTTCAGGTAGCGAGGAAAAAGCAGAGAAAACTGCGAAGCCTGACAAGAAGAAACAGAGGGAAGAGCTTCTGGCTCCGACGGGAGTCAAGGAATTCTTCCCGGAAGGCATCCTCAGCATCAACAAACACACTTGCGTTGGCGTTCAGTGCAAACTGTGCATAAAGGTATGCCCCACGAACGCGCTGTACTGGAAAGCCGGCGAAGTAGGTGTGACTGAGGACTTATGCGTGTACTGCGGCGCATGCGTGCTGGCTTGCATGGTTGATGACTGCATGAAAGTGAAGCGGAAACGCGAGAACGGCGCAGTCGAATGTTTCAGCAAGCCAAAGGATGTGGTGGGGCTTCAAAACAGCATCAATGCAAAAAAGCGTATGGAGCGTGTGCAAGAGGTTTTTCCGTCCTGGGAAGATTACTGCAGAAAATACGGCTTGAAGAAGTAACCGTTTTTGGGTTAAAGTTTTAAATGTGTCCTTATGTCTTCTGTGCGTTATGCGTGCAACATGTTAGAGTAGAGAGGTCTGGAGTTTGGTTGCGGTTAGTCGTGGCGTGAAGATTTGGATTTTCGTTAGTTTTTGTTCTTTGTTGGTCTGGATTGTTGTTTTTTCGTTTCCTGCGAATATTAACCATTTTTTGAAGATCGCTTCGGGTGAACCTGACTATTACACGGCTAATCTGGGGGTGTTTTTGGCTTACGGTATAGGGTTGATTGCAAGGTTTTTCGGAGTGGTTATGGCTTTGGCGGCTGGCTTCTTGCTGTGGGGTGGCAAGAAAGCTTATTCAGGTCCTAAGGTTGGACGTTTTATAGAGACTGCGTTGTTTTTAGAGGGCACATTTTTTGTATTGCTTTTCCCTTCTGGATTATGGTGGATTGGACTAGGCCCGAATTTTGTCGGGGTGGGCTATTTGCTGGAGGCAGTTTTGGCAGGTTCGGCTTTACTGTTCTTGAGTTTCAAGGTGCGGGATTTTGGGCGTGACATAAAAGCGCTGAAGTGGATTGGGGTTGCAGCGGCATGTTACGTTGGGGCTTTATGGCTCAATGTTGTTTTTGGGTGGTTTGACAGGATTGAGCTTATAGGCGGTTCATTTCTGCTGCGTGGTGCGGCGTCTTGGGGTTTTTTGGGCTCGCTGGTAACTATGACGCTAGCAGTTTTCTTTGCACTAGTTGGAGGTTATCTTCTTGCTGGGAATAATGGCGATTCGGTCTGGTGGTACGGTTTGTCGCTGGCGATGGTGGGGCTTCATTACGTGATTTACTTGGGGTATGCGTTTTCGGTGGGAGATATGGATTCAGCGATGCAACTGGATGTTTGGACTTTGCCGTTTTTGGGTTTGGGCTTAAGCATGCTGCTTACAAAGCTGACGAAGCACGTTGTGGACTTCAATCAGTGAAAGAACTGAGGTGCGCGGCTGAGACTATAATCCCTTTATCTGAGGCGTAAATAGCTTAGCTGCCGCGGTCTTGTTACTCGCTCGACCGTGACAGTGTCTCATTTTTGAGAGAACGCGCTACGGTTTACGCAAAAAGGCCTTTTCAGCAAAGTCCGCTTTGCTTGAAGTAATAGTTTTCCTGTTTCTTGGGACCAAAACTTCTTACGCCTTTTTTCTTCAGCTGCTTTTTCAGCTCACAGGCATACTCCTCTGTAATTTCAGCTCTCTTCTGCATGTAAGTGATTATTTCTTGCGCTTGGGCTTCGGTGTCGCATCGGCGTATGAAATCAACTACGTTGGGGTCATAGTGGAGGAATTTGTCTTCTGTAGCAGCCTTCTCGGCTTCGGCTGGGTCGGCTCGCACGGAGTCAATTGTGACTTTGCTTTCTTCTCCTTCAAGCTCTTTTGAGAGGTTTGGGAACATTTTCTTGAGGAATTTTTTGTCGGTTTCCACGGGTGTACCCAACTTTCTTCAACGATATTATGGAAATGCGTCTTTAAGTTTTTTTTGCTGAAAATCTGCGGTTTTCAGATGTATGAGAGACGAAGTTCATGTTGGAATGAACCGCTGCGTAGGATTTTGCCTAAGCACCTTTTCCAGTTCTTGGATTCGGAGACCTTTCATGTAGTCTCCGAAAGTTTCGCAACGTCTCTTTTCATCTGCCTCCTCCGAAGATCGAACAACAATTTCCATTTGGTCTCCTTGGTCGGTTTCCGCGTAGATGTGGAAGGACGGCAGGGTTCTTCCATGCTTGTTGACAGTAGTCTGCGCCGTTCTCGCAATCTTGACGTTGTTAGCTTTGAGGAGGTTAACGATTTCCTCCGGAACATCATGGTACACAGACAAGTCAATGTCGCTTCCACGGCGAATGGTTCCCCGCCAAACGCTCCCAATCAAAATTGGGTAATATGCTTTGAGAATTTGCATCGTTTCCAAGGCTTCCATGCGCATTCGGACTAGCCTTTGGTTTCTAGAAGGTCCTTCGTTCTCCTCAGCTACACAGTCAAGTTCCAATGCAACTTCCAAGTTGGTTGGCAAAACGTGAACTCCAAGATTTTCAGCGGCTTTTAGCTTGGCTTGTTTGTATTCCTTTTCCAACCCAAAATACAGGAGTGTGGCAGCTTCTCTCGCGACTTTGCATCTGGTGCTTGTTGACTCGGCGTTCAATTCTTCACCATATATCATGGTTTAGTGCTTGAGAATTTGTTCATACAACTCAATAGTTTTCTCGGCGATTCGGCTCCACGTGAACTCCTGCAACACTCTCTTTCTGCCGTTTTTCCCAAGCCACTTCCGCCTTTCAGGGCTTTCGAGAGCGCTCATGACGCCCCAAGCGATGTCTGAAGGATTATTCGGGTCTATGTGGAACCCGCATTGCTCTTCGCCGCAGCAGATGACTATTTCGCGCATGCCGCTGATTCCAGCCGCGCCGACCACGACCGGTTTTTCCATGGCCATGGCTTCTATGGCGACTATGCCGAAGGGCTCGTATAGGCTTGGGAATGCTGCAACGTCGCATGCAGCGTAATGGAGGATTCGTTCTTCTTCAGAGATGAAGTCGAATCGGAAGCGCACGTACTCATTCATCTTGATGGTTCTAGCCAGATTCGTTAGATACTCTTGAAGGTCGCCTACACCTACGATGACAAGTTTGGCTTTCGGGAATTTTTGAAGAACATGAGGCATCGCCATGATAAGTTTGTCCACGCCTTTTACGCCGACAAGCCTGCCGAGAAAAAGAATCATGAGGTCGTCATCTTTGAGCCCGTAGAGTTCCCTGATTTTTTTCTTTTGCTCAGAAGAAATGTCTTCAGGATTGTATTTTTGAGGGTCCACACCGTTGTAGCTCACGTGGATTTTGTCCTTTGGAAATCCAAGTTGCACCAGCTCGTCTTTCATGGCGTATGACACCGTCACTATCATGTCTGCCATTTTGCCTCCTCGAAGCTCAATGTTGCTTACAACGCTACTTCCGTTCCCCAGAGTTCTGCCCTGCTCGGTGGAGTGAACGTGGAAAGCCAAAGGCAACCCTGTTTCCTTTTTCACAGTGACTCCGCCCATCACCGACAGCCAATCATGGGCTACCACGAGGTCAAATTTCATGCCTTCCTTCTTAATCAGTTCATTAACTAGTTTCGCGGCAGACAAGTAGTTGTAGACTAACAATTTGCCAAAAAGATTTATGCCCCTCCCCCATTTCCGAATGTCTTCAGCGATGACGTCAGGCAGGGAGTCTGAAACATCAATGTGGAGGGGACGGTGAATTTCGATGCCGCGCCAAATTTCCCTTGTCGGCAACGAACCCACATCATCGTTCATTGTAAAAACAGTCACGTCATGGTCGGTTAAGACAAATTTCCGCGTAATTTCAGCAGCGTAAGTCCCTAATCCGCCCACAATTTTGGGAGGGTACTCGTAAACGAAGACAGCAATTTTCATGAGAGTGGCACCATTTACAGTTTAGCAATGTGGCTGTTCGTACTAAAGCTTTGCTTATCCCAAATAAACACATTTTCAACATGCCGTCTTCACCAGCGCGCAGCGATTAGGTGGGAAACTTGATTAAGTTGCGTGCACACATAAAGATTTGAAGTGCGTTAAAATGGATTTATCACCGGTTAAACGCGAAGTGCTCGAAGCCCTCTTACTGCAAGACAAGCCAGTGAAAGCGGCGCATGTAGCCAAGGAAACTGGAAAGGACCCCAAAGTCGTTCAGATGCACCTAATCGGACTAACCCGCATCGGATACGCCAATTCACCTGAAAAAGGAACCTACGCCATAACCGAGAAAGGCAAACAAGCTCTAGACTTGCCTGAAATCGACAGGGAAAAGGCACTCTTACTTTTGGCGCAAGCTCCACATGAGAAGGCATTTCACTTTTACGCTGGAATAGGCAAGCCCATGAATCTTTACGCGCATGATCTTCTGGAATTCTGCGACCGAATCGGCAAAGTCGACACGGAATCGGTGGGGTTTCACGTCGCCCGCGGAGACTTCGAAGTATGGTTTCTGGCTCTCGGCGACCCAGAACTAGCGAGAAAAACGGCGTTGCTGAAAGAGCGGAAGCTGTCAGGCGAAGATTTGCGCGCGAAACTTGGCAAAATTGTGGAGAACAGATGCAGCGAATTATCTATGAAGGCGAGAAACGCACCGTAATACGTGGCTGAAGCTATTCCTGTTCTAGCACTGGCGCAAAGCGTTTATCGAGCTTTTCCAGAACCTGCTGAATTGTAGTGTACTCCATTTCCTCTGGACCTAAGCGTGCCGGTTCAAACTCGCCCATTCGCCGCAACGTAGCGCCGTCTCGCACCGCTTCCTCCCGTGCCAAGTTGAAGGCTGGGTCGTTGAACAAGTCTGCAATCATCGGGTTTCCTTCATCATCGCTGGCGATTCTGCCGTTTGCCACTTGGAAGCCTAACGCGACTATTCTTGGTGGACCGTCGAAGGCTGTGCACTTGGAGTCTTTCAGTCCGACTGGCATGAGTGGACCCCAGTGGCTGCCTCGCATCCACCCTTGAACAAAGTAGGTGTGCATGAAAGGCGCTAAGATTTCGCCTACTGCTGGGAGTCCATGCTGGGCGCGGGTGATCATGACTGGGTCGTCTTTTCCGACATATTTCCCCGCAATCAGCGAAAGCTTTGATACGCTGCTTGAGGCGCAGATTAAGTCGTCGTCTGCTCTGCATATGCGGCTGATGGCGTATCTGCCGACTGTGCCTATGAGGGCAAGGAGCTCGTACATTTCTTCGGGGCATTTGAGTGTGATGGCTTTGTTTTCGATGGTGTCAACTACTTCGAATTTGAAGCCGCAGAGCATGTGCGGGTCAATGACTAAGCCTGCTGTGTTCATGGGGTCGGCGAACATGCGGAACAGCGGGTAGTTGAAGCCGCCTGCGCTGGTTTTGTCTGCTGCGAAGACAACTATTGGGTCGGCGCCGCGTTCTTCAATCTCCATTTCTGCTACGCCTGGTCCCATGCCGCAGACGTTGCCGCTGAACGCAGTTTTCAACAGGTCCTGCCCTGCGCCGTAGAGTTTAAGTTCTAAGGCTTTGTCTGCTGCTTCTTTGAAGGTGTTCCAGGCGAGTTCGTGGATCATGTGGTTTCTTTCGCCTTTCTCATGGACCATGAGGAGTTCAAGGTCGTCGCCGGCGTTGAAAACGTAAAAGTTGTTTATGACCCCTTTTGCCGCTGCATTTTCAAGGTTTCTGTTGGCTATTTTGAAAAGGGGACTGGGCACGATGTGGTGGCCGGCGAGTGAGCCGACGTCACATTTGATTAAAGATACTGTAGTCTTTTTGGGCAACAAGCAACCCCAGTTAAAACTCGGTTTGTTTTGAATTTAAGGTTTTCAGTAGTTCCGCAGAAAACTTTTGAACACCACTCAATATATGTACTGGGCATAGACGATTGTGTAGCGGTGATTGCTGTGGGCGAGATTAAGGTGATTTCGGCGAAAGTTCCTGAAGAAGTCTACAAGGAGATGGCTCTGCGGGTTCCAGAAGGCGACCGAAGCGACTTCATCCGCGAAGCCATAATCGAAAAGCTCCAGAAAACTCCGCGAGCCAACAAGCTTCTGGAGCTGGAGGAACGCATGGGCAAGATAGAACATGAAATGGGCGAAGTGCGGAAATATCTAGCTAACTTGGAGCTGCTCACCTATGGGCAGGAAAAGGTGAACCCGCACACTTTCTGCATAGACGAAGTCGACCACAAAATCGTAGATTATCTATTGCACTATAAAGGCGCGACAACGCCTGAGCTGGCGGACTACATGAAGATTAACCGTTGGCTGGTGCTGAACAGGCTGCGGAAAATCCAGAAAACCTCAAAAAAGCAACTGGGCAAGTCTGTCGTAGACTACTACGGCGGCGAGAAATCGGGGAAAAAGAAGGCATGGTGGATAAACCAAGAGCTGATTGAGGAGTAGTAGCGATTAGCTTAAGTTGCCATATTCGTTATTTTGTGTGGTTGGGCCTGTAGCCGAGCACGGATTAAGGCGTCGGCCTCCGGAGCCGAAGACCCTGGGTTCAAATCCCAGCGGGCCCGCCATTGTATTCGCTTAAAATATTATACGAATCCTTTTTGAAAAGTTAGCCTTAGAAAAAAATAGGAAAACTATCTGGGCGCCATAGAATATACCTAGCTAATATTCTCTTTAAGCGGAGTTTTCTGAGGATTTCCAGCTTATTCACCAACAATTTTTTAGGAATACACTTTCTTCTTTTGCAAGATAAGATAAGTTGCCCCAGTCGTCACCGTTGCCGCTACCGCTATGACCGCTACTATGACATAGGTTGTGGGCAAACCTGTGCCTAAGAAACCAGCTTCTTTTGTATAGGAGTAATAGAGCGGTGAGGGCAAGGAGTACGGAGGATTATTGGTTGTCGTTGCCAAGTACTGTGAGTCCACAGATACCCACGTCGTGTCATTAAGCTTTTCATAAATGAAATATTCAACGGGAACCAATCTCGTAACGAACATAGGGGTTGGAGATGTGTAATTGCGCTGAATGGCGTTAACAGGACTTATCCAAGTGTAGTTTTTGACATTGTCAAAGCTTGGCATGCGTGAATCAATTAACGAATAGCCCCAAGAACCATTAACGATTTCTTGAGCCGTAGAAAGATTGGGCCAAGCAGCCTCAATCTGGCTATTTGTCAAGGGAAGTGTCTGGTCGGGAAGTACTTGGTCGGTAACGACGATGTTTTTAGGAACAAAAAGTGCACAATACGCCATCGGAATTATTAGGAGAATTAAGATTTCTGCAAGCAAGACACCTGCAATTACAGGTATTGACAATCTTGCAAAGGTGACGGGAACTTGGGTTTTTGGTTTTGGACACCATCTTCGCAGTTTTCTCAGGATGCTCATTCTTTTTCACCTGTTATTTGTGAGAATAAGGTTTTGGCGAATTCTGACGGTAACACTGCTATGTTTTCTGGTGTGGAAATGTTTCGGTCTTTTGCTTCGGCGAGCAGTGTTTCTCTGCAGGTTTGTAATTGCTCGCAGTTTTTGCAATCGCCTTCATGGCGATACCATACTTGGACTCCGTTCTTGGCTGAGAAAGTTATTAGCGCTTTAGTTTGAAAGTGGGTGCTATAGCCAACTAAGACGCCCGTGGCTTGGTTTACGGTTTGTATTTTGATTTTGTTGATTTTGGCTGTTTCTGTCAGTGACTGGGTGACTTTTGAGTTTGCAATGTCAAGTGCCTTGTGAACGGTTTGGCGTGTCACGCTTAATTTTCTGGCGACACCTGCTTCAGGAAGACCAGTGCTTTTTAGGTCCCAAATAAGCTTCTGGGTTGGGGTTAGATAACCATTGCTTAAGCTCATCTGAATCTCCTGAGTAAGCCACTTGCGGCTTACGTAAGCAATGCACAGCTTACAAATATAAGTTTTTCCGCAATCATCTGATGAAGACTAAGCATTGCCCATTGACGGTCTCCCTATTCTAAAGGATTCGCTTAAATAATTAAGCGCATCCCAGCGGGCCCGCCAAAAACAAATTGATTACTTTTGGTTATTTTTTGGTATTTTGGCGCTTGAACTAATTTGGGTAAGTAACCTAGCTAATCGTCACCTAATGAACCGCGTTTGTGCTTCTGGAGAATCGGGATTTGGCTGTGGTGCATTTGACAGTTACATGTGTTCGTTTTTTGTCGCGAAAGCCTAATAGAAGTCTTTGAAATTTGTATTCTGTTTGCCAAGTATCGAGGATTATGCCATGACGGAAAAGGTTGTTGTCGGCTGGAGCGGCGGAAAAGACAGCGCGCTGGCGCTCTATGAGGTTTTGAAGTCTGGCGTGGATGTGCTTGAGCTTCTGACAACCGTAACGCAGGAATACGACCGAGTAAGCATCCATGGCGTGCGCACTGTGCTGCTTGAACAGCAGGCAGAAGCGTTGGGTTTGCCGCTTGAGAAGATTATGCTTCCCAAAGGCGCAGCTGACAAAGACTACGAAAAGGAGTTTTTGACCATTCTGCGGAGTCACAGAAACCGCGGCGTCCTCTCAGTGGTTTTCGGCGACATATTCCTCGCAGACGTGAAGCGGTACCGCGAAGAGATGCTCTCAAAAATCGGCATGCACGGCATCTACCCTCTGTGGGGCAGAGACAGCCGCGAACTTGCAGGCAAATTCATAGACCTCGGATTCAAAGCCGTAATCACGGTGACCGACGGAAATGTGTTGGGCAAGGAGTATTCGGGAAGAGAGTACGACCGCAAGTTCCTCGCGGATTTGCCTGCAGGGGTGGACCCGTGCGGCGAGAACGGGGAATTCCACTCCTTTGTCTATGATGGACCAATTTTTAGAAATCCCGTTAAGTTCTCGGAGGGCGAGGTTGTGCTCAGAGAAAACCGCTTCTGGTACACCGACTTAGTTCCCTTGTAATCAAACAAGGCACACGCCAGTCACAGGCAAGATTCCAACATAGGTTCTGACGAATTTCAATGCAGAAACCACCAGAAAACATGCCAGAACCTTGTCGATTTTCTCAACTCTGCACAGAACTCGCCTGCAACCACACAAAGAAACACAAACGAACCACACAAATATTGACGCTGTCACCCTTCCTCCTAGAAAACACACAAACCCCAGCATCCCGCCCTAAGCAAACGCTCAGAGTATAAATAAGGGGGGTATAGTCAAAAAATCGCAACAGAGCAGCAAAGAAAACTATGAAGAAAAGAGAAACAAACTACGGCTTACCAACTAAGCCAAACGGATGAAGGAAAGAGAGTATGAGTCGAGAACAGTGACGTTTACTCGACTACTTGGATTGCGCCTGTAGGACACTGAGCCTCACAAGCACGGCAAACCAAGCACTCATCAACCTTAACTGGGACAGATTTGCCCTCTTTAACCTCGTAAACGCCCACTGGGCAAGTGTTCACGCAGGTTTCGCATCCATTGCACTTGGAGTTGTCAACCATTATTTTAACCATTTTCATGTACCTCTATTGAATTTTACCAAAACACAAAAAGAAAGATAAAAGCGTTTAGGTCAACTAACGGATTTCCTGACGTAGCCGCAGCAAAAGTCCGTTAACAACCGCCTCAGCCTTCTGCTTCCGCCGCTCAAGCTCCGCAAGCTGCTTCCGATACACATCAATCGGAAACTCACCTGTTTCATGACGTGCATCCGCTGTGCTGAGACTCAGCTCAACCTCATTAAGCTCCACCTCAGCAGCATCCAACTGCTTGACCAAGTCACCGTAGCTTCCGCCAGCACCACGCAGCAATTCCTTCAAGTCCCTAATATTCTGACCTAACGTGTTCAACCGAAGCTCCAGAGTCCTCCGCTGCACCTTATACCTGCGCCTAGGCATTCTGCCTCTTTTAGCTCTCGCTTCCAGAGACCTAATTTCACCCGTTATCCGACTCCTCTCTTCATACGCATCAATGAACTCCCTGATGTGTTCAGGGCTCAAACCTGCTGCCATCCTTGGCGCAACCATCCTTGAAGGTGCCTTACCTCTAGGTCTTGTCCACAGTGCAGCAATAACGCAGCCCACAACTGCAAGTGCCCACATCCAGCTGGTTGGGCGGAAAGCTATCCAGAGTGGACTGTAGTCGTAGGTGACTTGCAGGTTTTCTTGTGTGGGAATTATGCTGTCTATGAAGCTTACGCCTTCTCTTGGGATTGTCAGCGACTCTTGGAAGACATTTCGGTTCAGGTCCACGGATGGTTCGATGGTGGAAAGTTGTGGGGTTTGGATTCTTGCGCCTTCTGGTGGGGTGATGGTTATGGTTGCTGAGTTGACGTAGTAGTTGAAGTATGGGAGAAGGTCAAAGGTCAGGCTTAATGTACCTGATTGCTGGGGTGATGCGTGGGGAAGTGAGTAGTCCATGGATATTTGGTTGGATTCGCCTGTTGTCATGGGCAGTACAAATGTTACGTTGACTAGTTGGGTTTGGGTGGTTTCTTGTTCGATTGTGGTTGTCAGGATTCTGCCGAATTCGTCTCTTGCGTCGATGTTGGATGCGTCGGCTGGCAAGTTGATGAGGAAGTAGTTGATGTTTGTCGTGGAGCTGCTTGTGATTTGGTAGGTGTCTGTGCATGTGATTGCTCCTGCGGGGTCGATGTTGATTTCGCGTGCTAACGTGGGAATGTTGACGAGTTGGATCGAGTCTGACGCTGCGTTGAAGGATACGCTTGCAGGTGCGTATGTGAAGGCTGCCAGGTTTGTTGTGCTGTAGATGGTTCCGTTTACTGCTCCATCGGGTTTGCTGATGACTGCGTCGATTGCATCTTCTGGAAGTGTGAGGGTTGCGTTGATTTGGGCTGCGGTTGTCGTGAAGCTTGGGTAGGCTGGGAAGTCAAGGGTGAATCCAACGCCGCTTATTGCCGGTGCGACTAGTGCGTTTGAGAAGGTGAAGGCGATGGTGAAGGTTTGGGTTGTGCCTGATGGCAGGGAGATGCTGGTGCCGTAGAAGCCGCTTTTGTCTTGAAGTTGCACGCCGAGAGTTACGGGGAGGATTTTGTTGTTGCTGTCGTAGGCTGTGGCTGTGAGGACGCTGCTGGCGTATTTGTAGGGGAAGCCGATGAGGAAGTTGTCGGGTGTTTGTCCAGTTAGTTGGATGGTGTCTAGGATGGTGACGTGTCCTGAGTAGAGGATTCGCACGTTTTGGCTGACGGTTTGTATGGTATAGTTCGTGGTTTGGGCTTGTGCGGCAGGTGTGGTGAGAGTGAGGGGCAGGGAAATGGCGAGTGCAAGTATGATGAGCGCTATGGTGGTTGCGGTTTTTTTCACGTGAAATCCTCCATGTACAGGTTTCTTGTAATTTACCGTTAGCTGGTTTATTTACTTTTACAGTGTTGCTACGCTTTGGATGTATTTAGGCTTTCGTTCGGAAGGAGGAGCGTTGAGCAGTGGGCAGTTGAGTATGTTCTCTAGTGCTCGGTGGAGTCTATAGCCCCCTTGTTTATAGCAGGCTGCATGCTTTTGGCTTGAAAATTCGCCAATAGTGACCTCCCTCTATAGGTTTCTGCAGTGAATCCCTAACGGCATGCAAATGTGACGGCTGAGCATCTGCTGCTCACGGCGCCTACCCCTCCCTTATTTATAGGCTGAAGTGGAGGTTGAACTTCAGGTTCAGAGGTGTTCTTGTGGGAGAACAGTTTGTTCTTCAGGGAGAGATAGTAAAAGCAAACAGCATTATCTTTAGTCAAGAAACCTTGACAAAAAAGCTCTTAACTCAAGTTGCCAACAATATTTCCAAAGGTGCTTTCAATGTCCAGATTCAAGGTCAACAGTACTCGCATTAAATCCCTTATCCTTTTAGCCATATTACTTTCAAGCACAGGAGTCATGGGTGGCTACGCGGCTCTGCAATCCGAAAGCGTTCCTTTAGAGGTTAAAGAGCCCCTTGAAATTTTGGTCTTCAATTCAAATCTTAGTCTTTTTCCAGGAGAAACTGTACAGTTCAGCGTTGCCGTGGAGAACCATGCTTCGGTAAGCTACAACGCTTGCTTGAGCTTCGGTTTAAATGACACTGAATATCAGGAAAAATACGTTACATTCAGCAATAATGTCTATGCGATTGAGCCTGGGGTAAAAAACCTTGAAGCATGGCTTTCCGTTTCCAACGCAGCGCCAGCAGCTGAATTAGGTTTGACAGTAGGCATCACTCGAGATTTGGAGCCTTCGCCGACAGTTTCGCCTTCTCCGAGTGGCAGTCCCTGTCCAACTGCGACTCCTTCTCCTACTCCACTGCCTTCTCCAACTCCAACAGATTCTCCAGTAAACAACTTAACCCCATCTGCAACACTCTTCGGCGCTGGAGCAAGATGGGCTGCCGAAAACGGCACCTCAGCGTTGTACATCAACTGGCTTGACAATTACAATGCGCATCATCTTTCAGATGGAGCAAATTGGGGTCCCTACTGGGGAGAAGATTACCTCGCAGCAATCAGGAACACCACTGCTAGAGCGCTAAAGCAGCAGGGATTCACAGTTACATTTGCAGCTGACGTACCAAATAACATTTCCAGTTACGACCTAGTTATTTTTGAGGCATATTACGCTGTTGAACCAAAACACACCCAGCTCGTAAGAGACTATCTGACTAACGGCGGCAACGTTGTCATCATCGGCGGCACACCCTGCTACTTTTCAACTTACTGTAAAGATATGTGGCCGTACAAGACCGGAGGACAGAACCTTGCTGCCCTGCAGGATTGGTTTGGCAGTGCATTTTATGTAAACTCAGGCGGAACGGCTAAACTTGTTGCAGATAATCCTTTTGGAACTTCGCTTTTAGCCCAAAACAAATTTTATTATATTGATGCCTATGGCGCCGCCGCATTAACTGCAATGAGCAATGACACACAAATCTTAGCACGATGGGAAGACGGCTCAATCTTCGCATTCACCCACGAATACGGCGATGGAAGAGTCTACTACCAAGCAACATTAGACTGGTAGTGAAGATGGAATGAACGGGAAAACGCTGTCGCCGAAAGCTGTTGCCATGGCACTCGTAGTCCTGATGGTTGGCGGATTCGCGTTAGCTGACACTTTGCAATTTGGCAGCGTGCATGCTTCCACAAACATTTCGGGCATAATCAGCGAGAGTATCAAGTTTGCGACAAAGGAAATAACTCTTAACGTGTTCTGCTATTGGAACTGAATTGTACGTTAGCTGCATGTTAGCGAATTAACATTTAGAGGCAATTTATGTACAGATAGCTCAGCCACGACAGGCCAGAAGACCTCATCCATGGATAAAACTTATAACAACAGGGTTCTCCCTTCCTAAGCGAAGAGAAATGCCCGACATCTGGCTAGACACAGTCACCCCGAAAATCAGCATAGCCATCCACAGCCTCCTGCCCATCTTACACGCCAAAGGCTACTCGACGCTCGTCACCGCCAAGAAGCAAACCCAAACCACCGACCTGCTGGACGCGCTGAAAGTGCCCTACCAAAAAATAGGCGACTACGGCGAAACCCCCAAAGAAAAACTCGCCGCAGACGCAAAACGCACCATGGAATTCCTCGAGCTCTTTGACAAAGTCGGCACGCCCAAGGTGCTCTGGGCGCACGGCGACGTTGCAGCCATTCGCACAGCCTTCGGGCTGAAAATTCCCATAGTTTACGCGAACGATACGGTCTTCGCTTACCATGTTGCTAAACTCGCCGCGCCCCTTGTGGACTGGCTTGTCGCGCCCGTCAGCTTCGGCAAGTCATGGAGCAAATTCGGCATCCCCAAAAACCGCATAGTGCTCTACGATGGATTGGAAGAGGTTTCGTGGCTGAAAGACACGCAGTTCGACCAACCCAAGTTCCTTGAAGAACTGGCTGACAAAAAACCCGTCGTGCTTTTCCGAGATGTAGAGTACGCTGCCAGCTACTACACCAACGCCGAAATAGATACACAGCACCTCTTGGAAGAACTCGCCAAAATAGCCACTGTCGTCTACCTTCCACGTTACGAGCAGGAAAAGGAAAGGCTCAGGGGCATAGCCAACATCTGGGTTCCGCCCAAACCAGTGCTGACCGCCCAGCTCATCCCCTACGTTGACTTGATGGTCGGCAGCGGTGGCACAGCATGCCGAGAAACCGCGCTCTGCGGAGTCCCAACCATCAACTTCCACTTCTGGGACGTCCAAGCACGTTACCTCCACAAAAAAGGCTTCCCCATCCAAATCATAAAGAATCCTGACAGAATAGTTAACATGGTCAAAAAAATCCTCCAAAGCCCCAAGAAATACAAAACAAACACGAAAGCCGCCCTCGCCAAACTCGAGTCTCCCTTGCCAGTGTGGACGCGCTACATAGAACTTTGCATGGAGGCAAAAGTCTAAATTCAGTCTCAACTTGGTCAGGCGTTGGCTATTGTTTCCATAAGGGTATCTCGAACAAAGTACCGATTTTTTTTCTCCTTGTTCTCCACAAGTTCGCGCATGATTTTTGGGTGGTCTTCAGTTCGGACAGTTTCCAAAATTGAAGGGTAGTTGATACCTATCAGTTTTCTGTGAAGAAAAGAGGCGATTTCGAAAAATGAGTCACCTTGAGCTTTCTCCGCTTCTTTGAGGATGTCATAGTAGTATGGCACGTTGAGGCGTTCTGCGTGACCCCTGCATCTTTCGATGAAATTCTCCTTGAACAGGGCAGTGTATCTGAATATTGGCTTTGGCAAGTAAACTCCTTTTGATCTATTGTTGTTAAGTGTGCCAGCGTAAGTCCAATCTATTCCGCGTCCAATATACCTCATTAGCTTTTTTGGGTGGATTATGTTGCTCAGGGCTTCGGACTTGAGGAAATCCTTGCTTGTGCTAAAGGTCCAAGCATCTCCAGTAAGGATAAGGCGATCTATATTTCTGCAGAATCGTAACCTAAATTCCTCCTGCACTTTGAAGTTTGAAATAACTCCGGTAAAGGGCAAGCAGAAAGTTTCGGCTTGAGGGAAAATCTCAGGCAAAGACCTTAGGGTTTCTACATTATCTTCGTGCACTATTTCAGGTGCTTGAAGGTAAAAGAGATAATCTGATTTGCATTTTCTCCGCATTTCGTTTGACAGGTCTGCGATTATGGTTAGTCCTGTTCTGGACCACTCATTTTGGTAGATTTTAACTTTCTTGTTTAACAAGGCTATTTTCTTAAGAATTTCGAATGTACCGTCTGAAGAGTATCCATCTGAAACCAAAAATTCGTCACATACAGGCAGGGCGGACGCGATGGATTCAACAAATGGGTATCCCTGTTTTATGGCGTCTCTAACAACGGTGAATCCTGAGATGGAATGCATTGGTTTTCACGCTTTCCCGAATATACAACCCGTGTTCTTCTATATTGTCAGGTCAAGAACAGATATAAATTGGTCGCGCCCGCAAGAGCGCAAATCCGAACCAAGAAAACAAGAATCCGCTCTTTGCATCTGGGATGCTATAGAGAAGCTTAAGAAGCCAGCCGCAACAAAGGTACAACACATTGAAACATCATAAAGGGAAACGTTGAGTAGGTAAAGCACGATGTCTGCTCAGACCACAACAGCGATAATAGCATGGAAAAAACTTTCACGCCGCTCTGAACTTCTCGCTAAGGCCCTTGATGCAAAACTCTGGTTTTTTTCCGACGACCTTCCATACGTCCGTGCTTTTCTCAGAACACTTCGCAAAGTCATCAGCCAGAAACCCAAAACCATCATAGTTCAATTACCTCAAGGACCATTGCTGCTGGAAGCGTTAATTCTTAAGAAACTGGCAGGGTGTAAAGTAGTCACCGACGTACACACAGGATTTCTATTGTCTACTGACTGGAAAGGACTACTGCTAAACTCTCCGTTCATAAAACTTCTACGTTACGCAGACCTAGTAACTGCGCACAACGACGCCCAGCTCGACTTGATTCCTGCAAACGCGAGAGGCAAAACTATCGTAGTTTTCGACCCCTGGCACCTCATCTCTGAAGGCGAAACAAGCATGGAGATCAAACAAGAGAGCTACATAGTTTTTCCAGCCTCCTTCGCCTCGGACGAACCTCTCGAAGAAGTAATCAACAGCATAGTCGCATTCAACATTAACGTGAAAATGTACATAACGGGCAATTGGAAACGGCGATCCGAAATTATGAAATACGCTTCCGAACGAATAGTTTTCACTGGTTTCCTCACAAATAAAGAGTTTAACAACCTGCTCGCACAAGCCACTGCCATTATCACGGGAACTAAAAGAGAGTACACCTCATTGATGTCAGGGTGGGAAGCCGTAGCCTACGGCAAGCCATTAGCCGTCACGGGAACCCGCACCCTGAAAAACGTGTTTGAAAACTACGCCATTTTCTACGATTACAGAAACAGCGAAAGTATCGCGCACTCAATAAATGAGCTTCTTCACCAAAAACCGAACACATCTGCCCGCGAAAAACTAAAAAACCGAACCATAAAAAGTTTTGAAAAACTCGAACAAAAGATGAAGGAACTAGACTAAGTCGACTTTTTTCTATGATTAAGCACGCCTCTTAGGAAAGCCAACCTCATAAGAGGGTAAATGTATATTGCCTGAGGTGCATTGGTTTTCAGCGCAATCTGCAGTCCTCTCACTGGGCTAAACGCAAACCGTAATATCAAAGCCCGAGTTTTTGCTGTCCTTTGGAATAATGAACTCTCCAGTTCATCAGCGCATGTACCGTACCAATAGTTGTGAGCTAATTCATCGTTCAAACCAGTTCTCAAGTGGATAGACTTCACATCATAATCGACTTTCCACCTGTAACCTCCTGAGTGAATTCGCTGCGCCAAAACATGATCTACGCCTGCGGATATTGGCAACTTTGGGAAACCACCAATCTGTCGAATTATGCTTGTTTTATAGATAGTGTTGTCGAGAGTTTTTACATATGGGAAAAACTGTCCCTCTCTTTCTTCAGTCTTGTAGTTTTCTGCTGTGAATGCCTGCAGTTTTCTAAGCACGAGCGGGTAATACGAGAATCTCACTCCGGAAGATATCGCAACCTCTGAACTTGACAGATGCGGGGGGACTTTTTGCCACCAATCGCGGGCAAGAAGCAGGTCTTGCTCGAAGCTAACGAAGCGTTCAGTTTCAACGCGTTTGAGGGCTGTGTTTGCGCCGTCGCTTATGCCTGTGCCTTCGTTGAAAATGACGTCCCAACCGAGAGATTTGGCTATTTCTCGGGTGTTGTCGGTGCTTTGGTCGTCAACAATCAGTTTTTTATTTACGAATTCAGCAGGTATTACTTCGTTGATGCGTTTCAGCACAAAGCGCAGGGTCTCTGCGCCGTTTTTCGTCCACATCACCAAGTCGACTTTGTTGACCAAAGTTATCCCGGACTCTTTTGTGTGTATAGTGGAATTGTGTTATTTAAAATGAGGCACACAACCAAACGTGTCTTGCGCTGTCCATCATAGAAGCCGTCTTTTTTTGCGGCTATGTTATCAGATGGGATTTAGTGAAAGAAAACGCAGATATTGCCTGCGTTATGTCTTCGTGGCGGAAATCTGTTTCTTAAGGTACGTGATGGTCTTGTCGATTCCGTCACTCAAGCTCACTACCGGTGACCAGTTCAGCGTTTTCTTGATTTTTGTGGCGTCAAGCACGATGTAAGGTTGATCTGAAATGGTAGGTCGGAATGGGTAGCCAGGTGGATACGAACCGTACTTGATTTTTTTCTTGTCGTATCCAACTCTTTGGGCGACCAGTTCCGCGAGTTCCTTGTTGCTTATGCCGATGCCTGTGCCTACGTTGAAAACTTGTCCGTCTGCCTTCTTGCTGCTGATGGCAAGCACGTAGGCGTTTACGTGGTCGTCAACGTACATGTAATCCCTGATTGAGTCGGGGGCGCCGATGTACACGTCTTCATCTTTAAGCATTTGCGTTACCAGGTACTCAACGAGGAAGCTGTTGTCGAATTTTCTGCCGTAGGAGTTAGCGGGTCGCAGGATGGAGCCATGCAACTCGAAAGTGTTGAACATCATTTGCACGTAGAGGTCGGCGGCTGCTTTGCTTACTGCGTATGGACTGGAAGGTTTCAGAGAGAGCGTTTCTTTCAATGGTGCCTTTTCTTGCAATCCGTACACTTCCGCCGTTGAAGCAACAACTATTTTCCTAGTCAGGGGGTCTGGAAGTTCAAGCATGGCGTGCGCCACATTCATGGTGCCCGTTAGGTTTGCCTGTTGGTACTCGAACGGTCTTTCAAATGAGTCGCGAACGGGACTTAAAGCTGCAAGGTGAATGAGAACGTCAGGGTTTGCGGTTTTTATGGCATTGCGTATAGACGCGTAATCCGTGATGTCTCCAGAAATTAGAACTATGTCTTTCAAAATCTTGCTGATTACGTCCATGTTTCTGCTGGCCACGCGACGGACAACTCCGTAAACCTCATTTCCGTCGTTTACAAGTCTCTCTGCTAGGTGGCTTCCTATGAAGCCAAGTATTCCAGTTACTAGTACTTTCATTTTATAGCCCTCTTATTAAATTAAACTCTTTTTCCGCCGTAAATAAATCTTTGACGCTGTTCACTGTGAGCCAGCGTTCGTTTCTGCTCAGTCGGTATGCCTTCAGAAGTCTTTTTTCGGCGAGAACCGTGAAGGTTAGTTTCTCCATTGAGCCTACCTGTGGTAAGTAGTCGTAGATGGCGTGATTAAAGACGTACATGCCTGCACTGACAAGTGTATCTTCGAGCAGGGGTTTCTCTCTGAACCCGATTATGTCGTTTCCGTTGACGTCCAGCACTGCGAAAGGTGAACACATGGGCGACACAGCTATAGTGGCTACCCCTTTTTGTGATAGGTGAAAATTTATGAACCGCTCAAGGTTCAGGTTGCTTAGTTCGTCACCGTTCATGGCTAAGAAGTTCTCGTCAGTCACGTGTCTCTTGATGGCAAGGCGGAATCCTTCCCCGGTTTCTCCTTCTTGAGTGTGCTCACTAAAATCTATCTTTAGACCCAGAGAATTCTCCTTGGCGTAGTTGATTACCACTTCTTTACGGTAAGAAACTCCCAGCACAACATGCTCAATGCCATACTCTTTAAGCCAAGTGAGCGTCCAGTAAATCAAAGGTTTGCCGCGCAGAGGTATCATGCATTTAGGCATGTCTTCTGTGAGAGGGCGCATACGCAGCCCAGAGCCACCAACCAACACAACCGCCGTTCGAACTCTATCCGTCATAATTGCAGTCTCGTAACTTAAGATGTCTTGAAGGATGGAAAATTAAATATATAAACTTTAAAACTTTGATGTAGAGGCACGCGGAGTTATTGCTCATGAGAATCGCGATGATTCATACCCCCTTCTGGAAACGCGCAGGCGGAGAGCGGCAGATCCTCAGGTTAGCCATTGAACTGGAAAAATTGGGGCATGAAGTGGAAATTTTCACAAACGCAGTTAACGAAGATAGCTATCCAGAATTTCTCAAGAAGGTGAAAATTAACGTTGTGCCTCACCCGCTAACGGGAAAATTGCCTCGAGTGGTAGCTCCGCAAATAGCCGTAACAAAAATTCACGAAAATCCCCAAAGCGAAACGCAAAAGTCCCTGAGTTTTAGAAAATGGATGAGCACCATGGTGGGACGCCAGTACTACACTTCGGAAGTCCCAGCCATGATTGAGTTGGGAAGAAAAATTCCTAAAGGCTTTGACATTATCAACAACCACAACTTCCCCACAGAATGGGCTACGTTCATAGCGAAAAGCAGACTGAAAATACCGGCAGTGTGGATGTGCAATGAGCCGCCCTACTGGTTTTTTGCCCCTGAACAGAGAAGCGGCTTGCGCAAGATCAACTGGCCGCTCTTCGAGATACTGGACAGGGTGTCAGTGGACTATATTGATGAGATTATGGTCTTATCACGCGTCTCGGGGGCATACGTGAGACGAGCCTACAACAGGTCATCCAGAATAGTTAGGACCGGCGTGGATGTTGAACTTTTCCATCAAGCTTCAGGGTCAAAGCTGAGAAAGAAATACGGGTTGGAAAACTCGTTTGTCATGTTGTTTGTCGGAGGCAGCAGGTACGCCCTGCGAGGCGACATGGTCAAAGCACTTAGCATCTTATCAAAGAAATACGACAACGTCAGGCTCATAATCGACACTTCAAGAGGACAAGAGGAGTTAACGCTCCTGAGTGAAAAATTATGCGCCAAAGACAAGCTCCTGCTCCTCCACAGCAAAAGCGACGTTGAACTTGCTGAAGTCTACGCTGCTTGCGACGTGTTCGTATACCCTGCTTCAGCCAGCCCGTGGGGACTGGTTGTAACTGAGGCGATGGCTGCCTCTAAACCCGTGATAGTTTCTAAGCAGGTTGGAACATCCGAGATCCTAACAGACGACGTTAACGGCATAATAATCGAAACCGCGAAGCCTGAAGAGATAGCGACGCAAGTTGAACGTCTGATGAACTCTCCAGAGTTAAGCAGGAAAATTGGAGGAAACGCCTACAAATACGTCAAAGACAACCTCGGCTGGGAAAAATACGCCGAAAGAGTGGAAAACGTCTTTCAACATGTACTGTCACGTCAAAGAAAGAGCTAAAGCTAGCGGCGAGCTATTCTTTGGTTATCACTCGGAAGTCAGGGATGGCAACAATCATTTTGCCGCCGTTTTGCAGGAAAACCTTCTCTTGCGCCTTAATTTCCTCGAGAAAATGATAGGGGAGAACCAGCAGGTAATCAGGCTTCTCTTTGCGGTATTCTTCAACCGACATGATGGGGATGCCTGTGCCAACGATGTACTTGCCCCACTTGTCAGGGTTCATGTCCGCCGCGCCAGCGATTAAATCTTTGTCTATGCCGAAGTACTGCAGAACCACCAAGCCCCGGGTGGAAGCTCCATAAATGAAGATTTTTTTGCCTTTCTTCTTTTCCTGCTTCAGAAACGCCACGAGTTCTTTTTTGTTTTTTTCTATTCTCGCCGCGAATTTAGCGTAGATTTGGGTGTTGTCGTAGCCCATTTTTTGCTCGTACTGTTGTTGCGTTTTAAGCCTTTTTTCGTGCCCTGTGAAACCTTTCACTTTGGCGCCTTTGTGGCGAACGTAAATTCTGAAGCTGCCTCCGTTTACATCGTTAAGTTCAACGTCGAATGCTTCCATCTCGTGCCTGCCAAGCAGGTTTGAGAGAGACAGTAGAGAATAGTATTCCAGATGCTCGTGGCTGATGTTGTCGAAAGTGTTGTTCTCTATCATCAAGCCCAAGTAGTTCATCTGTATTATCCACACGCCATCTTCGTCTAAGCACTTCTTTATGTCTTCCACGAAAGCGTTCGGGTCTTCTAAGTCGTAGAACATAGCTATGCTCGTGATGACTTTGGCTTTCCTGTTTCCAAGTTCTCTCTGAAATGAGGCATAGCTGAAATAGTCGTTTATTATTTTGGAGTTTCCTTCATTGCCAAGTTTCCATAGGTTGGAAGGTTCAAAGCCGACAGTCATCAACCCGGGAATCTTATACTGTCTCAAGAGCGTGCCGTCATTCGCGCCAATGTCAACCACGAGATCCCCTGAGGATAAGGTAACGATTTTTTGGGCTGCGGAAGTGATGTCTGCCAGCGCCTTAACCATCGTGGGGCTTATGCCAGACCTGTACCAGTACTTCCGGTATAGCACGTCGCGTTCCATGGTGTGCTTCAGCTGCAGAAGCCCACAGCCCCCGTCCTTAATGTTGCACAAAACAAGGTCCAGAGGACCCTTAGGATATTCCTTGTCAGGTGCCTCAACAAAATTAGTAACGTACTGATTCCCCAGCGACAATATCGGAATCAGCTTGTTTGAGCCGCAGACACGGCAGGTTTCTCGGGTCTTGAGTTGCATTTCTTTTCGCAAATTTAGCTCTCCGACAGATATTTAAGACTATGCGCATTTCGGCACAGTTTAGGGGTTCAAAGTTAAAATCCTGCAACACCATTATTAGCCAAGAACCCGAAAAGCAAGCATCGAAAGACGAGTAATAGTCGAGTGGATGGATGAATGCCGAGAACTGTTCCCCATGAAGCCGACATAGCGAAAAGTAAAGGCTTTAGCAAAGCAAGGGCCTTGTCTAAGGCAAGAAGAGTAGCCAAGGACAAGGGAATCCGCTACGTAACAGCGGCAGGATACAGGAGGATACAGCGTCGGCTGTCACTTTCCTTCTGGTGTAATTACTACAGGTTCTTCAAGTCTTGGAAGACGTTCACGTTTCAGCAAAACAAGTACAAATATTTTTACCATAAGTACAACACCACGTGGCGCAATGAGAGGGCAGTGGAAATTCCGATAGTCTGGGACATTATGAAGAAAAGCAAAGGAACCGTTCTGGAAGTGGGAAATGTGCTTTCGCACTACTTTACTTTCCAACATGACATCGTGGACAAATATGAGAAGGCAGAAGGCATAATCAACATAGACGTAGTCGACATTAGCCCCTCAAAAAAGTACGACCTCATAGTCAGCATCTCCACCTTGGAACACGTTGGCTGGGATGAAAACCCAAGTGACAGCAAAAAGATTTTGAGTGAAAACAAAAAAATCATCCATGCAATCGAAAAGCTAAAAGGGCTGTTGAACCCGAACGGAAAAATCGTCGTCACAATGCCTTTAGGCTACAACTTGAACCTTGACGAACTCCTTAAAAGCGGCGAATTGAAATTTACCCAACAGTTCTTCCTTAAACGAGTCTCCAAGGATAACAGGTGGGTTGAAACTGACTGGAAAGGCGTGAAGAACTTGAAATTTAACAGCCCATTCCCGTTCGGTAACGGACTAATCGTCGGCGTCAGAGAACTGAACGGGTTCTAGGTAGATTGAATCGTTGCAATATGATTTAGCATGTGCTGTCGTGCTTGGGCGAAAAACTCGGCGTCATTCTCTTATGCCAGAAAGTTATGGGCTTCCGCAGCATTAGGGACATCAGAAACGGCTAAAGCGCATCAAAACAGGGCACGTGAACACTGAACGTGTCAAGTGACAAGCGTAGTCAGAGTCCGCAAAGGCAAAAACATCGACCACTTCTCCCTAAACTCGCTCAGGGATTGCAGGTATTCTCGTGAAACAATGGTTTCGGGGAAATGTGCGTTGTTGATTCTGCACTCAGTCTGCGTTGCAATAACATCGAAGCCCGAAGTGTATGCTTGCATGCATAAGTCTGTTCCATAAAAGTGGCGCTGAAAACGCTCGTCAAAAGATAAACCCTGACGAAAAACTTCCGCGTGTGCAACGAGGCACACCTCATCCAATGTTTGCACAGGAGCGTCTTCGCTGAGTCGTCTGCCGATTGTGCCTCCGCCAGTTCGGTGTACCTGTCCAAAGTTTTTTTCGTATGGAAGCCGCGTTCCAATGGGACCGTATATTGCTCCAGTGTTTTTGTTCTGAAAGTGTTTCTGCAAATCTTCTTCAGGGGCGAAGCTTTCAGTGCAGAAAACAAACCAGGTGTTTTCCCGCAAATGCTTCTGGACCAATTGATTAAAGAGCACAGGGACTAATTCTCTCCCTTTGCTAAAGTGTGCAATCAGGTTTTCAGACGCGACGTAAGTGTTTGATTCAAAACTGTCCTTAAAAACAACGGGGTTGCTGTAGATAACCACGAACTTGACCCCTGAAGAATTGGCTGGACTTTGTTTTTTTCGGATCCAAGCCTCAACTTCAAAGGGAATCCCAACTTTAGCGTTCAGATGGCGCCTTTCAAGCCGTTGCAGTGCTCTCCAAGGAAGAGTTGCCGTCATCTGACTTGGACCTATTTTCTTGAGTGGGGAACTTATGGGGTAATCATAGTAAGTTATAAACTGGCTGCCTTCAAAACCAAGAAGTTCAGACGCTTTTCGGAACCACTCTTCATCTAAATAGTTAAGGTGAAAAGGCATTACCGCGCCGCTTCCCCTTCTATGAGGGCAACGAACAATCACTTTTTTCTCCGCAACCCTACACATCTCCCTCAACATGAGCATTGGATTCTGCACGTGTTCAATGGTGTGGCTGGAAAAAGCGACTTTAAACGCATTAGCCTTGAACGGAAGATGCATGACATCCGCTACTACGAAGTTTTTCACTTTTTTCGGAGACACAAAGCCGCCTTTAATCTGGTCTCCAGTCTGGGGATTAAAGCCGCTTCGGAAAAAGTCAACGTTAACATCGCCTCTAGGTAAAGTGCCAAAGCCAACATCAAGCATGTTGAACTCCGAGTGTGCGTCTTCAGTCATAGATAGCTCCCGGCTTTGCCCTGCTAACCATTCGTTTCTTTGGGTAGCAACTAAGTGGTAAAGCAGTGATTTATTAATTTTAATTTATGGATAAAAGAGGTCTCTCTCTGCATAAAGAAGTGTCACCGTTAGCCGTAAAAATAAATGAAAGATTCTTGCAGTCAAAACGCAAAACATGAATGTTGCATCCTGCTCCCGAACTTATTACATTAACAAAAATCTCTTCAAAATTGTCAAACGTCAGCATAGGATTTATAATAGGTTTGAACATTTCACTTAGAAGTGGTAAACTGAGAAACAATGATAAAACTGAGAATGGACGTAGATTACCCCTATCCTTCGAGGTTTCAAAGTTTCCTTTTCACAATCCTGAATAGGCGAATAAACAGCAACTACCTCAAGAATTCGAAGATAATTGCGGAAATGGTCAACGAATCGCCTATGGAAATTAGAGCTTACTGGTTTTTCACCCCTCAAACCACGCCTGACAAGGAAATGCTCGCTCTGATGCGCCCCGACAAGCACGAAATATGCCTTCACGTCGCAAACAACCCATACCGCGAACTGGAACTTCTAGAAAAAGCAACCAACCGAAAAGTGAAATACTACACCATTCACGGCACAGCTCGACTCTTCGCCCGACTCATGTGGAGGCGAAATATCAAGCAAGCCAGAGTGCCCATTCCAGCGGACTTTCCACTCAAAAACTTCTGGGATTTTCCAACCATAGGTCTAGACCGCACAGCCTACTCCCATTCAACAGCCAGAACAGTGGAATTAGCCGAAAAAAGCATTTCTCAAGGAGAGGTTTTGCACGTTCACCCTGAATGGCTTTTTCAAAAAGGAAAATTCAACCACAGGGGACCATACTACGAGGCACTCAGAACTATTCTTGAAGTGGATAAGGAATTGGAAGGGCTGTCAATCCGCAAAAAAGGGTTCGCCAAAATCGCGAGCTATGCAGGCACAGGGCATTACAGCACACTGGAGTATGAACGAGACTTTGTGCCCACCGCGGAATTCGGGGAAAAGCTCGCGGAGAGAGAAGTGGACATTTTCACTTTCATCGAGAGAAGCTGGTGCTTCAAGCTTCCCAATCCCTCGAAAAATTGGCTGAAAGCAAAAGACAACATCGCACGGCTCGAAGTAACTACGTACCAAGAATGGTGGGATAGAATTGGGAAGAAAACTCGCAACATGGTTCGCAAAGCGGAAAAAAGCGGCGTCACCACGGCGGTAGTTGAGCCAAGTGAAAAGTTGGCTGAGGGTATTTGGGGAATTTATAATGAGACACCTGTACGTCAGGGAAGACGTTTTCCCTATTACGGAATAACACTGTCAATTGTGAAGGACGGTGTAATGTCGTCTCGTAACTCGACTTATTTCGGGGCATTCTTTCAAGACGAGTTGGTGGGATTCATCCAACTAGTTAACGGCGACAAAATATCGATTATCTCGCAAATCCTCTCGATGCAGAAATTCTGGGATAAAGCGGTCACCAATGCTCTTCTGGCAAAAGCCATAGAAGACTGCGCAAACAGGCATGTTCAATGGGTTATGTACGGAAGAATGGGAAACCACCCGTCCCTTGACAGCTTCAAGCTGAGCAACGGGTTCACCAAGTTCCCTATAACGAGGTATTACGTGCCGCTGACGAAGAAAGGTCGAATTGCAACTGTTCTCAAACTGCACAGAGACCTGAAAGATGTTCTTCCTCAAAGACTGAAAGGTGTACTTCTCAGAGTTTTTAACTGGGTGAACAGACCAAAATAAAATCTGATTTACGCGGGCTTTCCGTTAAAGCAAGAGTGCAGCCAGAATACCGTTCAGTTCTTCTCTGTTTTTGATGCTGCGGAAGATGGCTTTTCCGCTGGAGTACACGCGGAACGAACGCCCCTGAAAAGTAAGCTCGTAAATTATTCCAGACAAGTTATTCTTTAGCTCGGCTTTTTTGAGGATGCGGGAGACGGCTTCCTCTTTCTTTTCGTATTTGAAGACTACGATGACGTCTTTTTCTGCGCCGCAGGTGCCTTCGATTCTTGCCACGTAGTCTTCGACGGTTGACATTAGAACTGCTCCGCCTCCTTCAACACTTCTACGAAGCGGTCAACCTCTTCAGTCGTGTTGTAAATGTAGAAGCTTGCGCGGGCGCTGGACTGCAGTTTGAAAACCTGATGAAGCGGTTGGGCGCAGTGGAAACCGCTGCGGATCATGATTCCGTAGTTGTCGAGGAGAAGGGCTACGTCGTGAGATGACATGCCGTCTATGCCGAAGGGAATTATGCCGCATTTCCGCGAAGTGTCAAGTGTTCCGTAGAGCGCGAGTTTTTTGCAGCAGCTTTTCATCTGTTTCAGGGCGTAGTCGGTGAGCATTCTCTCGTGCTTGAACACTTCAGCCATGCCGAGGCGCTCCAGGTAGTTTACGGCTTCAGCTAACACGATTCCGCCCGCGATATTGGGTGTGCCAGCCTCAAACTTCCACGGCGGGTCATTCCAGCTGATGCCGCATCTTTGCTTTTCTTGGCTGAAGGATACTTCTCTTATCATTTCGCCTCCGCCTTGGAAGGGACTCATCTTCTCCAAGAGGGCTTTTTTGCCGTAAAGTGCGCCGATGCCTGTGGGCGCCAGCATTTTGTGTCCTGAAAAAGCCAGAAAATCCGCATCCAAATCCTGCACGTCTACGGGCATGTGAGGAACTGATTGTGCTCCGTCCACCAGCATGAGGGAGCCGTTTTCGTGGGCGGCTTTGGCGATGCGCTTGACGTCGTTGATGACGCCGCTGACGTTGGAGACTTGGCTTAGGCAGGCAATTTTGGTTTTGCCTGTGAATTTGCCTTCGAAATCATCGTAGTCTAAGGTGCCGTCGGGGTTCACTTTGGCGTATTTGATGTTGAACCCGTTTATTTTCGAGATGATTTCCCAGGGGACGATGTTGCTGTGGTGCTCCATCAGCGACAGCAGCACCTCGTCGTCTCGTTTCAGGTTGCGAAGCCCCCATGAGTAAGCGACTAGGTTTATGGCTTCCGTGGTTCCCCTCACAAACACTATTTCGGAGGTGTCTTTGGCGTTGATGAAGTGGGCAACTTTGGCGCGGGCGTTTTCGTGCATTTCCGTGGCTTCCAGCGAAAGAGTATGCACTGCGCGGTGGACGTTGGCGTTGTGGTTTTCGTAGAAGCTCTTCTCTGCTTCGATGACTTGGCGTGGCTTTTGTGTGGTGGCGGCGTTGTCGAAGTATATGAGGGGGTTGCCGTTGACTTCGCGTTTCAGGATGGGGAAGTCTTCGCGTATCTTGTGAGGGTCAAATGCTGCTATTTTTTCTCTTCCTCCACTTTCAACCTCTTCGCCAAAGTCTTCGCCAGCTCCTCCTCTTCCAAAGCCTGCTTCTCCTCGAACGTGTGCTCCTGCGGCAGCCAGGCTGGTGTGGTGCCTTTCTTCGCGTGGTACATTCTGATGGCGCGTTTCAGGGCGCCGACGGCGAGCACTCCGCAGTGGAATTTGATTGCTGGCAAGCCGCCGACTTCTTCGGTGACTTTCTTCCAGGTTATGTCTTTCCAGGCGGCTTCAAGGCTTAGGCCTTTGACCATTTCGGTGACTATGCTGCTGGTGGCTATGTTTGCGGCGCAGCCGTAGCTTTCGAAGGAGGCTTTTTCGATGATGTCTTGCGGGGTAATTTTTAGGTAGAAGGTGACCATGTCTCCGCACGCGGGGTTCCCAGCGACGGCTACGACTGAGGCGTCTTCCATTTTTCCAAGGTTCTTCGGGTTCCTGAACAAATCCAAAACTTTCGGGTTGTAGGGTAAAGGTATACGGGACATTCTTAATCTACTCCTGTTGAACCGACTATTCCTCTGATGCGCTCCACTGAGCTAGGAAGCACATCTAAAACATATTTTATATCTTCTTCTGTGTGATACCGCGTCGTCTTCATCAAAATGCTGCCGTGGGCTTCGCTGAATCTTCTGCCGATGGCGACGAGGACATGGCTGGGCTGGAGCAGTCTGCGGCTGCAGGCGCTTCCGCTGGACACGTAGACGCCTTTGAGGCTGAGCTCGATGGTTAAGGCTTCGCCTTCGCATCTTAGGAAGCTTATGTTGGCGTTGTCTGGGCTGCGTTTGTCGCCTTTGGTGCCGTTCAGTTTCACGTCAGTCATCTTTGTTAATATGCCGTCTACGAGTTTGTCTCGCATTCTCCGCATCCGACCTGTGTTTGCGTCGAAGCCGTTGAATGCCATTTCTGAGGCTTTCGTGAAGCCGATGATGAGCGGCGTGTTTTCTATGCCAGGCCACAGTTTCTGGGTGCCTATTTGTCCTTCGAGGATTTTCTCCATGTTCAAGCCTTCTTTGATGTAGAGGGCGCCGATGCCGCGTGGTCCTTGGATTTTGTAGCTGCTGAGGGTTGCCATGTCCACTTTGAGGTCTTGCACGTTCAGCGGGATTCTGCCGTAGGCGTCGGAGGCGTCGGTGTGGAAAATAGCGGCTGGGTTTTTGTCTTTGACTATGGCAACTGCTTCTTTCACTGGCTGGATGGTGCCGATTTCGTTGTTCACAGCAGAAATGCTGACGAGGGCTGTTTCCTTGTCGACGGCGTCTTTGAGTTTTTCAAGGTCAACTGTGCCTTCCGGGTTCACTGGGATTTTGGTGGTGGTGTAGCCGTACTTTTTCATCATGTCCGCGACTTGCATGACGTTTATGGGCTCGATTTCGTCGATAACGATTTTTTTGCCTTTCGTTGGGTTCGCGAATGCCGCGCCCATCAGTGCCAGGTTGTTGGCTTCTGTTTCGCCAGGCGTGAAGGTGATTTCTTCGAGGATTTTTGCGCCGATGGAGTCGGCGATTTTTTTGCTGGCTTCCATGATGGCTTTGAAGGCTTCCCAGCCTGGCTTGTGAGTCAACGTCGGGTTGCCGTAGGCAATTTTGTTGTAGTAGGGGAGCATGGCGTCGAGGACTTCGCGGGGGACGACGCTGCTGTTTTCGTTGTCCAAGTAGACTTCGTGTTTTATGCCTTCGTGAAGTTTGAGGAGTTCCTTGACATTTTCAACCATAAAATCCACCATTCTTAGAGAGTGGAGAACGGGTTTATATGTTTAATACCGCGTCCAAGTAAAAAAACCTAACCACAAAAAAAACTTTGCCGAGACATTAACACTATAAATTACCGATATGCCTTATTCTCGCACACAAACAAACATGTTGATGGCGCATCCAAGTGAAGATAGCCGAACTCCCAATCCCCGAGCAACTCAAAGAAATCATTCTCAAAGGCGGAATCAACGAGCTTTATCCTCCGCAGGAAGAAGCCATACGAGCAGGCGCGCTGGAAGGCAAAAACCTGGTGCTCGCCAGCCCAACCGCCTCGGGGAAAACGTTGATTGCGGAGCTCTGCTGCCTCAAAAACGTGCTGGAAAAGAACGGCAAAACCATCTACCTCGCGCCGCTCCGAGCTTTGGCAAGCGAGAAATTTGAGGACTTCAAAAAATACACTTCACTGAAAAAGGCGGATGGGAGACGCGTCAGCATCGGCATCAGCACAGGCGACTTCGACAGCAGCGACCCCTGGCTGGAACGCTACGACGTCATCATAACCACCAACGAGAAGGCGGATTCGCTTCTCCGCCACAGGGCTAAATGGATGGATGAGATTTCGTTGGTTGTCGCGGATGAAGTGCATTTGCTTAACGAGGCGGAACGCGGGCCTACCCTTGAGGTGGTGCTTGCGAGGCTCTTGCAGGTTAATCCGTCCATGCAGGTTCTCGCGTTATCTGCCACCATGGGCAACGTGGACGAAATCGCTACGTGGCTCAAAGCACAATTCGTCATAACTGAATGGCGCCCCGTCACCTTGAAGGAGGGCGTGCTGCTGCATGACGAAATCCAGTTCAAAGACGGCGACGCCAGAAAAATCGACCGAAAAACCAGCAACGACGCCGTCAACCTGGCATTGAACACGGTGAAAACGGGCGGGCAAGCACTGGTTTTCTCTTCTTCCCGCAAAAACGCAGCCGCGCTGGCAAAGCGCATCGCTGAGCAAACCTGCGACGTGCTGTCGAGACCCGCGAAGCGCACTTTGGAGCAGGAGGCGCAGAAGGTGATGTCCGCCGACGAGAAAACCCGCCTAAGCGAATCGCTGGCTGAGTTGGTCAGGTGCGGCGTAGCCTTCCACCACGCAGGCTTAGCAGGCGCCCACCGCAGAATAATTGAGGACTTGTTCAAGCAGGGAAAAATCAAAGTGCTGACTGCCACGCCCACGCTGGCTTTCGGCGTGAACCTTCCCGCTCGCGTCGTCGTCGTCCAAGACTACCGCAGGTACGAGCCTGGCTACGGCAACTACCCCATAAGCGTCTTAGAATACAAGCAGATGGCAGGACGCGCAGGCAGACCCAAATACGACAAAGTCGGCGAAGCCATCCTCATCGCAAAAACAGGCGACGAAGCCGACTACCTCATGGAAAGCTACGTCATGGCGCGTCCGGAACGGATTTGGTCCAGGCTTGCGGTGGAGAAAATCCTCCGCGGACACGTGCTGGCGACTGTGGCTTCGGATTTTGCTCATACGGAAAATGGCGTTTACGAGTTCTTCGGCAAAACCTTCTATGCTTATCAGTATGATGTGAAAGCCATCAAGAGCGTCATAGCGAAGATTCTGAAGTACCTCTACGACGAGGACATGCTGAACGTTATCGGCGATAATCTCCGTGCCACGAGATTTGGCAGGCGTGTGAGCGAGCTTTACCTTGACCCTGTTTCAGCTGTGGTCATCCGAGACGCACTGAAGAAAAAGCCGCCTCACCTGACGGATTTGAGCATGCTTCACCTCGTCACGCACACGCCTGACATGGGACCCATGGTTCGACCTTACGGGCAGAAAGACCTTGAAGAAATGGCGCTGTACACGGAGGAGCACAAAGAGGAGTTCTTCACGGAAATCCCCACGGAATGGGACGACCACATAGCCTACGAAGAGTTCCTCGGTGAAGTCAAAACCGCAGTCATCCTGAAAAACTGGGCTGAGGAGACAAGCGAGGAGCAGCTGCTGGAGGAGTGCCGAGTGCAGCCAGGCGACCTCTACAGGATAATAGAAAACGCAAAATGGCTACTGCATGCCACGCACGAGTTGGGTGTGATGCTGGGCGAGAAAGAGGCTTTGCCCTTGGCTTACGAGTTGATAGAACGCGTGACGAAGGGCATAAAGAAGGAATTGTTGCCACTCGTGAAGCTGGAAGGCGTCGGGCGAGTGAGAGCACGCATAATGTATAACGCGGGATACAGAACCATCGAAGATATAAAACATGCAAAATTCGATGATTTAATTCACCTTCTAGGTCCTGGTGTCGCTAAGAAAATCAAGGAGCAGGTTGGGGGTTTAGTGAAGAAGGAGCAGTGGGAAAGCATCGACAAAAAAGAAGAGTCCAAGCAGAAAGCGCTGTTTGACTTCTAACTTAGCTTTTGGCGAAGGCTTCTGCCTGTTTCACGGCTGTTCCCAGATAGCTTTTAGGGTTTAACGCTTCGTCGATTTCCTTTTCGCTAAGCTTGCTGCTGACGAGTTTGTCTTTGAGGAGGATTTCTTTGAAAGGCTTGTTTTGGGCTTCGCTTTGGAGGGTGAGTTGCCTGAGGAGTTCATGCGCCTCTTGCCTGTCCACGCCTTTCCGCGCGAGAGCCATCATCACCGACTCGGACATTGTGCGTCCCTGCGTCAGATTCATGTTCTGCAGCATACGTTGCTCCTCAACCCGCAAGTTAGCTATGATACTAATCATGAGCGAAAGGATGTAGTCTGTCAAGATGCAGGCTTCGGGAAGCAGAAACCTTTCCGCGGAGGACTGCGTCAGGTCACGTTCATGCCACGTGACCACGTCTTCAAGCGCGGGGATGGTGAGGCTTCGGACTATGCGGGCTAAACCGCAGACGCGCTCGCAAATCTCAGGGTTACGCTTGTGAGGCATCGTGGAACTGCCAACCTGCTTCTCAGCTTCGAAAGCCTCAAAAAGCTCACCGATTTCGGGTCTTTGGAGTTCGCGGATTTCCGTGGCGAAGTTCTCCAGCGACGAAGCAAGAACAGCCTGCAAGCAGATGAATTCGGCGTAGCGGTCCCTCTGCACAATCTGTGTAGAAATCTCTGCTGCGTGGATGCCAAGCCGCTGCATGACAAGCGCTTGGATGTGCATGGCGTGCTCGCCTAAACCTGCCTGTGTGCCGACTGCGCCGCTCATTTTGCCAACAAAAACGCGTTCTCGGCAGCCGCTGAGTCTCTGGATGTGGCGGTTGACTTCGCGTCCCCAAACCGCAAACTTGAAGCCCAACGTAATGGGCAAGGCATGCTGGCCGTGGGTTCGCCCCATCATGACGGTTTCCTTGTACTTTGCGGCTTTCTCCTGCAAGATGCCCTTCAGGATGCTGAGTTTTTCCTCGATGATGCCTGAGGCGTCTTTCAACTGCAAAGCATTAGCGGTGTCTACGATGTCGTAGCTTGTAGCACCCAAGTGCACGTATGCGCCGCTGGGTCCGCAGACTTCAGCCAGTGCGCGGACGAGGGCGGCGAGGTCGTGTTTTATGTCTTTTTCGATTTCTTTCACTCGGGTCAGCTTCACGTATTTCAGGGAAGCCATGGCTGCGATTTTTTCCGCGTCTTTCCGCGGGATGTCGCCGACTTCGGCGTGTGCCCAAGCTAAAGCTGCCTCTACATCGAGGAGTTTTTGCAGTCGGGCTTCTTCCTCGAAGACTCTGCGCATTTCAGGGGTTCCATATCGGCCTGTGTCTATGGGTAGAATCGGCATCGGTGTTGCCTCTGCTGAATGTTATGCGGGTTAAAGATTAATGTTTTACCAAAACAATAAACCTTGGCGTTGAAGCTGAAGGGTGTTTGGCATGAAGACCAGCATGGCAGTGTTGAGCAAGAAGGGCGAGAACGCGGTGCCCACGGTTACGGCAGCGCTGGCGGCGCTGAATGCTGAAAGAAACGTCTGCTTTGGAGTTGCCACACCATCAAAAATTATCGCAGAAAAAGAATTCAGCATACTCCGCGCCAACAAAGCAGACTCGCCGATTGCTATGGGCTACGCTGCCTCGACGGCTTTTCCGCAAGACGAGCCTCAGGTAATAAGACTTGAGAATTCGACGGTCATTTTTGAAGGAACATTATACAAACCTGCCCAAGAAAAATTGGCTTTAGAAACAATTGCGCCGAAACTGCAAAGCAACTGCCAAGGTGCAGCTGAAGCTTTCGTAAGAGAAGTTGAAGGCGACTTTTCCCTAATCATCGCTGAAGCTGAGCAAATCGTTGCTGCAAGAGACCCCATTGGTGTGCAGCCTTTGTATTATGGTGAGAACGAAGCGCTGGCGGCGCTGGCATCGAACCGAAAAACCCTATGGAAACTCGGAATAGCCGAGCCCAAGTCGTTTCCGCCTGGAAACGTGGCAGCCATCACAAAGAAAGGCTTCAAGTTCAAACCCGTGAAGACGCTGGCGTACCAAAAACCCAAGCCCGTCACCTTGCAGGATGCAGCGGAGAAGCTGCAGCGCCTGCTGGAAGGTTCCGTCCAAAGGCGGGTTTTCGGCGTGAAGAAAGCGGCGGTCGCGTTCTCTGGCGGGCTGGACAGCAGCATAGTTGCGTTTTTGGCTAAGAAGTGCGGCGTGGAAGTTCAGCTTATGCACGTGAGTTTGGAGAATCAGCCTGAAACCGAAGAAGCTCGGAAAGCCGCGGAGGAGTTGCAGTTGCCCATGCAAGTTCACCTGTTCAAAGAAGCAGACATCGAAAAAATCATCGCCACGGTGGTCGGGCTAATCGAGGAACCTGACCCTGTGAAGGCAAGCGTCGGAGTGCCCTTCTACTGGACGGCGCAGAAAACCGCGGAAGCAGGATTCAAGGTGTTACTGGCGGGGCAGGGTGCGGATGAGCTTTTCGGAGGCTACCAACGCTATGTCACTGAGTACATCGCGGAAGGCGACGAGAAAGTGAGGCGAACAATGTACAGCGACGTCGTCAACATTCACGAAAGCAACATCGAACGCGACGAGAAAATCTGCGGTTTCCACGACGTGGAACTGCGTTTGCCCTTCGCGTCGTTTGAGTTGGCGGAGTTTGCCATGAGTTTGCCCACGGAACTGAAGTTTGAGAAGAAACAGGATTCGCTGCGGAAACTTGTCTTGCGGAAAGCCGCCGAAAACATGGGGCTTTCAACGCAGATAACGCAGAAGCCGAAGAAGGCAATCCAGTACAGCACAGGCATAAGCAGCGCGCTTAAGAAGCTATCGAGGAAACAAAACCTCACCTTGGCAGAGTACACAAACCTGCTCTTCACAGAAACGAAAAACAGCCTGGAAAAAAACTAGGGTTCAAGAACTTTTAGCGGAAGGAACTGCAGTTTCACCGATTCGCCTGCGCATTGCAGCTATGACAATTAGCAGCGCGACGATTACCCCGGCAAGCACAGCAATCACTGCGTACAGCACCACCTGAGGTATGGGTTCGGGAGCTAGATTGGCTTGGCGAGGGGTAGGGTTTTGCGAAGGCGAAGCAGAAACGGAGGGTGACGGTGTTGGAGAAGTGCTTGGTGAAGGCGAGGGGGGTGAGGATTGATTTGGCGTTGGTGTTGAAGTAGGCGTTGGCGTCGGCGAATATTCAGGCAGCAGAATAGCGATGCTTCTCAATGCTTTATTTGTTTTGACAGCCATTCTCGGTATTCTTTGTCCACCTGCATGGCGCTCGTCAGCAGTACATTTGGCGCTAGGCTTGTGACGTATCTTATGTCCTTTGGCAAACAGTGCCTGCCTATGCCGTCTCTCGCTTCAGGTATGTCCACGTTCCATTTTGTGTTGCAGGCAACTCTGAGGTCGTTGAAGTTCATGCCGATTTTTGCGCATATCATTTTGAGTTCTTCGGCGAAGGCGATTTGGAGGTAGCGGTGGCTGTTCTCGGTGATTTTGCACATTTCAGCAACTTCGGTTGGGCATGTATGCAGTGGGATTCCGAATATTTCCTTGTACAATTTCAGTCCTGCTTTGAGGCTTTCAGCGTTGGCTGCACCGATGACTCTAAGCTGGTTGACGCCGTGTTTCTCAGGCTCGTCTGCCCAGTACCTATGAGGAACGTGGACGAGGCGGATTTTGCCGTGGAAGAGTTCGTTGAAGATTTTTTTGCTTGTGCCTGGGATGATTGTGCTTTCTATGGAGACGAGCGCGGTGGGTTTGGCTTTTTCCGCTATTTTTTTGGAAACGTCAAAAACCGCGGATAAGTCAGGGCAGTTGTTCAGTTGGTCCGTGGTGACACAGATTATGAAGGCGTCCACCTGCGGCACATCGTTCCATGAACTGGTGACTTTGAATTTTTCCGTTTTGCTAACTCTTTCAACGGCGGCTGGGCTTATGTCGTAGCCGTACACTTCCAGCCCTTTCGCGTGTGCATACTGCGCGACTGGAAGACCAATCTGCCCGAGACCGACAACGCACACTTTCATGCTGCTCATCTTCAAACAATCCTCGAAGGTTTGCTCAAATTTCATGGATGGCTTCGTTCTTAAGCCTTTGCCTCAAAACGTACGTTTGCTTAATGCAATCTGAACGAACATTTTCTTTTTCACAGGACGAAAAATCTCATCTCGCTGCACAGGAGACCCCGCAGTTCGCTCTGCGTTTCAGTGTTTATGTAAGGGAGGGGGTGGGCTCCGTAAGCAGCAGAAATTAGCGGTCATATTTGGATGCTTTTAGGGATTCGTTGCAGAAACCTATAAGGGGTAGGTCAGAACATTGTGCAAACAGAAAAACGGGGGGAGGGTCGCTAATGGCGGATTCTCAAGCCAAAAGCATGCAGCCCGCTATATATAAGGGGGCTATAGACTGCTCCGAGCAGCTAGTCAGGGCATAGTGAACTGGTTGATTTGGAAAAAGAGTTATTTACCCAGTTTATTGTCAATTGGTGAAAGCAGTGTTTCCCATGTTCAAAGGAAATAAGCCTTGGCTCAGCAACTGGCCTGCAGATGTGCCTAAAAGCATCGAGTATCCTCAGGTTCCTCTCTTCGAAATTCTCAGAGCACCCGCTCAAAGACATCCCGAAAAAACAGCTATCTCATATTTCGAAAACGAAATCAGCTACAGCGAACTGGATTCGCTCTCCGACAAATTCGCAGTCGCCCTATTCAAATTAGGAGTGCGGAAAGCCGACAAAGTTGCCCTTTTCCTCCCAAACGTCCCCCAATTCATCATCGCATATTTTGGCGTCCTCAAAGTCGGCGCAGTAACCACCGCCATAAGCCCGCTGCACAAAAAACGCGAAGTTGAATATCAACTGAATGATTCAGAAGCCGAAACCATTGTAGTTCTAGACTCGCTCTACCCCATCGTCGAGAAGGTCGCGGAAAAAACCAAGGTTAAACAAATCATAGTCACCAGCTTGATGGAATGCGCGTCAAAAACCGCTGCTTCACCAAGCCCAACCCAGCAGAAACCAAACGTATTTCTCTTTCAGCAACTGCTAAGCGAAACCACAGGGAAACCTCCAAAAGTAAGAATTAACCCGACCGAAGATTTGGCAGCACTTCAGTACACAGGCGGCACAACAGGCACCGCTAAAGGCGCAATGCTAACTCACACCAACTTGGTCGCAAACACCAAAATGTTCGCAGCATGGATAAAAGGCGAAACTGGGAAAGAAACATTCCTAACCGCTTTGCCCCTATTTCACATCTACGGCATGACCACAAGCATGAACGTCCCCATCAGCCTAGCAGCGAAAATGGTGCTGCTTCCCCGCTTTGACCCAACAACAGCGCTTCAAACCATCCAAAAATACGGAGTCACCGTGTTCTGCGGAGTTCCAACCATGTACGCCATACTGCTGGCTAACCCTGAACTCACCAAATTTGACTTAACCTCAATCCGAGTCTGCATCTCAGGAGCTTCTCCTCTTCCACCCCAAGTGCAGAAAAAATTCATGGAAATCACCGGTGGATTCCTCGCAGAAGGCTACGGACTAACCGAAGCATCACCAGTTACACACTGCACCCCCGTGGACAGGACGATGAAAACCGTAAGAGTAGGCTCGATTGGTTTGCCTTTGCCCGATACAGACGCCAAAATACTCGACGTTGAAACAGGAGAAAAAGCACTTCCACCTAACGAGACAGGCGAACTTGCTGTCAAAGGCCCACAGGTCATGAAGGGCTATTGGAAGAGACCTGAAGAAACCGCAAACGTGCTGCGAAACGGCTGGCTCTACACGGGCGACATTGGAAAAATGGATGAGAACGGCTACTTCTACATAACTGACAGGAAAAAGGACCTGATAAAATACAAAGACTACAGCGTGTACCCACGCGAAATCGAAGATGTCCTGTATGAGCATCCAGCAGTCAAACTGTGCGCCGTAGTAGGCAAGCCAGACACAATGACAGGCGAGAGTCCGAAGGCTTTCATCGTGCTAAAGGAAAACGCAAAAGCCACTGAAACTGAGTTCATGGAGTTCGTGAAAGAAAAAGTTGCCCCATACAAGATGATACGTGAAGTAGAATTCAGGAAAGAGTTGCCCATCAGTTCAGCTGGCAAAGTTCTCCGAAGAGTGCTGCAAGAAGAAGAACGGGCAAAAGCCGCAAAAGCATAGTTTTCGATTGACAGAAAAACGTGAATTTTTTTCCTTTCTTATACCGAAGAGCGGCTGACCGCACTTTTGCCAAAGTTTATCGTTATGAAGTTAGGTCCTCTCCAAAAAACCATCCTGAAAGGCGCGATTCTTATCAAAGTCTCCGAGAACTTTGTATTCCGCCACAGGAGGATGTGCCTTTTGAAGAACAGGGTACTTCTTTTTGAAAGTTTTGTTTGCATGGGCAATCTTTTCGTCTGCAGCAGCTGATGGCGATTTGGCGGTTTTTTCAATCCCCGCTTTGCCCTGCACCATCACCCCTCGGTTGTTGAATGGATTCACCATGCTCTTCGCAGCTTCGAAAATTAACGCAGCCCCTTTTGGGATCATCAGCAGGCGTTTGAGCCTTTGGAACTGAACACCGCTCTTGTTGCGACCTGTGTCTCTGTAAACTATTCGGTGCAGGCTTGATCTACGGTCTCGACGCATTTCATCGCAAAAGACGGCGTTTGTTCAGAAATAGGAGTGACTGACATTCTTGTTAGGGTAAATTTCAAGTTACCCTTTGTAATTCACGTTTTTCCAGATATTTTCTGCGCCAAAGCCTGTTCATTGCACTACTTTTTCTGTTTTTTCGCTCTTCTTTCTGGACGCCCATTCTACCACGTGTTCGCAGTTGATGTCGCCGTGTCCCATGCAGGTCGTTTGAACCCCTTTAATGTCATTTTTCATAGATTCCAGAATGGCTTGGTGAAATTCATGGTGGAGCACTTCACACATGAGATCGGGCATTTCCTTTGATAACTCACGAAGGAGGCAATTATGTAGCCTGTAAACAACTTTGCTATCACTGACCTCTACAAGTTCAGGTTCCGCACCACTTTCCCGGAAATACTTTTCGACAAGGATTTCTGCAAACTCTCTCGGGGTCCATTTTACTATTTTGTTCTGGCTTTCTATATATTTCATCGTTTGCTCGCCCATTTCTCTGCCCGGCTTCAGCAAGTATCTCTTGAGTTTTGTCTTTTCCGATTGTGCGCAGAAGGACATCGATTAGGGACTTAGAAAAGTCAAGATATCGTCTCGCTGGGAACGCGACATCGGGCAGTGTCCTAGCCAGTTTATAAAATGTCTTGGGTCTCCCAGCCAAACCTGTTCTTTCCTCATAAGATTCTAAAAGCCCTGCTTCCTGCAGAGCCTGTATATGATGGCGCACCGTTACGGGCTGGAGTTTCAGTTTTTTTGCAATCTCTTCGATGTCATGAGGTTTTCTGTATAAAAGTTTAAGGGTCTCAACTCTCGTGTCACTGGACAGGGCGCGGTGGAGTTCTTTTTTTGACATGATTCTCTCCCCTCCCTATTTTAACTCTTATTTAATATAAACTTATAAGTTTAATCTCTGGAAATTGATGTACAGCTTCGAGAAAATTAACCGAAAACCATCGTAAGCCAAGAAAAACCAGCCTTTCGGAACCGCCGCTGAAGGGCTTTGTTTTCCAGCTTATTTTTCGTATGTTCCCGCCCAACTTCGGAGCGTTCTGGCCATTTCAATCAAGTGCGCTTTGTATTCTGTATCCTTCAACGCTGAGATGCTGGCTAAAGCCTGTGACAGGTACTCGTCAACCTTCTTTTCACAGTATTCGAATGCCCCTTTAACGCGGATAAGCTGCAACATCTCATTTGCTTTTTCTTTAGCCTTCAAGGGATTTTCATTCACGATAGCTAAGAATTTCTCGATTTCTCTTTTTTCTTGCGGGGTGCATGTGGCGTAACAGTAGATGAGGGGCAGAGTGATTCTTCCGTTCTTGGAGTCTTCTAAGTTGAGGTCTCCGTTCAGCGTAAAGTCGAGGATATCGTCCCTCATTTGGTAAGCCACTCCAAAGTTTTCTCCGAACATCGAAAGCGACCCCGCCTCTGCATCTGTGCCTCCTCCTGCGACGGCTCCACAGTAGGCAGCTGCCCTGCAGAGTGAGGCTGATTTGTTTCTGATTTTCTTGAAGTAGACTTCTTCCGTCGTTGCTTTCAAGGAACCCAATAAATCCATATGCTCTCCTTCACAGAGTTGAAGAGCGCTTTGAGCAACGAACTTCAATATAGTTTCACCGTAGGCCGATGCCAAGTCAACGGAGAGAGCGATGAGAGCATCGCCGGTGAGTATAGCATCACTTGTAGACCATTTCTTGTAGAGTGAGGGTCGTCCTCTTCGCATGTCGTCTTCGTCAATTATGTCATCGTGGATTAAGGTGGCGGTGTGCATTAGTTCAAAGGCAAGCGCAAGTGGCATCACTTTCTTTCGGTTTCCTCCGACGCTTTGCGCCGACAAAATGGCCATAATTGGACGGAATCGTTTACCTTCTGATAATACTGCGTACTCTATTTGTTTATGAAGCTTTAATTGTGACAATGTTTCGATGAATTTGGAGAGTTCAGCCTCAATTTGTTTTTTAGTTTTTGAAAAATATTTCGTAAGAGCAGCTGCCGCGCCGCCCTCTATGTAGTATTGCTGGGTCATTCAGATTCGCTGCCCTTTACTATGTCGAGGGCATTATTTTTGGTTTGAGGTAAACGTTGGAGAACAAAAAGCCTGTAAGGTGCTTAAAAATGTTGTCTCATAATTATGATTTTTATAATGTTTATCCCATTTCCACTAATTCAGAACAAAGATGCTCTTTCCGAAGCCAAGTGTGAACCGAGATTCGCTCATAGCTCTTGTAAAGCAGCGTTTTCCAGCTGTTGTTTTTTCGTTTCTGGTGGTCGAGTTTGTTCTTAGAAAACATTTAAATGACTTGAAAAGGGTGGTCTCAACCATCGATGATATTCCGGGCGTTGAGAACTCAACTGCTTCGCAAGTTTCTGCAGCGAACATATTCCCAGAGTGGTAAAATATCTCCCGAATCTTTTCTTTTCCTTTTTCAAGTTTGACCTCAAAATCGTGGTCCTGTGGAAAAACAGTTTTCTCACTTCAATTAGCGAAACATTTATAGGATTTATAATAGTGTTATATTTGTGAGGGATATCTGAAAAATGGCTCTAATCAGTCGAAGAATATGCCACGTCTTCGGGGTAAACGACGAGTACCTAACCAGCATAGTAAAGCAACTGAATGATTTCTTGGAAGCACAGGGAGTTCCCGAGAACTGCTTCGTCGACGTTTACAAAGACAAGACCGCGTGTTGCGGATACTTCGCCACTGGAGTGGCTGTGGAAATTCAAGCTCCAGAGAAACTGAGCCTTGATGATTTGAACAGGAAACTCGCGGACAAATTCATTGAAATCTGCGATAAACAAAATATCGAACATCACTGTGACTGTGACCAAACTAGCTGCGACCCCGTTGAAGGTATCTAGTCAGCCTGAATTTGGTCGCAGTTGAATTCGGCTATAGCGCGTGCAGTCCGAAGATGGACTGCGCAATATTCTTTTTAAAAAAGCAAGGTGCATGTCTGTCTCTATTCTTATCTTTGAAAACGGTGGGGAAAAAAGTTTAGGGTTTGTATTCCAAGTGCATAACTGTTTTATATTGCGACACACTACGTCAAATAACAATATAGCTGCACCATGTTAAGGGTGGGTGAGCACTGAACAAACATTCTGCAAAGCATTTGGCTCTTAAGTCGACACGAGCAGAGCAATTTCAAAAACTCAGCGAATTCCAGGAAAGACTCGTGAAGGCAGAACGCTTTGCAGCCATCGGCGAACTTGCTGGATTGGTTGGACATGACTTGCGCAACCCATTAACAAGTATCAAAAACGCGGCGTACTATTTGAAAATGAAACAGGGCTCCTCTTTGGATGTTAAAGGGAAAGAAATGTTAGAAATTATCGATAAATCAGTTGAGCATGCCGACAAAATCGTGGACAACTTGCTGGAATATTCAAAGGAAATCAACTTGGAAATTGAAGAGTGTTCACCTAAGTCCTTGATGGATTACATTTTGCTTATGGTCCAAATTCCAAAACGTATTCGAATCCTAGACCGCGCACATGACGAACCAACAATATGGGTTGACACAAACAAAATCGAAAAAGTCTTCATAAACATCATCAAAAACGCCATCGACGCCATGCCTGAAAATGGAACGCTCGAAGTGAGCAGCAAAGAAATAGGCAAAAACGTGGAATTCACCTTCTCAGACACAGGCATAGGTATGTCTGAGCAGACCCTTGCCAAGATTTTCATGCCATTGTTCACCACAAAAGCTCAGGGCATGGGTTTTGGCTTAGCAATATGCAAACGAATCATAGACGCTCACGGCGGAAGAATTACAGTTGAAAGCAGTCTAAGCAAAGGAACAACATTCAGAGTAGTCTTGCCCATAGAACAGAAATTGAAACTTGGGCGCTAAAAAAGTGGCCATTCTGCAAAGGCTTCTTCGTTGTTGAAGAAGACGTGAGAACTATGATGTTTTGCCATCAGTCCTGCTGCAACTTTCGAAGACGGTTCAGGGTTCCCAAGTATGTGCCATCCAAAAGGTAAATCTCCGAGTTGTCAACGTCCACAGCCTCCGAACGCAAAACAGGACCAATCAAAGCTTCACTTCCCAGCTCTTTTCGCGGTCTAGTTTCGTTTACTGGTCTGCCACCAAGAAAATCATTAAAGCTTGGCATCATAAAAATCTCCTGCGCCCTAGTCTTAACCCCGTAATGCTTTTGCAGTGTCTCTGCGGTAGTGCCTTCAATTTTTACTCCATGCTTCTGGAGAAGAATTCTAGTTAAAGCTTCGGCGTTACAGTTGGCTTTCATCCACACCTGTCGCGTTATCTTGAAACCTGCAGGATCACGGAAAACCACGACTGGGTGCAGGTGCCCCATAACCAGTGTTTTGCATTGGAGCAGCGCTGGGGACGGCCACTTGTGGCCGTGGAAAAGTCCCACGTCGCCAACGATTACGCCTGTTGCCTGGTGCATTTTCACGTATTCTGGCAGCATAGGCTCAAGGTTGGCGTCATGGTTGCCTCGGATTACGCCAACTTCTGTAATGTATTTTTTGATTTCGTTGAAGAAGTCAGGGATGTCGTGCCATTCGCCAGGCTCCGAAGTCATCACTGTGTATTTTACATCGCCCAGAATGAGCAGCGAATCAGGCTTGTACCGAGATAGCAACGCCACGAGCTTTTTCAGCAGTTTCGGCGTTTGGCTTGGCACATGAATGCCTTTCTTCTGAAGCGCCATCTCCCAGCCCAAATGCGGATCAGCGATGACTAGGGTTTTCTTCTTTGCCGATTTTATCAGGGCTGCTGGCTGGGGCATCAGAAGCGTTAGCATTTGCTTTCCTTACTTCGTTTTCACCAAGCTGAGGATGAGTTTGTGGATTTGCGGGTTCCCTGAGGCTACGAACTTCAGCTTCTGCGTGGGGTCCAGTTTGGCATCTGCTTTTTGTCCATCAGGCGCTGTTATGATTCCGCCAGCCTCCTTAACTATAAGGAAGCCTGCAGCTACATCTGTCGTCCGCAGTTTTCCACGGATATCCACGAAAGCGTCGGTTAAGCCTTCAGCAACGTAGCAGAGTTCCAGCGCGTTGGCGCCAAAGTGTCGGATGTGCTTAGTTTGCCCGATTAAATCCGCAAGCTGCGCCGCAACTTCCTTGACTTTGTAGGTGTTCAAATCCAACCCGATGACTGCTTCCTCCAATGAGGAAAGTTTGGAGGTAGCGATTTTTTCGCCATTGCGGTAGGCGCCTTTGCCAGCCACAGCCGTGTACGTCGTGCCGTGATACAAATCGGTAACCATAGCCGCGTAAACCTCTGACAGCATCTGCTTTCGGGAAACAGCGATGGAAGAGCAATAAAAGGGCAAACCCCTGACCAGATTGGTGGTGCCGTCAATTGGGTCCGTGGTGACGAAACACTCTTTTGCGTGGCTGCCGAACTCTTTTATGCCTGATTCCTCGCTCACAAGCGTGAACGAAACGCCATGCTGAAGCATGACTTCGACTATGGCTTTCTCCGCAGCCAAATCAACAAGCTTCATTTGGTCGCCGCCTGCGCCTCTGCCTAGGTCAGGCTGGGGTTCTTTCAGGCTTTTCAGCAATGGCTGAATGTGTGCATGTACGTTTTCTTTGCATTGTGCAAGGACTTGTAGCCAGTTAACGTTAGTTTCCATGGATGTTCATCCTTTACGAAGGTTATGCGTGTTCAAACTCATAAAGACTTTACGCTCGCCTGTCGCCATGAATAAAATTTGACCTATTCAAAGATAAAGAAAAGTAGTTTTCAGAGTGGGAGAAGTGGTGCCGGGGACGGGAGTCTCGCTTTTTCTAGCTTCGAGCCCGCGACCTCTGGACATGGGCGTTTGGCCACCATTGTTCTCCAGATTATGAGTCTGGCGCCCTAGCCAGGCTAGGCTACCCCGGCACATGCTTAGCGGGTAGGTTAGTCCGTGGGGTTTGAGATAAAGCTTTTTCATGAGGATTGGAGTTGGGAAAGTTTCTGAAGCTTTGGTTTTTGTAGAAGGAAGTATGGCATTCGACTGGGATGTGTGGGTGTATATTGCGTTCCAGTTCAGCTCGGTTGTTTTGGTTGTGATGGGGTTGGCGTATGCGATGTTTTCTTGGAGGGCTGGCAGGGCAAAAATGGCTATGGTTCGGCTTGGCGTTGCTGCAGTTGCGTTCGCGGCGGCGTTTTTGGTGTGGCGAACGTTGTTTCCGCCTATTCTCTAAGGCTACTTCCGCTTTGCCTCAAGCTTTTCGGCTGCCGTGGCTGTGCCGAGGTAGACGATGTTAGCGTAGCCGATGAACAAGCCTGTCTCAACTACGCCTGGAATCATCTTCAGCTTGTGGTTCAGTATGGTTGGGTCGTTGATGTCGCCGAAAGTTGCGTCCATGATGGCGTTCCCGTTGTCGCTGATTGTTGGACCTAGTTTGCCTTTGGTTTCTCTGAGTACAGGTGCGCCGCCAAGTTTTTCTATTCGCGTTCTCACGAGGGCAATGGCAAACGGGATAACTTCTATGGGAACAGGGTGGTTGTTTTCGCCGAGAACCTTCACGTATTTTTTTTCGTCTGCAATTATGATGTTTTGCCGTGCTGAAGCCGCAACTATTTTTTCCCGTGTCAGTGCGGCTCCCATGCCTTTGATGAGGTCAAGTTGTGGGTTGATTTGGTCTGCGCCGTCTATGTTCACGTCTACGATGAGGTGCTCTTCCAGCGTGGTGATGGGTATGTCGTTTTGCACGGCTAACTGGAAGGCTTGGTAGCTGCTAGGCACGCCAAAAATGTGAAGGGATTCATGTTTTTTGCGTTCGCCCAGAGCGATGATGGCGTATGCAGCTGTGGTTCCGCTGCCTAAGCCTACAATCATGCCGTCTTTAACATGTTGGATGGCGGCGTTTGCGGCGTTGCGTTTTGCGGTGTCGGGTGAAGGTTGGTGGGTTATGCTTCCATCTCCATTTGTCCGAGTTTGTCGAGGACTTTTTCGACTTCGCTGCGGATGGCGTCTATGCGTTGTTCGGCTTCGGTTTTTTGTGTTTTGCGTTCTTCGGATGGTTTGCGTTTCTTTTTGGCTTTTTCTTCGCCTTCTTCGGCTTCTTCTTCCTCTTCTTCGGTTTGCTCCAGCTGGTCGGGCATGACTGGTGTTTGCTGTTTGGGCATTTGGACTTTGATTTCTTTGATGGGTTTGATGTCTATACGGCTTCTGAGTTCTTCAACTTTGCCTGTTAATTCGCCGAAGCGTTCGCTGAACATCTTCATCAAGTCTTCCTGCATGCCTTCAAGCTCGTGCAATGCAACTATGGTTTCGTTTTTCGCCATGGACTCTTTGACTGCCATCATGCGTGACTTGTAGCTGCTGGCGAGTTTTTCGCGTTCTTGTTCAGTGATTTTTCCTTCAGCATGCGCTTCATACAGATGGCGTATTGCATCGCCTAGGATTTCGCGTTCCAAATCGAGAATGCGGAGTTCATCTTTCGCATGCGTGGCGTCGTTGGATTGGACGCTTTTGGTTACTTTGAAAGGCAGACCTGAGAGTTCAGGTTCAATTTCTGATGGCTGCTTCGACGGTTTGGCGGGTTTCTGCATTTTTCTGCGCATTGCAAAAATTACGGATGCAGAGACTGCCACAGCGATTATCACTACTATGGCGATTATCACTGTGACGGTGGTTTCGTCGAGAGCCATGATATCCTCTGTATTCTGATTGCGTACGATGTATATAAAAATTAAACACCTGTTTCAAACCTGTTGTTTTCACGCCGTCAGTAAAGGTTTTCTGGATAGCAATGTGTGTACTGTTGTGCTCGGTGCAGTCTATAGCCCCCTTATTTATAGCTGGCTGCATGCTTTTGGGTTGAGAATCCGCCAATAGCGACCCTCCCCCCGTTTTTCTGTTTGCACAATGTTCTGACCTACCCCCTCCATTGTTTATAGACTGAAACGTAGGTTGAACTTGCGTTTGCCTGCTTTTCGGAGAAGACTTTTAAACGTAGCCGATTCTGAGAAACTATGGATTTGCGCAGGGCAATCGTGGGCACTCTGAGAAGCCGGAGGTTCTGGAAATGGGAGATAGGCGGCTTAGTTATCTATGGCATACCTGCTGCAATCCGCTTCATCACAAGAAACTCTTACATTCCAATTCTGAGCTGGCCCGGACTCGTTCACAACTACTACATCCCAGGAAACCTCGTGGAGAAAATCCTTGTCAACGCGTTTTTCCCAGGCGGAGCGGGCGGAGTGGCTGGAGAAGTTTTTGCCAGAAACTACAGCGGCAAAGCCATTCGGAAGAGAACCATGTATCTTGCGAGGCTCAGCGGTGCCATGGCGCAAACAGCCTTGTGGTCAGCAATCCAGTTTTGGGGCTACCACCAATTCTATGTGGGACCGTACGGGGGAAACGTATTCGAGCCTCCGACAGTTCTGCCTTTCAATTTCCTTCTGGCTGCGCTTTCCATATTTACCCCTGACGTCTTGCACTTTGCGAAGTCAGGAATCGAGAGTATTTATCGGAGAATCCGTGGAAGCGCCGCCGAGAAAAGTTAATTAGTTAATATACTGTGTATTGTTGCGGCGCTTAGGCCATCTGATAGAAAAGCCTGCCCAGGTAGTATAGTTCGGTCCAGTATATGCGGCTGTCGCCCGCAGGACATCACGAGCAAACAGTTCGTGGCCTGATCCGGTCCGAATCCCGGCCTGGGCGCCACTTCTTCAACTTTTTAAGAAAGAGAAAAGCACTCATCTAACGATTTTCGAAGAGCAAGTTAGCCTAAAGCTTATATTCATTTAAAACTAAGATGAATTGGTTCGCGAGACCAAAGTTAAGCTGCAATCATAGCGCCGTACCACCATGGATGGCTCATGACTTTTCTTACCATTAGTTTTCTCGACCAATTCCACTAGCTAATGTAGCAAACTTTATTTATATGCTTTTAGTATACTATAATAAGTATAAGTGTGGTATATATGCCAATAACCAAACAAGAAATGGACACATTGTCGAATTTGGCTGATTTGCGTGCTAGCATACGTGTATCGTTGACCCTTATCGAATTTAAGGTCTTGAATTCGTCAATTGAACTGAACAAAGCAAACACGTACAACATTTGGAAGAATTCAAAACTAAAACATTATCCCACGGTCTTGCGAAGTTTGAAGAAGCTACAAGTAAAGGGCCTTGTCAAGGCTTTGAAAGAAAGTGGAGAACGCGGAGAGCGGTTTTTTGCTCCAACACTTCTGGGAACATTAGTTCCAGCTCTCGTAGATCAAAATCAAAAAAGACTAATTGATGCCATGTCTGATAAATCCTCTAAATTCAAAGAGTTGGTCGACAACAGAATAAAGGAAGATTATCTTTATTTATGGGCAATAGATACGATTCGTCACTTGTCAACAGATTCAGAAAGGAAGACTCCTGAGAATTTTAACAAGGTTTTAGAAAATGAAGTTTACGATGAACTCGGTGGAATAATAGCCGACTTATTAAACTACCGAGATGATGAACAAAAAATGTTTGAGTTGATTAAATTCTTGCGAAATCTTGCCAATGTTAAATGGGTCAAGAATCTGATCTTAATTCAGTTAAATGACTGGCTCAGTAATGCAAAAAAAGACCAAGGACATCTTGAAAGATTTATCCAAGATTTGCTGAATGCATAAAATTCGAGTTTGGCTTCGTCGGTCCGGGCGCTACTTCATTTTTCTGCATATTTGTGTGCACATTTCCTTCGCGAACTGCTCTGTGAGTCATTGCTTTTGATTCGTTTCGCTGCGGAAAGCATATGAGAATAACAAAGCACAGTATTCAAACCAGTTATGGTCCTCACCCAAAAATCCAGCGGCGCATCTTCTTCGGATAATTGGTTACTTGATGTGATAAAGCAAGCTAACAAGGCTGCAGTGGATGAAAACCAGATTTCCACCCGAACCCGCCAGAGCAGCCTTTGTGTTCTGTGCAAGGGCGCGAGGAACCTCTGCGGCAAAACCCGCTGCCCAATCATGGTCAAAGTCAACTACTACCTGAAAAGCGTGCCTTTGATGTCCAGCGAAGACATCGCAGGCGTTTCGCCACCGAGCGTTTTCATCGGCAGAATCGGCTACCCCTACGTGTACGCTGGACCGCTTGTGCCGCCCGTTCAGGAAGACACGAGTCTCTTCGACCTGCCTGAACAGTGGTTCGGAAAGTCAATAGACGAAATCGTCGGGTTCCGCAGCCTCCTCGTCCGAGGCAAACACCGCGTGCACGTGCAGGACTTCATGCAGAGTGGGAAAATAATGGAGCAAACCCGTGACCTCGCTTTGGCGGACACGTGTGCGGATGTCGAGTTGAACCTGACCAAGAAGCCGCGGGGCAGCATATTCATGGATGCGGAGGTTCAGCCTTTCGGTCCGTCCGCGCCGATACGGGATCTGCATGTAGGCAACACCCGGTTTGACCACCGAGTGGAGAAGGCGTTTTATGACACCGACCTGAAAGCAACTCACGCCGTCAGGGAACTCTACGGCAAAGGCGTCTTGGTCACCAAGATTCAGAAAGCCTTTAGCGTTGGCGCGTTCGGCGTGGAGAAGAACCGCCGTTTGGTTCCGACCCGCTGGAGCATAACCGCCGTGGACGACATCATAAGTAAGAGCCTTGTGGCGCAGGTGAAGACTTTTCCTGAGATAAACGAGTACCGCGTCTACGAATCCGTTTACCTCGACAACGTGTTCGAGATACTCATGATTCCCGCGCAGTGGAGCTACGAATCCATGGAAGCCTGGTACCCCGGCACCGTTTGGAACCCCAACGGCGCAGCGGTCGCGATATACTCCGACAGTGAAGGCAACAGCGGCAGAACAACCTACGCACAGATAGGCGGCTGCTACTACTCCGCGAGGCTGGCAGTTTGCGAGCAACTCGTCAAGGAACGCCGACAAGCCACCGCCATTGTTCTGCGCGAAGCCAGACCAGGCTACATCATGCCCGTCGGCGTCTGGCAAGTCCGCGAAAACGTAAGAAACGCCATGCGCCAGAAACCCTTCTTGTTCAAAACGCTGAACGAATCGCTCAAGTTCATCAGCGGCAGGTTCGAGATTCCGATGCAGCAGTGGATAATTCAGGGCAAGTTGCTGAGGAACGCGCTTTTCCAGAAGCGCCTCTCCGACTTCTTTTCGGGCACCTGAAGTGGCGGAAATGTAATATAGCCGATTTCTGCTTTGAGAAACAGGTGGTTGAGATGCCTAATTCTGTCCGATACCAGTTCACTCAGCGCTTCGCAGTTCCAGCCCAAAAAGCGTTCCAGTGGTGCACGGACTACGACCCTGGAGACCACCTGCTTATGGGTGAAGAAAACGCTAAACGGCAGGTAACGCACCTCACCGACACCACGATAATTTTGACAGACACCTTCCAAACAAGCAGTGGCAACGTGGAGAAACAGAAACTCGTTCAGCTTTATCCAGAGCGGCTTTCCTGGATTTCCACGCACTTAACAGGTCCAAACAAGTACTCACAGTTCATCTACGAGATTTCTTCAGAAAGCGCAAAAGCTTCCCGCTTAAAATTCACTGCGCTCCACCTCGAGTATGAAAAAGAAAGCTTAGGCAAGGCGGACGCCAAATCGTTTGCAAACAAACTCTGCAAAGAAGATTCTGAAGCCTGGAAGCTGCTCGCCAAAGCCATGAAAAAAGAACTATGCACATAATCCAGCAGTAAATAAGCGCGGCTAGTCTGTTTTCTTTTTGTCGCTGAGTTCGCGGTACTTCTCCATGGCGTACTCCACAATTTCCTTGGCTTCCTTAGCGTTCTTCCAGTCCCTTGCCTTCGCCCACTTATGCGGTTCCAAACGCTTGTAAGTTACAAAGAACTCCTAAATCTCCACCAACTGGCTCTTGTGGACGCTGCTGATGTCGTGGTACCCTTCGAACCGCGCGTCGTTGACAAGCACTGACAGAATCTTTGCGTCCAGTCCTGCTTCATCCTCAATTATCAGGGCGCCTATTACTCTGACTTTAACCACGCACCCAACGGTCAGGGGCGCGAAGCTCAGAACCATGATGTCCAATGGGTCGCCGTCGTCGAACCACGTTTGCGGCACAAACCCGTACTCCACGGGAAACACGACGGAAGAAGGAATTATCCTGTCTAAGACGAAGGCTTACCACTTGGTGTTGTACTCGTACTTGTCTCTGGAGCCGCTGGTGACTTCGATAACCATGTTCAGCAGTTCAGGCGGCTTGTCTCCAACTGGGAGACTCTTCCAAAAATTCATGCAAAATCACTCAACCAAAGCCAGAGCGCAATTTAAGTATTCTCCAGGTGACCTTGGCTGTCTGCTTTGAAGTAGGATTCAAGCTTTGCATTCTCAGTTTTCCGCAGCACCTCAGCGCACTTCTTAGGGTCCAACGCTTTGAACTCTAATCCCAGCGTCACCAGCATGCGCTGCACGTCCTTTCCCAATTCGGGCGCAGCAAGAATTCCCCGCAGTTCGCGGTTTATCTTGGCTTTGATGGGTTCGATGTATTTGGCAAGCTGCAGCGCGGCTTCTTTTGACGCGGTTTTCCTCTTGACCTCGACGACTACGAGTTTTCCGTTTTTGTCTTCCCCATAAATGTCCACGAAGCCAGGCTCAACCTTCTTCTCCCAACTGATAGGCTTGAAGCCTTCTTCCAGAAGCTCGGGTTTCAGCAGAATCGCCCGGTGCATGTCGTCTTCGGTGGCATAAAGCAGGAAATCGCCAGAGTCCTCAAGGTTCAGCGCCGAAACCAAGTAAACAGCGTCGAAAGTTACGCGTACGCTTTCGCGGGGTTTCTGCCTTACGCCGTGAATCTCCAGCTCGCCCTCGCGGGTTTGGACGTGGAAGACGCTGCCGGCAGGCTGCCAGTTGACAGGCTCGTACCCGACTGGACGGTGAACCAGAAGCGAGCCATCCTCTTTTATGATTAGCAGTCGCTCGCCCGGTTCAAGCGTGGATTTCGCTCTGCCCGTGTAGTGGACGTAGCACTTGCCCGCCACGATGAGGATGCGCCTCTGCTTGAGCGCTTTCTCTATCGCTACGGCGGCTTCGTTGAGTTTGGGGTTTGTGAGAACCGTGAGTTTTTCTTGTTCCTGCATTTTGGTTCAGCTAAATGTTTTAGAAGCGCACGTGCATACATAAGAGTTCTGAAGGATTCCGCCATGAGCAGATGGAACCACAAACGCACAGTCATGCGAGACTACAACGAGACAGCGCACCTGTATGATATGCGGTATGCGGAGGAGCAGGAAGCCAAGTACAAAGAAGCCTTGGAGGATTTGGAAATCGCCAGCCACAACGTAGTCTTGGACGTGGGCTGCGGCACAGGACTGCTTTTCAGGCATGTGGCTCCCAAAACCGAGATGGTTGTCGGCGTTGACATCAGCCACAACCTGCTGGTTCAAGCTAAAAGCCGAGCTGAACAACACGCGGAGGTGCACCTTGTTCAGGCTGACGCCGATCATCTGCCGTTCAGAACCGAGGCGTTCAGCTTGGTCTTCGCGTTCACGGTGCTTCAGAACATGCCGAAGCCAGCGGAGACGCTGCAGGAAATTAAACGCGCTTCGAAAATGGATGCGTTCATCGTGGTTACGGGGTTGAAGAAGGTTTTTTCCCTTGTGAGTTTTGCGGATGTGTTGGAGGAGGCGGGTTTGCTGTTGTTTTCTTTCAGAGACGCGGAACCCTTGAAGTGTTACATCGCTGTCGGCGTAAAGAATCTCCAAATGGTTCCGCGTTCAAAATGAGGGTTTTCGCGGTTACATGCAAATTGCTCGTGCCTGAGAGATTCCACCTTTAATTCGGCGCGTTCTCCAAGCAATATTTATATCAGATTAACCCCAATCAAACTTCCAATAGACGATTATGGAGCGTTGACAATCGGTCCGGCGCATCCTAAGTCTACATGGTGGAAGACACATGCCGTTAAAAACCCAGAAGCGCGACACGGCAGACGCGTTAACGTTAGAGTGGATTTTGCACGTTAAGAACTACAAGTTAGCCGTTGACAAAGCCCGCTGCGTCGGCTGCCAAATCTGCAGTTTAGCCTGCCCCAAAGAAGCCATAACCCTTGCCAAGCAGCCGAAAGTTGCAGGTGAGAAGGCGAAAAGGGCAAAGATTGATGTTGATTTGGCGAAGTGCAATTTCTGCGGTGTATGCGACATAACTTGTCCGTACGGCGCTGTGAAAGTCACACTGAATGACCAGCATCTCCTCAACGTAGTTGAGAAGGAAAGTTTTCCACAGTTAATTCGCGACATAAAAGTGGATACGCGCGCTTGCCCCAAGGACTGCGTCACATGTGAAGATGCCTGCCCGCTGGGGCTGATTTCGGTTTCAAAGTTAACTTTCGACGGCAAACCCGTGGAGAACGTGGGTGCTTTGACGCCCAGCCAGAGAAGTCATGTTCAAGTTAACCTTAACATCCAGAAAGAGTACTGCCCCACTTGCAGGGTCTGCGAGTACAAATGCGCCCCAGGCGTCATTAAAGTGCGCAAAGCGTACGAAGGCAAAATCAGCATAGACCAGGCAAAATGTCCTGAAGGGTGCAGTGACTGCCTGGACGTTTGCCCAATAACTGGCGCGTTGACGCTGGCGGATGGGAAGGTTCAGGTTAACGAGTTGTTCTGCGATTATTGCGGCGCCTGCAAGACCGTCTGCCCAGTGCCTGAGGCTTTGATGCTTAAGCGAACCAAGGTGCTTCACACTCCTGTTCACTCGGGAACTTGGAACAAGACGCTGGAGCGTGTTACGTCGCCTGTTGACGCTGTTAAAGAACTGAAGTCGATTGGCTCCACGAAGGCGCGAGAAGCAGTTAAGAGGCGATGCGTTTCCGAGGAGGTTATTCGATGAGTCAACCTGAAGCTCCAAAACAACCTGAACAATTACGTGTCGGCGTTTTCATCTGCCACTGCGGCTTAAACATCGCAGGCACCGTAGACATTAAGCAACTTGTAGAATACGCCAAAACAATCCCCGACGTTGTATACGTGAAAGAGAACCGCTACACCTGCGCCGACCCTGGGCAAGAAGAAATCCGCAAAGGCATCCGCGAAAACAAACTGAACCGCGTCATCGTTGCTGCATGCTCTCCGAGGATGCATGAACCTACGTTCAGGCGGACAGTTTCTGAGGCAGGGTTGAACCCGTTCCTGTTTGAGATGGCGAACATCCGCGAATTCGCTTCATGGTGCCACCCGAACACCCCGCAGGAAGCCACGAACCGCGCCAAAGACGCCATAAAAATGGCTGTCGCCAAAGCACGATTAATGCTGCCCCTGCAGACCATAGAGGTGCCTGTCACGAACAAGGCGCTCATCGTGGGCGGAGGCATCGCAGGCATGAGCGCCGCGTTGGACTTAGCCGAGATGGGTTTCAAAGTTTACCTGCTGGAAAACACCGAAAGCATCGGCGGACACATGGCGGCTTTGGACAAGACTTTTCCGACGTTGGACTGCAGCATCTGCATTGAAGGCCCAAAAATGGTGGATTGCGGACGCCATCCGAACATCCAGATTATTGCTAACGCTGACCTTGTGAAGGTGGACGGTTACGTCGGCAACTTCAAAGTTAAAATCCAGAAGAGGCCCCGTTTCGTCAAAGCGGATAAGTGCACGGGCTGCGGCGAATGCAGAGACGCCTGCCCCATTGAGTTCCCGAACGAGTGGGACATGAACTTGGGCACACGGAAGGCGATTTCGGTGCCTTTCGACCAGGCAGTGCCGCTGATTTTCACCATTAACCGAGACTACTGCATTGAATGTTTCAAATGCGTTGACGCTTGCGGAGCAAGGGAAGCGATAGATTTTGAGCAGAAACCCGAGGAAATCAACATAGACGTCGGCGCAATAATCGTGTCCACAGGCTTTGACGTTTACTTGCCCTACGACATGCCGCTGCTTGGCTACGGAAAGTATCCGAACGTCATTACCTCCATGGAGTTCGAGCGGCTTATCCTTGCTGCTGGTCCCACGGGCGGCAAAGTTATCAGGCAATCAGACGGCAAAAAACCGCACACCGTAGCGTTCATCCAATGCGTGGGCAGCCGCGACAAAAACAAGTACCCCTACTGCAGCAACTTCTGCTGCATGTACACGCTCAAGCACGTTGTCCAGCTGAAGGAGAAGTACAAGGAAGACGTGGAAGTCTACGTTTTCTACATGGACATTCGAAGCCCAGGCAAAGGCTACGAGGAATTCTATGACCGAGCACGCGAACGCGGCGTCAACTTCGTACGTGGGCGCGTCAGCCGAATAGATGAAGAGCCGAAGACGCACAACCTGATTTTGTACTCTGAAGACGCTAATCTTGGGCAGCCCATAGAAGTCGAAGCGGAGATGGTTGTGTTGGCAACAGCGTCTATACCCAAGAAGGGCTCAGCCGACATCGCACGCATCTTGAACCTGTCGCGCGGCGCTGACGGCTTCTTCATGGAGAGCCACCCGAAGCTGAAACCCATGGATGCACCGACCGACGGTGTTTTCTACGCTGGCGCCTGCCAAGGGCTGAAAGATATTCCTTTCTGCGTTTCGCAGGGCAGCGGTGCAGCATCACGTGCGGCAACGGTCATCAGCAAGCCCAAGTGGAAAATCGAGCCCATAGTCTCAGTCGTTGACGAATCACGGTGCAGGAACAAAACGGCGAAATGCGGAGTCTGCGAAGACAAATGCCCCTACGGCGCCATCAAAATCGAACCCAACAAAGCCGCGCAGATCATCACGGCGAGCTGCCACGGATGTGGAACATGCGTTGCCGAATGCCCGCAGGACGCGATTACGCAGATGCACTTCACCGACGCGCAGATACTGGCGCAGATTCGCGCAGCCCTTGAGGAGAACCCAGAAGACAAGATTTTGGCTATCCTGTGCAACTGGTGCAGCTACGCAGGCGCAGACCTTGCAGGCACAAGTAGGTTTGAGTACCCGGCAAGTGTGCGCGCGATACGCGTGATGTGCTCAGGGAGGGTTGACCGCGATTTCATACTTGAAGCGTTGCGTTTAGGCGCAGGCATGGTCATGATAGGCGCGTGCCATTTGCCCTACGACTGCCACTACATCAGCGGAAACTACAAGATGAAAGCACGCACCGACGCCCTCAAAGGCATGCTCACGAAGTTGGGCATGAGCCCAGAACGGTTCCGCGTGGAATACGTCTCCGCAGCAGAAGGCATACACTACGCCGAAGTCATCAAAGAGATAGACGAGCAGATGAAGGCGCTGGGTAAAGACAAAATCAAAGCTGAAAACGTCAAGTTGCGACCAGTACTTGAGAACATGCTGAAACGAAAGAAGTAGCATTCAACGCAAGCCGACTCCCATCAGCAGTCCCGCTAACGATGACTGGATATCTAATAGTGCTAAGTTGAGAACTGGACAAACGAAATATTTCCCTTTCATTTCGTAAGCATTCATGGAAATTGTTTTGAATAGTGCTTTGGAAAAAATTAACACTTTTGCAACAAAACTCATAATGAAACTCTGCTTTTGATTTACATAACGCATTCAAGTTTTCTGAACCCAAGTCCGATTGAGTTCAATCCCTTCTCAGCAAATTGCTGAAATTCTGTCTATAAAAAGTATTAAGCTGAACCGAACACTTCACAGACTGGGTGACGGAGCAAAGCAGTGTTTGCGCTCAATATTCTGAGCCTTCTCCTTTCTCCAATCTCCCTCTACCAAGGTACAAACACTGCTCCTTAACCCTCTTATCCGCCTTTTTTCACTTCAAAAACATTCCAAGGCCACGGCAGCCGCAAATAGATTATGATAGTCACAGTCGTGGCTGTCATCCTAAAAGAGGAAAAGTGACCAACCTGCAGTTCCATGCAGCCAGCTATATATAAGGGGGCTATAGACTGCTCCGAGCACTAGAACAGGCACCACAGAACCAATAGTTGAATCTAAAGACTACACTGGCACAAATTTTGCCGAGCAGAACAGTCATTGTAAACTACTTCTCAAGCTTCTCCAAAACCTGCTCAACAGGGAAAACCCGCAGCTTCCCACCCTTCAACGGAATTTCCCTCTGCTCCGTGTACCCACGCTTTTCCCGCACCAAAAACGCGTGCTTCGCATCCAAGCCTCCACCGTAACCGCCAAGCCCGAAACCAGCGCTGACAACTCTGTGACAGGGAACAATGGGCGCAAACGGATTAGCCGCCATAACGTTTCCAACAGCTCTTGCACCACCCCCAGCAGCATCTGCAACCGAACCGTAGGTTGAAACGTAACCGACTGGAATCAGCGAAACAGCCCTAAGCACCTTCCCAGTGTAAGAAGGCAAATGCTCAGTAGCCAAGGCAACACGCTCCCCAGAATCCTTACCCTCATAGATGCGCTTCACCAACGAAAGAACACTTTCCGCGAACGCTGAACCCGAAGAAGCTACCTGAAAAGCCATGTTAAACGGAATGCACTTCAGCAAGTCCCGCAAAGCCTTCTGCTCATCTCTTGCGAAAGACGTGGCAAAAACCTGCTGGTTCTCGCACGCCACCCCAAACCATACTCCGCCAAAGCCTTTGACGTAAACCTCAATCATGGTTAAAGCTCTCCCACACCGAACATTCTGCACTCCGACAGCATTTTAGTCTTTTGCCTGACCAACTATTTTTTTCTTCTGCGCGCAATCCATGCAGATGGCAACTATTTTGATGCCCTCAAGGCGCTGCTGCAAACCCAGCAAACCCTTCGCCAACACTGTCACGTAACCAATGGGCTTCCCACATTTTTGACACCTAACTGGCTGTGCATCACTCATCGTTAATCAACAAAACCCCTTCAGCGCACAACCCTAATAAACTCATTACCAAACCCTCCAACGACCACACCCAACAGCCACGAGTAAACTTAATAATTCGACCTGTGTAAAACATCCGAACAGGTGCAAAACATGGAACCATACGGACAGCAAACCCAACCCCAAGCGCAACAAGGCGGAATGGCATGGGTCCCAGGTGCAACAACCATTGGAGTAGTTTGCAAAGACGGCGTAATCCTCGCCAGCGAAAAACGAGTCAGCTACGGATACCTAGTCGTCAGTAAAGGCGGCAAAAAAGTCTTCAAAATAACAGACCGAATCGGCGCAGCATGCGCAGGACTCGTAAGCGACATGCAAGTCCTGGTCCGCGATGTGGAAGCCAACGCAAACCTGTTCAGTATGGACGTTGGCAGAAGCATCAGTGTACGCGCATCAGCCAAACTCATGAGCAACATACTCTTCAACAGACGCATGATGCCCCTGATTACCCAAACAATCGTTGCAGGACTAGACGAAGAAGGACCATCACTCTGGGTGCTTGACGTTCTCGGCTCAGTTCTCCCCGATGAATACGCAGTTGTAGGCTCAGGAACAGAAATCGCCATAGCCGTAATCGAAGAAGGCTACCACAAAGGCATGCACACATCAGAAGCCAAAGAACTTGTCACACGTGCCATAAAATCAGCCATAAGCAGAGACATCATGAGCGGTGACGGCATAGACTTCCTCATCATAACCAAAGAAGGCGCAGTTGAGGAATCGATAAAGTTTTAAATCCAACTTTTAAAGAATCCTGAACAAGCACGGCGCACAGCTGTGCCCTTGGAGATGCCGAGAATGTCGTTTCAACTGAGTGATGAAGAAGGAAAATTTCTCATAACGCTAGCACGAAACGCCGTAGAAACTTATCTTGAAACAGGAAAAACCCTTGAACCTCCAGAAAACACGCCGAAGAAACTCTTTGAAAACTGCGGAGTTTTCGTCACCATAAACACTGTGAAACGCGGAAACCACGAGCTTCGCGGATGCATCGGCTATCCTTACCCCACAAACCCGCTTGTTGAAGCAGTTGTTGACGCAGCCATAAGCGCTGCAACTCGAGACCCCAGATTTGAACCGCTTGAAAAAAAAGAGTTAGACAACGTTGTGTTTGAGGTCAGCGTGCTCACGCCACCTGAACCCGTGAAAGCCGAAAAACCCGAAGAGTACCTGAAGAAGATAAAGGTCGGCGAACATGGCTTAATTATCGAAAAAGGATTCTACAAAGGTCTGCTTCTGCCGCAGGTTCCTGTGGAGTGGGGTTGGTGCGAAGAAGAATTTCTCTGCCAATGCTGCATGAAGGCTGGGTTGCCACCTGACAGTTGGCTCACGAAAGGCACAAAAATCTACAGATTTACCGCTATAGTCTTCGAAGAAGAAAAGCCACATGGCGAAGTCAAGCGCAAAAGCCTAAGCGAAACGTAAACTTGTTCCACTTAGTGCAGCATGTTTTCAATGATTTCCACTGCGCGGTTTAAGCCGTTGAACTTGTTCGAGAACCTGTTGAGTTTCTCCACGCTGGTTTTGAAGAATTGCGGTTTCTCTTCGATTTCTCGAATAGCCTCTTTCAACTGCGCCTTGTTCCTCGCGATTTTTGAGCAGTGCAGGTTCTGAAGCTTTGCAGCATTCGCCAACTGCTCAGGCTGTGTCGGAATACACACACTTGGCTTAGCGTATTTGACGGTTTCGAAGCACGTTATGTGTCCACCACTAAACACCACAAGCGTGGCGTTTCGCATGTATTCCATGCGTTCCTGCGGAGACAGCCACGAATGCACTGTGCAGTTGCCGAGTTTGACGGTTTTTCTTTCTCCGGGAACTCCAAGGCTGATTACGCTTTTCACTCTAAGTTCCTTGAATGTCGGAATTAGCATTTTGAGCAGTTTAGCTCTGGTTCCGAAGGGTCCGCTTACGGGAGCAAATATGTGTTGTTCCGAACCTTTTGTCGGTGATGTGTCGAAGAAACTGCCAACGAACTCTGTCTTGTCGGCTATTCCGACATTTTGCAGGTTTCCGAGGTTGTATTCGCAGATGGTGTACGGCAGTGGGTTGTCGGGGATTACTATTTTGTCGCTTTTTTTCACGTAGCGTTCCGTTATTCTTTCGCCTGGGTTCAGCAGCTGGCTAAATCCGTAGCTTGGTCTGATGAGGTTGGTGATGTAGGCTGATGGGATTTTCCATCTTTGGGCAAGCCTCAGTGCGTTCAAGTCTCCGTCAGCGATGAGCAGTTCGGGTTTGATTTTGTTTATGTTTTGTCGGAGGTCGTAGTAGCGGTGGATGGTTTCCATGGCGTTTGAGTTTTTGATTTGGAGTTTGCCTGTTTCGCTGTCGAAGTACGGCAGTGGAAACAGGATGTTGATGAGGGATGCTGAGGTGACTATGCCGCTTGTGTTTTCGTACCATGCGATGGGTGCAACTGGGTAGACGTGTGTGAATTCTTTTTTGAGCAGTTGGTACGCTTTTCCGCCTGAGAAAAAATGCACTTCATGTCCGTTTTGCTCTAGGCGTTTGCCTAGTGCCGCGGTGCGTGAAGCGTGTCCTAAGCCTAGTTCGGAGCAAGCGTACAGCAGTTTCATAAACCACAATGGGCATAACTGGATATATTTTATTATCCCTTCGGTGGCGGGAAAGCAAGGGTTTTAAGCCTAAACACTGAGAATAAGAGTCATGTTCATGCCGCGGAAAATTTTGGAAGAGAAACTCCTGCAGTTCCTTGCTGAGGATATTGGACAAGGCGACGTAACAAGCGAAGCCGTTCTGTCATCCGAATGCACAGCAGAAGCGAAAGTTATGGCGAAAGCCGAAGGAGTTGTGGCTGGAGTTGAAGAGGCTGCAGTTCTGGCGGAAACTCTTGGACTCCAAGTTGAGACAAGCGTTGCTGACGGAAAGAAAGTCGAGAAAGGGGAAGTCATCATGACGTTGACTGGAGATGCACGAACTATTCTTGCGGCTGAGCGAACGATGCTGAATTTGGTTTCGCGGATGAGCGGCATTGCCACGGCAACGAGGAAGCTGACGGAGAAAATCAGGAAAGCGAAATTGCCAACGCGGATTGCTGCAACGCGTAAAACTGCGCTTGGACTGCTTTACTTCGACAAAAAAGCTGTGTTTGTCGGAGGTGGAGATCCGCACAGGCTGAATTTGGGCGATATGGTTTTGATAAAAGATAACCATATTGTTTTGGCTGGAAGCCTTGAGGAAGCGGTGAAGAACGCAAAGCGTAATGCGTCGTTAAGCAAGAAAATTGAGGTTGAAGTCACAAAGCCTGCTGATGCTTTGAAAGCAGCGGAATTGGGCGTGGACATGGTTATGCTTGATAATTTTTCTCCTGAGCAGGTTAAGGATGCGGTGGAGTTGCTGAAGAAAGCGGGGTTTTTTGGGAAAATCCTGTTGGAGGCAAGTGGCGGAATCACTGCGGAGAACTTGCTGGATTATGCTTCGGCGAGTGTGGATTTGATTAGTTTGGGTGAGTTGACGCACAGCGTCAAAGCCTTAGACATCAGTTTGGAAATGGTTAACGTCTGCTGATTCCCAAGTGTTTGCGCTATATTCCGAGTAGCAAGAATGCTATGACTATGAGGTTCATCGTGGCATGCGCGGTTGCTGAGGTCACGTAGTTCGTGCGGTGATAAATGTATCCCAAAACTAATCCGAGGATAAAAGCAGAAATAATGTACACTCCTTGCGGGTCGAAATGGAAAATCCCGAACACTAATGCCGACACAAGCACAGCTGGCACAAAAGAGTATCTGCGGTTTAACGTGTTCTGGAGGAAACCTCTGAAGGCGAATTCTTCGCAGATGCCTGCCAAAGCCAGTGAAGCTGCAATCATGATGAACCCAGGCGTTGTGCTGCTGACGTTAAGGATGTCTATGTTGGTTTGTTCGACAGTTTGACTTGGTAGGTATGAAAGTAAAGCAGAGACGACTATGTTGAGAAGGAACAGTAATGCACCAGACGCTAAGCCTAAAAGGATGTACTTGGGTTGCAGGTTTATTCCGACGTAACTTTTTATGTTGATGCGTTTCGACAGCAAGTAAATCAGGGGAACGATGAGTATGAGAACTTCCCCAATTACGCCAGCTGGGCCATATCCCAAGGTAAGAAGAATGGCTGCACCCAAAAACGCGCTGACAAAGAAAGTGACTATGATGACTAATCCTGCTTCCCAAGGAGGAACACTATTATCCTTTTGGCTTTCCACAGAACTTGCCTTCTTGCTCCTTTCCCTCTGCAACCAACCTAAAAGGCTTTACCCTGCGCTATAACTTTGATTTTGAGCGTTTTCTGAGAGGTCGCTACTCTAGTGCTCGGAGCAGTCTATAGCCCCCTTATTTATAGGATTCAACATGGTTTTGGTTTGTTTTTCAGCCAATAGCGACCTCCCTCTATAGGTTTTCAGCAACGATTGGTTATCAGGCTCTAAATATGACGGCGTATCTCTTCTGCTCACGGAGCCCACCCCTCCCTTATAAAAAGACCGACGCGCTGAACGAACGGCGGGTTATCTGCAAGTGGATTTTTGCAGAATTGCCGAATAGTTTTTGTTTTTCCTTGCCTATGATTGTTGCAGTGAAATGGAGTGCCGTTGATTTCTGGGTTTGACCCGTGGCGCAGCAGCATGTGCACATGCCCGCCTAAGCTGACTTTGAATCCTTACAGCGGATGCGACCACGAATGCGTCTACTGCTATGCTTCCAGCTACATCGCGAATTTCCATGACTGCCGACCCAAGAAGGATTTGGTTCAAAGTTTGAAGCGGGAAGCCGCCAAGTTGAAAGGCGAAATCGTGTCCATCTCGAACTCCTCTGACCCGTATCCGCGTGCGGAAGCCACGGCTGGCTGGACGAGGAAATGCTTGGAAATCCTTGCAGAAAGCAACTGCCAAATCCAAATCATCACGAAGTCCAACCTCGTCACCCGAGATGATGATTTGCTGGGCAAAGTTCCTTCATCCGTAGCGCTGACGATAACAACAGACGAGGAAGGCACTGCGAAACTTCTGGAGCCGCATGCACCGTTGCCGAGTGCGCGCCTTAAAGCCGCCGAAGACCTCACTAGGAAGGGCATTCCAGTTTCGGTGCGAATAGACCCCGTTATTCCCTTTGTAAACGACAAACCTGAAAAACTCGTTGCCGCCCTTGCAAGCATAGGCGTAAGGCACGTCACGTCCTCGACTTATAAGGTGAAGCCTGATAACTGGCGCCGATTCTCTGCAGCCATGCCAGATGTGGCGGAGAAGCTGAAGCCGCTGTACTTTCAGCAAGGAGAAAAAATAGGCGGAAACACCCTTTTGCCAAAAGACCTTCGGTTCAAGTTGATGAAGAACATGCGTGACTTGGTGACTTCATATGGGATGAGGTTCGGCGTCTGCAGGGAAGACTTAGCTCAACTGAACACGGCGCCATGTGACGGGAGTTGGCTGTTGAGCGCTGAGCGGAAGTGATCTGCTATGCCGACACAAGCGAGAGTTGTGATGCTGGTGGACTTGGACTACTTCTTTGCCCAATGTGAGGAACTCCGTAATCCTTCGCTGAAGGATAAGCCTGTGGTTGTCGGCATGTACTCGGGGCGCACCGCGGACAGCGGCGCAGTAAGCACCTCAAACTACCTTGCCAGAAAATATGGCGTCAAATCGGGCATACCGCTGTTTCTCGCGAAGAAGCGGCTGGAAGGCACCGAAGCGGTTTTCCTGCCCGTGGACTACGACTATTACCAGCAAATCTCCGACAGAATAATGAAGATACTACGAGGATACGCCGACGCCTTCCAGCAGGTAGGCATAGACGAGGCTTACATGGATGTGACGAAGCGCATCCACGAAAGCTTTGAAGAAGCAGAAGCTTGGGTTTCACAGATGAAAAGCGCTGTCAAGCAGGCGGTGGGCGTCACGTTCTCCGTGGGCGTTGGACCCAACAAGCTAATTGCCAAAATCGCAAGCAACATGCACAAACCCGACGGCGTAACAGTCGTCAAACCCGAAGAGGCAGAAGCTTTTCTGTCACCTTTACCCGTTGACAGCCTTCTGGGCGTTGGCAAGAAAACAGTTCAAAAAATGGAAGCCTTAGGCATCAAAACCGTTAGTGACCTTGCAAAATACGACGTTCAGAAACTGGTGGATACCTTCGGAAAAACCCTTGGCGTCTACTTCCACAACGCAGCCAACGGCGTGGACAACGACCCCGTGCAGGAAGCGGGCGAAGCCGAATCCATCGGCAGAATGGGCACCCTAAGAGAGAACACTCGTGACCTCGCCGTCATCATGGAGAAGATTGACCAGCAAATCGAAGAAATCTACCAAGAGTTCACCCAGAAAAACCTCAACTACAAGCTAGTCGGCATAACTGCGGTCATGACTGACCTGTCCAGCAAAAGCCGCTCCAAAACCCTTGACAAACCCGCCAAAGACAAAGAAAACATCCGCAAAGCCGCCCAAGAACTCTTTGATAAATACTTGGCTGAGTCGGCGCTTGAAATCCGAAGAGTCGGCGTAAAAGTCGGACACTTCAGCAAGGAAGAACGCCAACAGAAACAGCTAACCAGTTTCTTATCGGGCAAACCTTAAGCTGAAACCCATTTCGGAACCTTCTTTCCACCTATCTTGCCCACAAACAATGCCAAAAAGACAAAGGAGACTGCAATCAACGCCAAACCGAAAAACAGGAAAAACCATGTCAAAGGGGTATTTGGCGCGTAGAACCCCAAACTGGGGTCACTCTTTGGAATGTAGGCGGTGCTGCCAAGAATGTAGTAGGGACCTATGACGAAGAACATGCCAAACATCATGCATGCCACCCAAGCGAGACCATAAACTAGTGGATGTACGCTTCTAGTGAACATGCTTCTCCCCTGAACTAGGATTTACGGTGGCAACTAAAAAATCTGCCGCAAACCTCAATACGAGTAAGCTTTATTTTCCCATTTAACCTACACCCTGATGGGTCTTCTCTTGTCTTCTGAAAACCAAAACGAAAGAAAGTTGCCTCCGGGGCAATCAGCCATCAAACGGATTCTACGATGGGGCATAGACCACCCGGGCATCACCTCAGATAACCCGCATCTCAAACTGGACACATACACATTAATCATAGACGGCGAAGTCGCAAACCCCGTGAAGTTCAACTGGACAGAAGTCCTGTCGCTGCCGAAAACGGTTTCTAAAAGCGATTTCCACTGCGTGGAAGGCTGGAGCGTGCTGGACTGCCAATGGGAAGGCATACGCTTTAGGGACATAGAAAAACTGGTTAAGCCATTAGCCACGGCGCGGGCAGTCACTTTCGAATCCGCCGACGCCTACACCACCTCGCTGTTTCGAGAGGAACTCGCGAGCGACGACGTGCTCTTGGCGTACGGACTGAACGGACAGCCCCTTGAGGAGGGCTACGGCTTCCCCCTTCGGCTGGTAGTTCCAAGCAAATACGCTTACAAAAGCGCACTCTGGGTCGTGCACCTGCGTTTCACGCGGGGCAAAGAGCTGGGGTTCTGGGAGAGACGAGGCTACAGCGACAGCGCCGACGTGTGGAAAAACGACCGTTTTAACCGCTGAAAAAGCCTCAGCGCATATTTCGGAGCCTGAAAAAAGGCTATTTTACGTTTTGAAGTCCTATTCAGCCACACGAAAGGTTTATTAGGCGATTATGCCACTGCTTTTGTTTCAACAACAAATCAGGAGAGAAAAAAAATGGCTCGCAGTTCAAAGTCAAAACTTGAAATTTACACGAGCGCATCGGTTCAGTTGTTTCCCGAAGTCGCTTCAAATGGAGCGAAACTGGAAAAATCCAGCCGAGCGTCTGCGCGGAAAAACAAGGAAGACGCAGAAAAACCAGTCTACCTAAATAGGATATAGCAAAATCATCGTGCAGAAAGTGCGATGCTCCTTTCTGAAAATCCTTTTTTCGCGAACACGGTAAACTGAAAATCTCTTTTATATCCAAGCATCCCTTAAGTTTCAACGAGGCTCAACCATGCAGTTCACGGAAGCCAAGCTCGGCAGAATCTTCATATTGAGATTACACGATGGAGACCACCTCCCAGATACGCTGGAAACATTCGCAAAAGAACACCACGTCGCAAGCGCCCTCTGCTTCTTCATCGGAGGCGTAAAAGACAAGGGACGCGTTGTCGTCGGTCCCAAAGACGGCGAAGCCATGCCGCCAGAACCCGTGGTTACTTTCCTGAAGGGTGTGCATGAAGTCTGCGGAGTCGGCACAATCTTCCTGAACGAAGAGCACACGCCGGTCCTGCACATGCACGCCAGCTTCGGACGAGGAGAAAAAGCAGTCACAGGCTGCGTGCGCATGGGCATCGACGTCTGGCAAATCGGCGAAGTCGTGGTGCTGGAACTGGCAGGCAATTCGACAGTAAGGGCAAAGGATAAAAAAACTGGTTTTGAATTTCTGGAAATCCAGAAACCGCGCCGAAAACAAAGGGAATAGGCATGTTCTCTGTAGAAGAAATCCTGAAGAAACTCCAGCAGGAAGCCAACCCTGCAAACCTCGAAGGCATGAGCCGATACGGCATAAACGTCGAGAAGCGACTCGGCGCATCCATCCCGACTTTGCGAAAAACAGCCAAGAAGCTGGGAAAAAATCACGAACTCGCACTGAACCTTTGGGCTACGGGCTACGCCGACGCACGAATCCTCGCCGCCATGGTGGATGAACCCAAGCTGCTCACGGAGCAGCAGATGGACGCGTGGGTCAGAGACTTCGACTCATGGGATGTCTGCGACCAAGTCTGCATGAACCTTTTCGAGAAGACACCGCTCGCTTGGAAAAAAATAGCCGAATGGAGCAGGCGCGAAGAGGAATTCGTCAAGAGAGCCGCCTTCGCGTTGTTAGCGTGCCTAGCGTGGCATGACAAACACGCGGCGGACAAAAACTTCACCGACCTGTTCCCAGTGCTGAAGAGCGGAACCGTGGACGAACACAACTACGTCAAGAAAGCCGTCAATTGGGCGCTGCGGAACATCGGAAAAAGAAACCTGAACCTGAACAAGGCGGCGTTGCGTTTGGCGGAGGAGATTCAGCAGTTGGACTCCAAAGCAGCCAGGTGGATTGCGGCGGATGCTATCCGAGAGCTGAGAAGTGAAGCCGTTCAAAAGAGACTCGCAAAGTAACTGCAACGTGCAAACAGCGACTAACCTGTGAAGTCTACGATGTAGATTTGCCAGGGGCTCTTCCCAAAATACACCCCAGAAACCACGTAGTAAGAGCCATCATCAGCTTGCGCCAATATGGGGAGGTTGGCGAATGTTCCTGTTTGGTTAAGCATGTAGTAAACGGTCATGAGGCTTTCGTTCGAGTTGAAATAAGGCGCTTCTCCTCCGTATTCGTACATGAACACGTACTTCACGTTGTTTTGCCTGCATAAATCGACAAGCTCAAGCTGAGTTCCACTCTCATTGAAGGCTGGTGGCGTGTAGGTGTCCACTGGCTCCGTGGGGAACTGCACAACCTTGTTATTCTTGCCGTTCGCGTACAGGTAAAAGCGCACCATGTCTTGGCTGAACAAGTTCTGAGAGCACAAAACCAAAATCGACTCGTCTGGTTTTATCCGCTGAGCAACATAGCTTGTTGCTGCATCGATTGGAATTTGAATTTGGTCTTTCGCCACCCAATAATAGGCATCGCCCAAACTTGCGTAAACTCCCACAAAAGTGAAGACAACCAAAGCCACGGCGGCAACTTGAACCAGGCGTTTCCTGCTGACGCTCAACTTCGGGGCGGTCCACGTTTTCTGCGCTTTGCCCAACGCTGACGCGAGCAGGGCAGCGCCTGACAGCGCAAGAACTGGGAAGAGCGGAACGACGTAGCGCCATTGCTTGTTTGGAATCGCGGTGAAGAATATGTAAACGACGAAGAACCAGATGAGCAGGTACTTGTCCGCGGGCTTCCTCCTCCACGCCAGCCACCCAAGACCAGCTAAGCCAACGCCATATAACAAAAGCGAGACAGGGTGCACGTCGCTGTAGGGCACGTTCATCTCAAGCAGGTAGAAAATAGGAGTCTGAACCCAGTTCGGCAATCCGTCGAACCATGGTGGGAAGCGCTGGAGTCCCGTGCTGTAGAGTGACTTGCCAGGATTGCCGATGTTGAGCGCGTAAAGCCACTGATTCAGCATGCCACCGGCATACAGCTGGTAGGAAACCACGATCCATGGAACAACAACCGCTACGAGAGTTAAGATTAGCAGAGGAAACCTGCGCAGCTTCTTTTTCAGGAATCCTCTCCCCAAAAGGAATAGAGCCGTCAGCATGATGGCGGCCACAATTATCATTTGGTATTTGGTGATGATGCCTAGACCCAAAGCTACTCCGCTGAAAATTAGGAACTTTGTCTTGTTTTCATGGAGCCAAAGGAAGAAGAACAGGGCGGAAACTGTGAAGAAGAAAACCAGCATCGTCTCAATCATAGCCATTCGGCTGAGCCACAGGTAACCCGGCATGACTGCAAGGAGGATGCTGGCGAGCAAAGCGGTTCTTGCGCCGTAGATGCGGTACCCGAACTCGAACACGGTGTAAACCGAGAATAGCGAAAACGCCACGGACACGAACCTGCCCGTGAACACGCTCACCCCGCCCACACTGAAGAAAGTCATGGTCACGAGGTCGTACATCGGAGGGTAAAAAGCGTTGAAACTGAAGTACGTTTGGAAGTCGCCGCGGAGAAGCAGCGCCCCACCATTCAGGTGCGTGACTTCATCCCACTGGATGGACATGTTGGATAAGCCGGACATGCCTGAAACGCCGAAGACCAGAAACAGGCCGTAGGCAACCGCGAAAGCCAAGAAAGCCAAACGCCACTTGTCCTTCAAGCCGTTTTTGAGCGATGCCAACGGCAAATTCAGACGCAATTTTCCCCAGTCTCCAGTTTTAATGCTTACCCCTTGATTTGGAGTGTAATAGTACAATGAACAACATATAAAATCATCTGGAAAACTGCCCGAAACCGTTGGATTCAGACTTCAAACAGAAAAAGGGAGTTTGGAGAAAAAATTTGAAGCAGGCGAAAGACAAACTTCTAAGCTTTGCGTTTTGCCAGAAAAGAAAGGACAAGAGCTGCCAGAATAAAGACTAATAGTAACACTCCGATTCCTGACAATAATAACCTGACAATGGGCTCTGAATGGAGAACTGCAGTCGTAGGGAGACCCGCCAAGTACGCTGCTAAGAAAACACCAACGAAAACAACGCCTACACCTTGAAGGACGTATAGAAAAGTGGTTATTCTCTTTTCGTTCAGCTTCAACCGAGGTCACTTCTCCAGTGGTTTCTGAATTATTAGAAAAAGTGAGTGCGTATTTAAGACTAACCATTTTCCTAGTTGCTGACTGAGTGAAAGAGATTAATATTAAGTTTGCACGTTGATCCAAACCGCAAATATAATATAGCACGCGCGGCAAAACGAATTCGACCCCTCATCAGCGACAGTGAAGATATGACGGAACAGAAATTTTATTCGCCGCTAAAAATCGGATTACTCATCGTCGCCATTTCCTTTTTCCTTTTCACACTTCACGCGTTATTCACGCTCTCATGGATTGGCGAATGGAATTATCTTACAGGGTCATTTATGTTCGCCATTTTCGTTGAAGACATCTCCGGCACCATTGGGCTTGTCTTCAGATTTGCAGCCAGCGCCATAGCCCTTACAGCAATCATATTCTACTTGACTAAAAGAAATCTTGCGAAACCAACAGCGTACAAGATTCTGCGGTGGGTTTTGGTTTTTGAGGCGATTTACTGGGTGGGGCTTGTGGCGACAGCATTCTACAGCGTTGAAGGCTTGTTGAGGGGTTTTGGCAATCTGAGTTCATTGATGTCCACTGTTGCAGTCGTGGTGGAATCCATATTCCTTCCCGCTGTTTTGCTTAAACTGGCATTTGAATTGAACCCTGACAAGCCGCCGAAGAAAGCAATTAAATGGGGATTGATCGCGGGAACAGTTTACGTTTTTGTTTTCTGGCTTCTCAACGTCAGCAACTGGCTAGACGTCGCACTTAGCCGAGCGGCGTACTACACTGGTGCAGAGAACGGTGTGCTGTTCCCCTACGCTGGCTTTGAATATGTTACGAAGTATCCAGACCACGTACTCAGTTTCGGAGTAACCGCCATCGGACTCCTTATCGTCGCGCTGTACGCCGCCTACTTTACCAAACGGTCGATGGGAACTGAGAACTGGAGAAACCTTGACCTCAGAAGAGTAGGAGCAATCGTGACCGCGGTGGGGCTATATTTTCTGTTCATATATGTGATGTGGCTCGTCGTGGGAACCGACAACAAACTCGTACTCACGCAGGGCGGGCAACAAATGCTCGATGTCAAATGGAGCTACTGGTACGCATGGTTCCTCGGACACAACCTCGACCTGTGGGCACTCTCGCTTCCGCTCTTGGGTGTGCCACTGCTCTTTGAGAAACGCCCTTCAAAACGAGAGAACGTTTAGCGCCTCAACGCGCTTGAGTTAAGACTATTTGGCTAAACCGCTTGTCAAATTTTAGTCAAACAAAAACAAAAAGGCAAGTTTAAGGAAGGCTAACTGTGCCAGCCACTCGGAGTTTTCCGCCTTCCAAGTACATCAGCACCGCTTTATCGCCATGACGATGCACAAGTTCCTTCTCCAAAGTCAACGTTAAAGTTGGCTGACGCCAGTTTCCTTCGTCGCTGACGGCTTCGACCTTGCAGTTGAGGAACTGCATCCAGTGCCCTATGTGCAGGACCATTTCGGCTTTGATGGGCGTCTGCCAATACTTAACCAATGAAACCTGCGTCTTGAGCGTCTTCGTTGCCTTAATTGATGGGTCGTTAGTCAGAATTGTTCCTCTGTCTAAGTCTTCCACTTCAACGTTCTTTAAGGCGAGACCTACCCTGTCGCCTTCGAAGGCGGAGTCGAAGTCGCCGTCATGCTTCTGGATTGAACGCACCTGAGCTGTCTTTAGTCCTGGAAGAACATGCATCTCGTCGTGCTTCTGAACGCAGCCATCCACGACCACGCCTAGAGCGACCGCGCCCACGCCTTTCACGTTGAAAGAATGGTCCACAGGGACTGTTCCAGATGGCGGGTCAATGGCTGTCTGCAGTGCAGCTTCGCTCAAGAGTTTTTCCCTTAAAGTGTTTGGGTCATCCGTAGCAAATTCATATTTCTCCAGAGCGGTGCCTCTGATGAGAGGCTCAACTTTCTCCTTCTGTATGTAGTTCCTAAGGATGAAGTAGCCGCTGCTTACGCCGCAGCATTGGAGCATGACTAGGCTTTCGCCGAACGTCGCGTTCAACTCGTCAATGACGACTATGGCTTTTTTTGCTTCGGATGTTGCGAAGAACAGGGGCGCAAGCCTTTCTGGGTAGCGATTGGGCTCAATGAGGGTCACGGTGTCTTCGCCCTTCTTTATGTTGTACAGTGTGATGTCTGTGGATGTGCCCTTCTTGCCAAGGGCGCTGCTGTAGCCTTGCGCGCCGAGAACTGCAACCATTAAATTTCCCATGAACCAGATGCCTCGCGAATTAACGCACCATGCTTTGCGCGAAAGATGTTTTATGGAAGCAAACCACATAGTATTCCCTGAGGGACAGCCATGAATGACACACTGAACGCTTTTTTAGCTGCATACAGCCGCGAAGCCAGAGAAATCGCCTTGTGTTTACGACAACTTGTCTTAGACGTTTTTCCAAACGCACTCGAGCAAATTGACCCAAAATCAGGAATAATCGCATATGGGTTTGACAAAACCTTCAAAAGCCAAGTCTGCGCCATCGCCCCACACATGAAGCACGTTAACCTGATGTTTAGCAAAGGCGCCCAGCTTCCGAACCCTTACAAGCTGCTCAGTGGCACTGGTGAGCAGGCGCGCCACGTCAAAATCAGGTCAGAAGCAGAAACAGAAAATCCTGCGTTGCGGGTACTTCTTAGAGAAGCCCTCAAGCTTAGCTACAAACAGTAATGTCGAAACCCCTTTCCCTTGCTCCACCGAGTTTTTATGAGAAGAACTTGTGAACGTAAGCCCGCGTTTTCACAACATAAGGTGTAAGGACAATCGTCAGTACCGTCCCAATTGTTGACAGCACTATGATGTCGCCAAAGACCCAGCCGAAAAAGACCGTCGGAAAGATAGCCAGCGGAATGCTGCCGAACGCCGCTAACGCTCCCACTCCAAAGACTCCTGAAACAAGGCTGGCGGCAAAAACACCAACGACTAACCATATCATCCAAGTTTTGCGGTCTTCAACAGCCGCCTGCGCAATCAAAGTCGCTATGCCTACTATGAAGGTGGCAATAAAAACCTCTGTTAAGTTCGACACTAAAGCCACAGCCGAAAGGCCAAAGACGAACACGAGAAGTCCGGCTAATCCATATGTCACCTTAGGGCGCTTCAATTTTAGGGCGGGCTTTATCTTCAGCGACCGGTAGACCAACAGCGGAACGAAGCCTTCGAAGAAATCTGCCAGCGACCAAACAAGCAAAAACGGCAGCGGCAAGCCAAGATAGAGCCCCATGAACAAGCAACTGAAGTAACCTGCGAGACTTCCCCAGACTCCAAACCAAAGCGCTAAAGGAACGTAGACTGCCGCTGCGATGTAAAGCCCAGAGACGCCTGGAACTGGAGTCTGACCAGTTGGAGCTGCAACAACTGCCCAAATAGCCAGAACGGTGCACATGGCTGTGGAAGCAGCGAAAACGAGTGGCTGTCTCCACGTTATGCCTTTGGCATGCTCGATTTCAGAGGGGTTTGACATTAATTCAAAATAAATGCTTCCAATTCAATATATAACTTGTTAATAGAAAATTAGTCTACTAAGCTCTGCTAATAATGTAAGCTCTCGGGAGAGTTGGTAGCCCGGAAGAGATTCGAACTCTTGTCGGCGGGTCCAAAGCCCGCTATGCTTGACCACTACACCACCGGGCTTCCTGCCTGCCTCGTAGGCGTCAGAGTTTTAACCATACCGTTTTTTCCTAATAAGCATTCTCACGAAGCACAAGAAAAGGGAGCACCGCCAGCGAGGTATGAAGAATAAACTTTTAAGCAAGACCCGCATTACTTATATTTATTCGGAATAGACCGAATCTCATTGTTAAGACAGCAAAGCTTATATATTAGGTATATTCATCTCCTTAGTTTGCGCGGGCCGAATGTACTGTTTTCTAGCCCAAATTGGAAAAAATGGTGACGGTTATGCGCAGTTTGGAATGGAGTCGGAAAAATGAGTAAAAAAGAAGCACCCCGAACGCATCAGCGTTTGGTGGATAAATGCCCTGAATGTGGTAGCGAAAACCTAGTTCATGATTACGACACGGGCGAAACCGTCTGCGGCGACTGCGGCCTTGTATTGTACGAGCAAATGCTGGATAAAGGACCGGAATGGCGCGCTTTCACGCAGGAAGAAAAAGCTTCCCGCAGCCGAGTTGGTGTCCCAACGTCTTATTCAGTTCACGACAAAGGTTTATCCACTGCAATCAGCCAAGTTGACCGCGACGCTTTTGGAAGGAAACTGCCCCTAGCCACTAGGCTTCAGATGTGGCGGCTTAGGAAGTGGCAGATACGCTCACGTGTACACTCTTCAATCGACAGAAACCTTGCTCAAGCCATGGCTGAACTTGACCGCTTAAGCGACAAAGTCTACATTCCGCCGCCAATCAAGGAAAAAGCGGCTGTTATTTACCGCAAAGCCTTAGACAAAGGGTTGGTTCGAGGCAGATCTATAGCTGCCATCGCTGCTGCTGCTTTGTATGCTGCTTGCCGTGGAAGCGGAACTCCGAGGACTCTGCGGGAAATTGCTGAGGCAAGTCTTGTTGACAAGAAGGATGTTGCGCGCTGTTACAGGCTTCTGTTGCGTGAGCTTGATGTGCATATGCCGATTGCTGATCCGTTGACTTATGTGTCGAAGATTGCTGAGAAGACTGGGATTTCAGGGAAAACTCAGGGTGCGGCAATCGCCATTCTCAGGGAGGCAAGAAGGAAACGTGCTGCGGCTGGGAAAGACCCTATGGGTTTGGCTGCTGCTGCGCTGTACATTGCTTGCTTGCAGAATAATGAGAAGAAGACGCAGAAGGACATTGCGGAAGCTGCTGGAGTTACGGAAGTTACCGTGCGAAACCGCTACAAGACCCTTAAGAAACAGTTGAATCTTGAACTGCCTGATTAGGGCAGTTTCACTTTTCTTCTTCTTTTTCAAGTTCCATAACTATTGAGCCCACGTAGCCGCATTCTGCACAAACGTATTTCTGCGGCGTCAGCCACATATCCAAGTTACTGTGTAGGCTGAGTTTTGGGCTTGCACATCTTGGGCAGTAGATTCGGGTGGGTTTTTTGTGGTTGATTGTTTTGAATACGTTACGTATGTTGTCTAGTGTTTTCATTTTGGGACTTTGCACCTTTGCTGGTTGGTTATTGGCGTTCTATGTTTTCTGGTGGGTAGCCTATTTTGATGAGGTATTCGCGTACTCGTTCTCGGTGGTCGCCTTGCAGCATTACTAAGCCGTTTTTGGATGTTCCACCGCATGCACAAAAAGCTTTTAGTTTATGGGCTATGTCTGCGAGGTCCGTGGTTTTTTCGTCCATGCCGTCAATGACTGTGGTTGGTCTGCCGAATTTTCTTGTTTCGAGGCGTATGCGAATGCGTTGTTGTTCTTTTTCGATTTCGCCACAAACGCATAGGTCCTTTGGGAGTCCGCATGTTGTACAAACTTCAGCCATGAATCTCGTAAATAGCATGGTGACGGAGATATATAAGATTTTAAGGTGGAAGTTGGGTTTTGCAGGAGGTTGAAAACACAAATTGATAACTTTTGGTCACAGAATGTGCTTTTGCGTGGGCTAGCTGTGATTTTTTTCTATAGCCCCCTTATTTATACTGTCAACATTTGCTAAGGCGGCATGTTGTGGCTTTGTATGTCCACTTAAAAAGCGGGTGATTAATGGGTCGCTTGTGTGGTGAAGCTGTTGTTTCTTCTGCAGTTGCAGGGGACTGGTGTGCAGAATCGCGAGTTGCAAGTGTTGTGGTCCAAATATTTTAGAACTTTGTCAGGTCGACGCTGACCCTTTGTGAAATCTTCGGCAAATCGTTCAGTACGTAGACGAAGGCGTAGCCTGCCCATTTTCCCCACCGCGTATTCGCTTCCTCCTTCAGCGAGGGTATGGCGTCGCGCGGATTATCAGGTGCCTTTCTGTGGAAAAGGACGCTGAATATTTTGCTGCTCCAAACATCCAGCGGAAACCCCATGCCCGGCATCACCAACTCGGCAGAGTACTCCCCAATCCCCCGCAGAGCCAACAGCTGTTTTTTCGCTTCGGCGGTCTCCATGGCATGAAGCTCATCCATCGACGGAAAACCAGCCTCCAACGCCTTCGCTATTGCCACGAGGTTTGCCGCTCTGTACCCAAGTTTGGCTTTAGCCATCAGTTCTTTGACAGATGCGCCAGCGATTTTCTCTGTAGATGGCCAGTAACGTACTGTTTTGTTGTCAAATTTGACTAAATCCCCAAAGTTCTCTACGAGCAAATCCATCATTTGGTTGCTCCGCTTCATGGGCGCCATCTGCAGCGTCACAGCTAAAATCAAGGCTGGAAACAGTTCTGGCCACGCCACCGTGTGCATACCCCGCAAATCTCTTGCGACCAGACGCAGAATGTCGTCTTTCTCGCTGAGCGCGCAGAACTCGGTTAGGTCTTCTTGCGTCCGCAGAGCCCTCTGCAGCATGAGCTGGAGCGCTTTCAAATCAGATTCCTGAGTGTCTTTTCCGGAGAACACCGTGCAAAATATCTTGTTCTTCTTCAAGGTGCCAACAGAGTGCAGCTTGAACCCAAACAGCTGCCCCTTGAAACGTGTAGCTGTCCACAGCGTTCCTTTCTCGAATTTCTCGTTTGGCGTGCTCCACCACCAACCCGCAGGCTTATGAACCGTGTATTCAAAACTGTAAGGCGGAACAGTTTCGAACTCGAACGAACCTACATCTTGAAAGGGCACCGAGTAGCAACCTCTTTATCAATTTGGAAACAACCCTGAATAAGAAATACGCCACTAAAAACTATTGGCTCTACCCTGAAGAACAAACTGTTCTTTCAGAAGAACAGTTGGTAGCAGAAACCTGTTTCTGGTGATTAAGGTTGTTGGTGAAGGCATCGGCGTTAACCTCTGCTTTACATTGCTTACTACGAGCATCCCAAGTGCGGGTGAACTCAAACCACGGATTTTTTAGTTACTACGAGCATTCCAAGGGGTGCCGAATACTCGTAGTATCCTATCCTCGTAGTAAACGGAAAGCCACCTGCTGCCAGCGCAGCTTTTTTGGATGTGGGAAAGAATTAAATCTCGTTCCCGCTTACGTATGCCTCATGAAGTCTTTCTTGGGCTGGCAAACCGAGGAAAACATGAGCCTCTTCACCGACCTCTACGAGTTGACCATGTGTGCCAGCTACTTCGACAACAAAAAATTCCAGCCCGCGACCTTCGACCTCTTCATAAGGCGCCTGCCGCTCGGAAGACCCTACTTTCTCTTCGCGGGTTTGGAGCAGGTTCTGCTTTTTCTGGAAAAAATGAAGTTCACCGAGGAACACATTGCTTACTTGAGGAAGCAGGGTTTTGAAGAGCCATTCCTTGAATACCTGAAAAACTTCAGGTTCACGGGGGAAGTTTGGGCTGTTCCCGAAGGCTCTGTCGTCTTCCCAAACGAACCCCTCATCCGCGTCACCGCGCCAATCATCGAGGCACAGCTGGTGGAGACTTTCCTGCTTAACACCGTCAACCTGCAGACCATGATTGCCACGAAAGCCTCACGCGTTGTGCACGCAGCCAAAGGAAAGTCCGTTATCGAGTTCGGCTTAAGGCGGGAACACGGCATCGACGCAGGCATGAAGGTGGCGCGAAGCAGCTTCATCGCGGGCTGCGCAGGCACAAGCAACGTCCTCGCAGGCATGACATATGGCATACCCGTCTTCGGGACCATGGCGCACTCATTCGTGATGTCTTTCGAGAAAGAAATAGACGCCTTCCGCGCCTTCGCAAAAACCTTCCCAGACAAATCCACGCTGCTCATAGACACGTACGACGACATGGCAGGCGCAGAAAAAGCCGCCGCAGTCGCCAAAGAACTTGAGCAAAGAGGCTGCAAACTCGGCGGCGTCCGCTTGGACAGCGGAGACCTGGCGGAAACAAGCAAAAAAGTTCGCGCACTGCTGGACGAAAAAGGCTTGCGGCACGTCACCATTTTTGCCAGCGGAGACTTGGACGAATACAAAATCGCCGAACTGCTCAGCCAAGGCGCGAAGATTGACGCTTTCGGCGTAGGCACCAAGATGGGCACCTCAGCCGACTACCCATACACCGACGTCATCTACAAACTGTCAGAAACCATGAACGCAGACGGCGAGTTTTCACCCATAATGAAACTCAGCAAAGGCAAAGTCACCCTCCCCGGAAGGAAACAGGTCTACAGATCCAAAGACAAAGAAGGCAACTACCAAAAAGACATGATAGCGCTGGCGGACGAGAAAGTCGAAGCTGAACCGCTGCTCGTCAAGGTTATGGACCGCGGCAAAGTATGCGTGAATCTGCCGTCACTCAGCGAAATAAGGAGCGCTGCCTCAGGGAACCTGGCAAAGCTCCCTGCAAAATACAAGAAACTGACAGGCGCCTCAGAGTATCCTGTGGAACTGAGCAAGCCTTTGGAACGTCTTGTGGAGAACCTGAGAAGAAAACTGACGAAAAATGAAAAGATGCTCTGACAAAAGCATTCAAAAAGCTCAAAAACTCATGCTGTTCAACCAATCTCAAAGCCCTTTTGATGGGGTAAAATGGCAAACACTTAAAAGTCCTTCTGAAAAACTGTAGTTGCTATCGAGAAGGCTTATGCGCCATGCAAAATCGTCCCACTATAGTTGCTGTAGGCCGAACCAAATTCGGTGAACACTATGGCAAAGAGCCAGAGAAACTGATTGAAGAAGCATGGCTTGCCGCGTCAAGAGACTGCGGCTTAGAACGCAAAGACCTAGAAGCATGCTACCTCTCAGACTGCTTTCTCCCCATCACCAACAAACTAGGCTTAGAGGAAGGCTTTCTGTCAGAGCTTACCCAACTTCACGCTCCCATGGAAGTTACACGTTCCGTCAGTGCAGCGCTTTTAACTGCGTGCCACGCCATCAAAGCAGGCGCCTACAAAACCGTGCTGGTGGGCGGCATAGAGAAAATGACTGACCGCTGGGACAAAATCCGCGACGACCTCATGCTCCTTGAAGACCCTTGGAGCTACTACACGGGCGCAACTCCGGAATCAAACCACGAGCTGATGCTCAGAGCATACATCAAGAAATACGGAATTGCAGGCGAAAACCTTGACAAACTCAACGTTGCCCTGGCGCAGGTAGCAGTTAAGAACCATGCCAACGCCACCAAAAACCCTTACGCCCAATACCAGAGAAAAATAACCCTAGACCAAGTTCTAAACGCAAGGAAAACGGCGCGCAAATCTCTAGGACTGTACGATTTTGCACCAATCTCCGATGGCGCATCCGCCCTGATTATCACAAACGAAGACGAAGCCAAAAAACTAACCGATAAACCCGTTTACGTTCTCGGCGTTGGTTCAGCAACGGATTACTTGAACTTCCCAGCCAGAGAAGACCTAACTCACTTCATAGCAACCAAAGTCGCCATGGAAAACGCCCTGAAAATGTCGGGAGTAAACCCGATGCATATACAGGTACTTGAGCTTAACGACCAGTCCACAGTGATGGAGATGGTATCTCTTGAAGACTTGGGGTTCTGTGAACAAGGCACAGCTTGGAAGAGCATCTATGACAGCTGCCAAAACTACAAGGGATACTACGAAGTGAACGGCAGAAAACTCTTCACAAACCTGAACGGCGGGTTGAAAGCAGACGGAAACCCGCTTGGCGCAACTGGCGGCGCCCAACTTTTCGAACTCTTCAAGCAACTGCGAGGCGAAGCAGGAGAAAGACAAGCAGCAACCGACAAGCCGCTACGGTGCGGTTGTTCCTCAGAGTTTGAAGGCTTCGGCACCAAAGGCTACGTCTGCATCTTGGGGAGGGACTAACAAGTGAGCAGCGAACCAATCGAGCGCAGAGTCTCCTTCCTCGGTGACAGGCTGAAAGCCAGCCGCTGCCAAATATGCGGCAAAGAATACTTCGAAATCCGAGACTACTGCAGCAACTGCGGCAGAAAAAGCTACATGAAAATGGACGCCGACGACCTGTTCTATGACAAGGGAAAACTCGAACTGTGCACGCTCATCAACGAGCCAACTAACAAGTTCACCAAGCTGGAAAGGTTCGTCTACGGCATAGTTTCATTTCACGACGGCAAAATCCGCGTTCCCGCAAGACTCACCGACCGAATCATAAAAGAAAACGAAACCGTTGATTTCGCAGCTCTCGAAGGAAGAGAGGTTGTGCCGAGATTCCGAAGGCGCTACTCGGTGAACAAAAGCGACGTCGTTCCGACAATTTCGCTGGCGTTCACTTTAGCTGACGAGTATTATCCGCATCAAGAATACAAAATCGTCCAGCCAACCAAAGAATACGACATGCCCGGCATCATTGGCTACGGCGTTTACACTTCACGGTTCAGAATAGACGAAGGCGGTATCCACCGTTCCGTGCCATTCACCGACGAAGATGCGGTAACGGCAGCGGTTGAAGCTGGAAAGCTGGCGCTTATTCACTCAGCCATAGACAGCGCACACGTTGGCAAAGTGTACGTAGGCTCAGAATCCAACCCCTACGCAGTCAAACCTATAGCATCAAAAGTGGCGCAGGTCCTCAGACTAGGCGAAGAAGACGGAGACATCCAAAGCGTCGACGCCGTGGACACCGAGTTCGCATGCAAAGCCGCCACAAGCATGTTCAAAGACGCAGCTGCTCTGGTGAACTTTCCAAGGTCAGGCGTAAAATACGCCATGGTTATAGGCGCAGATAACAGCCAAGCTGCACCCCGAGGCTGCCCAGGCGGCGAACTAGACCTCTTCGTTGGGTACGGCGGAGCCGCCTTGATTTTCGGCAAGCAAGATGTCATCGCCGAGATTGAGGGATGGTACTCCTGCACTTCGGATACGCCTGACTTCTGGCGCAGAGACGGCGAACCTTTTCCGATGCACGGCGGAAGATTCACTGGTGACCCAGCGTACTTCAAGCATGTCCGCAAAGCAGCTACAAAGTTGATGGCGAAACTTAACCTGAAACCGGGCGACGTGAACTATTTTGTTGCTCATCAGCCGAACCCAGCTTTCCCAGTCAAAGTTGCGAAAGAACTTGGGTTCAAAGAGGAGCAGTACGCTTGCTCGCTTCAGGTAAACAAGTTCGGCAACACCTACTCAGGCTGCTCCCCTGTAGGTCTGGCAGCTGTGCTTGATGTGGCTAAACCTGAGGAGCGAATCTTGATGGTAAGTTACGGTTCGGGCGCAGGAAGCGACGCGTACGTGCTCAGAACCACCAGCCAACTGCTGGACAAACGGCAGCGCCAGAAGATGAACATCAAATACCAAAACGAAAGTCCCTTCTTGCAGTACGTGGATTACACTACCTACCGACGCCTGAAGCTTGGAATGTGAAAGATTTAATAAATGCGATTACGGCATGGTTAGACGGAGCCTAAACATTTGATACTCGCTGATATACTACAAGTACTGTACGCACCCAGCAAAGCGTTTAAGAAAATTGCTGAAAACCCAAAGTACATAGGAGCAGCCATAGTCCTGCTAATCTTTGTGGTAGCGCAGATGGGCGCATTTTACTCATATTTCTCAACCCAACGCTACGAAACTGCATTCCCCGCGGGGTCCGACTTAGGTCAATATACCCAAAGCGCCCCGCTGTGGACGACTAGCCCAGCAGGCGTGTCAGTCACCAGCGACAACGTGGATTTCGTAAACGGCTCCTACTATGGAAACAGCAGTCTCCAATTCGCCGTCTCCAGCAGCAACATTTCCTTAACGCTGAACGCCAACGGCACAGTAGATGGCAGTTCAACAGGCTTCACGGAATTTTCCATGCGGGTGAAGCAGGTGGATCCGCAGGTTGCCCCATCCAGTGTCACGTTGTATTTGTATTCTCAAAATTCTTCGGACAACTATTTCTCCCGCGACATAACATCTTCGTTCTCCAACGCTCCAATCAACGTGTGGAACAACCTGACCTTTGCACTGAACTCCAGTGACTGGTCAACCAACGGCGCCGCTGATTTGGGTAACATTACAGGCTTGAACCTGGCATTCACTTACCCCAGCAGCTCAAACATCACGTTGCGTCTTGACGGCATGTTCTTCAGAGGCATATACCAATCAGTTGTGGAAGCCAGCGGCGCAAACTTCTACATTTTCTTCGTGCAGAACAACGTAATGCAGTTTATCATTCAATGGCTTCTGGTCACCGTAATTATCTTTGCCCTGATTAAAGGTCTGAAAGGCACCGTCACGTTCAAGCCGCTGATGGTTGCAGTAGGATGCGCCCTCATCCTTATCGTAGTGCAAGCTCTAATCGCCCTTGCAGCCAGCACCATTTTGCCCTCGGTTGCCGTTCCCATCGAAGCTCAAGCCAGCATCGCAGGCGAAATGGAAACCGCCTCAATCACCGCTTTCCAGTCGGCACTCACCACCTTCTCGTACATTTACTTGGCTGTTCAGGTGGCTATCCTTGTTTGGATGGTTGGGTTAGGCGCAATTATCGTCCGCTCGTTGACGCCGTTTCCATTGTCGAAGAGCATATTGATTTCAGCTGGAGCGTCGGTGATTGCGTTCTTCGTTCTTCCGTACATATACGCCCTCCTGAACGTTATTGCGCTCTAGAAGGCTGAAGTCCCTTCTCCCTTCCTTTCCTCTGAATAGCGTAAAGCGTTCTCCAAGCTTTCCGCTGCAGATTTTTCTTGGCAAAAACGGGGGTTAGCAAGATTTATATGGTTCGAGGACTTTTCTGCAAGTAAAAGTCTAACCAAGCAGAACAAGAGTTCTCAGATGGCAGACACCGAGGAGAGTTTAACTGTTGAAAATTAATGAACTGCGAAACGGAATGAAACGAGTCGAAGTTGAAGCCACAGTGGTGGAAAAAGCCAGTCCCCGCGTAGTGCAGTCCAGATTCAAAGATGAATCTTACAACGTGGCAGACGCAACGGTGCAAGATGAAACAGGAACCATAAAGCTGACGTTGTGGAACGAGCAGATAGACCAAGTTAACGTCAACGACAAAATCAAAATCGAAAACGGCTACATCACAAGTTTCAAAGGCGAAATCCAGCTTAACGTTGGAAAATTCGGCAAGCTCACAGTTCTGTAAACCGCGCGGCAAAGCGGTTTTTTCCCAGTGCCGTGAACAGAGGTGAAACGTTATGATAGACGAAAATTCTGGCGGACGCCGCGAAGGTGAGTTCCGTGGAGGCAGAGAACCTCCGAAACCAGTGAAGATCGATGAGGAATACGAAGTCGACATCACAGAAACCAGCCAGCGAGGCGACGGCATAGCCCGCATCGAAGGCTTAGTGGTTTTTGTTCCGAAAGGGAAACCTGGCGACCACCTGCGGATCAGAATCACGCGGATAAGCAGGAAGTTCGCTGAAGCTGATATGGTAGAAAAAGGAGAACACCCCAAAGACACAGGACCGATATAAAGAAGTTCTTCCGCTGAGGGAAAAACCTTTTCCATTTTCCTTTTCTAAAGCATTTTCAACTCACAAAGAGAACCATAAACGTCAGTCTCGATGCAGAAAGGATTCTGTCTGAAACACGTGAAAAATCTAAACTGCCATCTATTGCTTCTGAAATTTCCCTTTAACGTAATAGACTCCTAAGCGTGAGAGAGAAACAACATCGCCACTTTTCCCGTGTAAATCTACGTAACCTTTTGAGGCGAGTTTTCTAAGAACGCTTGAAAAACTCTTGTTGATGCCGTATCGTTTTGCTATATCTTGCCACTTTATTATGTCAGCGGCTTTTTGAGTTGAGCAATACCGCATTGCGATTAACCCATTATCATATAATTGTGACAGTATTTCTTCTTCATAGGCTTTCAACATGCCTCAGGTATTTCCTCCTGAATGATGGTACTTTTGGTTTTATTATATAAATATTATGCACAACTATGCAAAGCCTGTCGCAACATTTAAATTCCGTAATTTAGGTAGTTAAGTCAGTCTCCAATTAAATGCATAAGAAGAGAAGAGCAGGACAAAAACATGCAACAGACGAGGACAAGTTTTCCAGAAGCAGTAAAAACAATACTGGAAACTCTGAAAAAAGAAAAGAGCCTGTCAATAAATGCTCTCTCAAAAGAAACAAAACTTAACAGACGAACGGTAGAAAAATCCCTAAAGTTACTGCTGGAAATTCAGCCTTATTTCCAAGAAATAAAACTCGGCAGCGTCGAATCGGATTGGAGAAAACTTGTTGAAGTAAAAGAACGAACAGGGTTACTTGGGCTTCCAGAAAACGTGCAGAGACTAATAATCCGAACGATATACTACCCGAACCCTTCAGAAGAAGAAATTGTCCTGATACATCTACTTTTGAACGAGGCAGAATCGCCCGAGAAAGCTCTCTCACTTAACCCAAGTCGAGCAATCCAAAAACTTATCAAGCAAGGACAAATTTCAGAAACAAATGGCAAAATATACCTGTCGGACGAAGGAAAAATAGTAGCTCAGGGAGCACTGCAAATCTACCCTGAGTTAAGCGAGATAAATAGACACTCAACAGTCTGTTCTGAAAAGCCTGATTCTTGAAAAAATCAAACTTTTCGTGTCAGTGCCTGCTTTTCCCTTTTGGCCTTAGCTCGTTTTTAAGTCGTCCATGAACTCTTTGAGGTTTACGTGGCTGTTTCCGTTTTCGTCCGCGAGTTTCTGCTTTGCAGGCGGTTTCTCCATGTAGAAGGGGATCCGTTTGGTGAAGCGTTCTTGGAAGGTCGGTTCAAGCTCGTTCCTGTAGAACACGCCTATCGGAATGCGGTCGCCCCACTCCTGCGCCTTCTCCAGGGCGGCTGCTTTCTTCTTCCAGTCTTCGTTCCAGTCTTTCACGACAGGGTCAAAGCCTGCTTCTTCAAGTTTGTATAGGCGGCTCTGCGGTTTCCCATTTGCGTCTTTGCGGTCTTCGCCTGCGTACCAATCTTTGGTGTTGATGTCGTTGTACGTGGGGCACGGTTGGAGGCATTCGATGAAGGCTAAGCCTTTGTGCTGGACGCCCTGTTTTATGGTGTCTTTCAGGTGCCTGATGTCGTAGGCGTAGCTTCGCGCCGCGAACGTGTAACCTGAAATGACTGCCAGCGCGATGGGGTTCACTGCCTCGTTAATGTTTGCCTTTGGAAGCGCCTTGGTTTTCACGTCGCGCCGCAGCGTCGGCGAGGCTTGCCCTTTTGTTAAGCCGTAGACGCCGTTGTTGTGAATTATGTACGTCATGTCCACGTCCCGTCTTCCAGCGTTGACGAAGTGCCCTGCGCCGATGCCAAGTCCGTCGCCGTCGCCGCCTATGGCTACAACTTCGAGGTTAGGGTTGGCGGCTTTGATGCCTAAAGCAAAAGGCAACGATCTGCCATGCAGAGTGTGCACGCCGTAGCATTTGACGTTGTGGGGTTCTTTGCCTGAGCAGCCTATGCCTGAAACCAACACGATCTGGTGCGGTTCCAAGCCGAGCTCCGCGAACGCCATTTGCAGCGCGTTCATGATGCCGAAGTCGCCGCAGCCGGCACACCAGTCTGCGTAAACGTCTGCCACTCTAAAATCTGCTGGTTTAAGAGCCAAACATCAACACCTGCCTTTCAGGCGCATTGCCTGTTAGTATTGCCTTAAGCGCTTCGTACACTTCGGTGGTCGTCATGGGACGGCCAGTGTACTTCAGAACATGGAAGTTAGGCGCAATTCCCGTCTGCTCTTTTATGACCTGCCCCAGCTGTCCCAGATAGTTGTCTTCGACGTCGATGACTCGCTTCTTGCCTTCAAGCGCCTTCCTGATTTGCTCTGCGGGCAGGGGAGCAATCATGCGTACCTGCATGAACCCTGCGTCTAAGCCTTCTGCCTTGAGCATGTCGATGGCTTCGATTATGGCGCCTTTGGGTGAGCCCCAGCTGATGACGATGTTTTCTGAGGTTTGGTCTCCGAAGAAAGCCAGCTTGTCTTCCAGCGGCACTTCTTTCTCGACGAGTTCCAGCTTCTTCATTCTCTTCTCCATCATCATTCTTCGGTTAAACGGTTCCTCGCTTATGTGGCCCTCTTCGTTGTGCTCGTCTCCCGTGTACCAGTGCACGCCGTTCTTCGTGCCCAACGGCACTCTCGGTGAGACGCCGCTTTCGGTGAACTGGAACCTCAGGTACTCTTTGCCTTCAAGGTCTTTTTCGGTGAGCAGTTGTCCGCGGTCAATCTTGAATTTGCCATAGTCAAACACTGGATAGGTCTGGCTGCAGTTCGCCATGGCTTTGTCAAGCAGGTGAATGACGGGCATCTGATATTTTTCTGCAAGGTTGAACACTTTCGCCGCGTCGTAGAAGCATTCTTTGATGTCTCCTGACGCGAGGATGATTCTGGGGAACTCGCCGTGGCCTGCGTGCATCACAAAACGCAGGTCAGCTTGGCCGTGCCGTGTTGGCAACCCCGTTGCGGGGGCACCCCGCTGGTAGTAGGTTACGACCACTGGGACTTCGTTGTTGCCTGCCCAGCTTAAGCCTTCAACCATCAGTGAAAAGCCTGGACCTGAAGTGGAAGTTGCAGCCCTAGCGCCTGCTAAGCAAGCGCCTGACGCTGAGTTTATGGCTGCGATTTCGTCTTCGGTCTGGATGACAAGTATGGCTTCGTCTTCGCCGCTTGTCTTCAAAATCTCATGCGCCTCCAAATACTCGCTCTCGTCTGCCGCGGGCGTTATCGGGTAATAGGTTTGGACTCTGCAGCCGCCCAGAACTTTGCCCATGGCGACGGCTTGGTTGCCCGTGAGGAAAAGGCGTTCTTCGTTGACGTCGGTTTTTTCAAGCCTGTGCTTGAAGGTGTCTTTGAAGGTCTGCTCCGCGTAGTCGTAAGCGTGGTTCAGCGCAACGACGTTCATTTCGGCGATTTTGGCTTTTTCAGCGAAAGTTGCTCTCACCGCTTTCTCCGTCAGCGCTCGGTCATACTTGAAAAGCGCAAGGGAAACGCCTATGGTTAACACGTTTATTATGCGCGTAATCTTGCTCATCTGGGCTACGCCAAGTTTCTGTCCAATCTGGTTAAGCAGCCCCATGTAGGGTACAGGGAAAACTTGGATGCCGTTCTTCTTGGCGTATTCCAGCCAGTCGCTGACGGTTTCGCCCACGTTTTTTTCCTTCATAAACTTGCGGAGTTCAGTTTTGAATTCAGGCGGCAAAGTCGGGATATCCAGCACTTTCACGTTCATCTGCAGCGAATCAACGATGATTCCTCCTTCAGGAACCACTTCGGTCAGGTGCCTGACCACGGTTTCCGCGTCAAACGCCGCCAGCAAATCCACATCATTCACATTCGCCAGCAGCTCTTTGTTTGCGACGCGCAGGTGGAAGTAGCTGTGCAAGCCCTTGATGTTGGAGTGGTACTCGCGTCTCCCGAAAACGTAGAGGCCGCCGTAGCCGCAGGCGCGTCCGAAAATGTTGGAGGCTGTGTCTACGCCGCTTCCCTGTGGTCCGCCTGCCATCCAGTTTAGACTGTCTTTTACCATTTTATTTTCTCACCAACGAATAATCCGAGGCGAATTCCTCTTTTTATCCGCCCGTTGCCTTGCCGTAACCAGTGCAGCAATCGCAGCCTGAGGTTTCACCGCAGTAGGGGCATGCGCATTTGCAGTCGTCGATTGGGTTGCCGCATTTTTCACAACGAGGGATTTCTTCCTCTTGTCCCAAATAATTCGCCTTCTGTGCTATACTTTAGTTGCTGAGGCATCGAATTAAGCTTTCGGAAATTCCCAACGATTGAGAAGTCTATGCTGATTCACGAACCGAAGAAAACAGCAGCCTGCGCTGTAGTACATTCATTTACAGATACAATTAAAACCAGAAAAAAGAATAGTATCAGTCGGGAGGAAAACGCATGAAACCGAACAGAGGTTTGCTCGCGCTGTTTTTCGCTTTTGTTATAGTCTTTTCTTTTGCAGCTTTGCTTCAAAAACAAAAAGAAGCGACCACATCGCTTTCCACGAATCCGCTTGGCGCCGCCGTTGAAAAAATAGGTGACGCCCGACTCTCTTTCGACTTTCTGACTTTTCCAATGACCCTAAGCGCGGAAAGTGTGTTTGCCGAAAAAACATCGCTCTCCGAAAACTCCACCAGAGCCACGATATTCAGCTTCGTCGCAAACAACCCTGGAGTCCAGTTCAGAGGAATATGCAGCGGACTCGGCTTATCCGTGGGCGTGGTCCAGTTTCACCTTGCAATCCTGCAGAAAGCAGGTCTCGTTAGCTACATCCGCAAGGGCAGGTTCAAGCGGTTCTTCGCGGCAGGCAAATTCACGCGGAAGCAGATGGAAACCATCGCCATGCTTAGACTCAGCACCGTCAAAAACATTCTGAAAGCGTTGCTGGAGGGGAAGCACTTGTCCCACCACGAGTTGTCCGCGCGGGTCAGCATTTCTTCTCAGGGCTTAACGTGGCAGATGGGTCGCCTGCGAGAAACGGGACTCATTCAAGAAACGAAAAACGGCTTAAATTTGACCTACACGCTTGAGAACGCCTGCGTTCCGTTGGTTACAGAAACCATCGCTCTTCTGGAAAAACAATAAATTCCTTGCGAAAGTCCCATGTACAGGAGAACCCATCGTTCACTCTGCGTTTCAGTGTTTATACAAGGGAGGGTAGGCTCAGAGAGCAGTTCAGATGTGCCGTCTGTCCGAGGCTATCTTGCCTTCGCCACGTGCAAAGCCTTCTCCGCTGTAGATGCACTTGAAAGCAGGTCATCAATGGTCGCGATGAATGTCGCCATTTTTCCCGTCATCGTTATCTCCGTGACAACCTTTTTTCCTTGCCGCTCAGTTTTCACGGCCAGCCCCACGGGTGTTTCGGAGTTGTCTGGTGAAACTGCGTCTGCAATTGCCTCAGCAGTCTGCGCGTCTCTGTACTCAAGGGTTATTGTTGCCTGCAATTTTTTCGCCTTTCAACTGTTTCCCCACCAAGTCGTTGGCGGTTTTCACGAATTCGTTAACCTTGTCCAAAGGCACTTGAGCGCCAGCAGCGATGTTGTGTCCCCCACCTTTGCCTGCGAACTGCTCAGCTGCACGCATAACGTCGCCCAGGTTGACGCCTTTGCGGATGGCAACGTCTGTGGTTCGGGCTGAAAACTTCGCCACGCCCTCGCCCGGCACTATGGCGTAGGCTATGAGCGGTTTCTCGACGTTTGGCAGGCTGGACGTGAGTATTGATGAGATGGTGCCGATTATTTTCTCGTTCACGAAGTCTTCGCCGTTGACAACGTAGATGTTGTCCAGTTCCCGCAGCCGCTCAGGCTTTTCCGCCACCCAGCTCAGATACTTGTTGATGTTCTTCCTGTAATCCTCCAGAACGCTGTTGGCTTCCTGCAGGGCAGCGCCGCGGTCGCCCATGCAGAGGGATATTCCGAGGCTTGGTCTGTCCATGCGTCCTGTGGAGTTGAGGACGACGGCGAATTCGCGGGCGTCGCGGAGGCTGGTCCATGGTTCCTCGGCGCAGAGGACGTAAATGTAGCCGATGAGGTTGGTTACTTCGTAGTGCAGTCCCTTGGACAGTAGGTACTCTGCCAGGGCGGAGCACAGCCGCTTCTTCTCTTCTTCTGTCAAGTCTCTGAGGGCGCGCCATTTGTCGCCGCTTTTCAGTGGAATGTTTAGGCTGGAGAGGAATGCCAGTGCTTTGTCTTCTTCGCCGCTTATGCCTGGTATGAACGGGTTTGTGGTGGTCGCGAGCGTTCTGTGGATGGGGCGGGTTTCTCTGCCGAAGAACGTTAAGTCCTTCTCCACGTTGAGCAGTTTGGCGTTTACGGCGTCTTCGACCATTAGCTGGTTTAGTCCGCCGAGTTTTCTCTGGTCGTACCTGTCCTGCATGTCGCCTAACGCGCCGACTAAAGCTATGGGGGCTAGGTCAACGTTCCGCGGGTTCACGGCTTTAGCCACGAAGTACGCTACGCCTGAGCCGCTGATGTCGGTGGCTCCGTCTATGCCGTGTAGGTGAGGGTTTACATGCACGAAGTTGCTGTTCTCCACGGTTCCGGCGACTTGGTGGTGGTCGAGTATGAGGACTTTGAAGTTGGGGATTTTTTCGTTGAGCAGTTCGAGGTAGCCGCTGCCGAAGTCCGTTAAGAGGACGAGTGCAGGTTTGTCTGCGACGATTTCGCCGATTATTTTCTCGTCTACCCATTGGGTGATGCGCATGCGGAATCTGGAGTCCAGCCTGAAAAGCGTTTTGCCGATTACGCCTGCTGCTGCGATGCCGTCAGCGTCGAGGTGGCTGAAAACGTGGATGAAGCCGTCTTGCTGTGCGGTTTCCAGAATCACCTTGGCGGCTTGTGTTGCCGAAGCCAGAAAGGCGTTGGTTGAGGCGGTGTCTAGGGTCATCGTGTTCACTCTGTTGTTTTGTTTGAAAACTCTACGTTGCCGTAGGCAATAATCCTTTGCGTAGGCATTAAAAGAAGGTTAAGTTGTGTTGGGTGTTTAGGTTATGGAGGCGATTTTTGGTTCGTACTTCCAGTTTTTCTGCAGGATGCCTTCGCGCTTGTAGTATCGTGAGAGCTTGTGGATTTTTGCTTCAATCATCATCATGTTGCGTTTGTTGTGTCGGTCTTTCTTGTTTTTCTCCATGTGGACTGCCATGCCTCCTGCTTTCCTCATCATGTTCGCCAGGTCTTCTGGCATTGCTGGTGCTAGGCTTGCGGCTTTGAGGGTGGCGCTTATGCTTTTGCCTGTTATCGGTTTGACGAGTGGGATGGCGTATTGGTCTCTGAGGATGGTGCCTATGCTGCTGAGGCTGTGGCCTTCTTTGGCGAGTTTAATTATGAAGGCTTCTACTTCTTCGGGTTCGTATTTGCACCAGCTTGGGGGGCGTCTGCTGACTGGGCGGATGCTGTGTGATTTTCCTTTTTCCTGTTTCGGCATCTCTTCACCTTGACACTTTGCATCTTAGACCCACGGAAAACGCATATTTAAGAATAGCTGTATCCGCCGAAAGAATCATGGTGTAGGTTGGCTCCTTTGGAAACACAAATTGATAACGGAAAGTTATTTTTTGTTATTTGCGGTTACTTTCGATGTGGAGTTCGATGTAGCCGCAGTTTCTGCAGCAGAATGGATGACTATATCGCCCCTCCAAGTGCCACTTGGAGCCTCCCATACGGCAAAACGGGTGACTTGCTCGGAGCTGCTCGCTCGCCCGTCAGGACAGCCCTTGCACGCTAACCCATCTTTCAAATTGCAGATTTTTCAGTTTCAGCTGGTGATGTCTTGTTTTACGGATTAGACTCCCTATTTCTGCTGGAATTTAAAGAAAAATTGAAAAGCACAGATACAATAATACAAAGCATGCTGGAAAAAATTGGCTTGCGCTTATTTGGATTAGTAATTCAAAGAGACATAAGCTAAGGCAGGTTAATTTAAATTAAACAAAATAAGAAGGGAGAATAAGAAATGGATATATTGAATAACATTAAAGGTGTTTCTACTGCAGTATTTGCTGCGGCGTTAATCATTTCGATTGTAGTTTCTGGCTCAATCGGAGGTTTGGTTTCTATGCAGTTTGCTTTGGGACCAACTGGAGCAAAGGGAGACAAAGGGGATACAGGAGCAATAGGACAACAAGGAGCCACGGGACCAACAGGACCAACAGGAGAAACTGGAGCTACGGGACCAGCGGGTTCGCAGGGTCCAAAAGGAGACACAGGAGCAACCGGACCACAAGGAGCCACTGGAGCTACGGGAGGAACAGGAGCCACTGGAGCAACAGGAGCCACTGGAGCTACGGGAGGAACAGGAGCCACTGGAGCAACAGGAGCCACTGGAGCTACGGGAGGAACAGGAGCCACTGGAGCAACAGGAGCCACTGGAGCTACGGGTCCAGGGGGAGCGAATGCTGCTTGGTGGAACGGAACAGGTACACCCAGCTCAAGCTTAGGCAGCAACGGAGACTTCTATCTCAACATAGCCAACAGCGACGTATACAACAAAGTCTCTGGTTCATGGATAAAAGTAGCTAACATTCAAGGAGCAACAGGCGCGACTGGAGGAACAGGAGCCCCAAGTTACACAGTTGAATACACCGGAAGCAATTACACCGCTGCAGATTCTCGAGGCAACATAAATTGCTCAAACACAAACGCAAGTGCTGTGGTGAACTACGCTGTAGCCAACGGAAAATCTGTAATGCTCAAAGGCAAAATTGTGTTAACTGCACCCATAGACGTCGAGAACTCTTCAGTGACCATTTCAGGAGAAAACATCGGCGGAGACTTGTTCTTCACTAGCGAAGAAACTTATCACGGTTTTTCTGACAAATGGGGAACAACCATAATTGCGGAGGGTTTTGACGCTTTTGAAGTGGGTAGAAACAACTTTATTTTCGGAGTCACAATCCAAAACCTAGGAATTTCTGGCATCAACTCAGATGCCGCCTTGGAGGATAAAAATTTCACGGAAGGAGCGGGAATAAGAGCCTACAAAGTTGACACATTCCAAATTATCAACGTAGAAGTGATACGCAAACACGTAGGTATACATTTAGAGACAATCGGTGACTACTCCAAATACAACGTTATAGACGCGGTAACCCTAAACAACATATTTCTCAGCTACAACCAATATGGCATCTACTCTCTTGGATGGGTGGCAAACGCACGTTTATACAATATTTGGGGTTACATTAACCAATGGGGATTAATCCATGCCGCGCCTCAATACGATTGGGTGATAAGTAATGTTTGGTCAAACGCTGACGGATGGTATCCCGTGGGTAATCCTAGTCCAGATGCCTTCTGGGATATGCCTATTTACATAACCACAAGCAGCGACGTAACATTAAACGACGTAGTAGTAGCAGGGTCAAGAGGGTCAGGTGATACCACTGCTTTAGGTCCGAAAAGTTTGATCGGGCTGAATATTGGATCTGTCCCCTATCCAGGCCCCGAATATTACCGTGCACATATCACCATGACCAGGATTACGTTGTTTGAAACTGATTCCGATGCGATACTCATAGTTGGAAGAGGACAAGTGGACATAACAAACCTTCATGCTGGCAGTACGGGTTCGACAAGCTTCTACGGAGGAGCAGGCACAATCAATGGGTCAATCTTGAAAAACCTCGGAAGCAAAGATGTTAGCATACATGTTAATGGCGGCTTCGCGAACAGTAGTCAATCTCGTTATCTATGGTTCTATGGAATATTAGATGGCACAGTGGAGAATGTGCGGAACTATAATCCCTATGGTGTATTCGCCAACACTCCTGCTTTTGACCCATTCTGCGCAAGCAGCAGCACTCTTGGACTTTATACGGACGCAAGTCCCGACCAAAATAGCACCAACCAACATAAACCAAGCCCCAACGTGAGATACAGAGTCGTCGTTACCGACGTACTCGTGACGAGCTTAGGCGGCACAGGCGTAAACATAACCATCACCGACCCCATTGGCACTATATTGGCTACCAACATGACGGACATAAACGCGATGCGTGTACCCGTTGGCTACGGAATAAACTGGGGAAACTTCTCAGTCGGTGGCGAACCAACCACTCTGACCATAGCTGGAACGTAAGGGAAAATGTTGTTTTTTCATTTCTTTTTTCCATCGCATAAAGGTTCTTGCAGTAAGTTTAGTCAAAGAGAATGAGAAACATAATCCGAGCAAGCTTGAGAAAAGGTGTTCAGAAATCCGAGACTAATTTTTTTTAACATAGAATCGTAAATGTCTTTATTCGAAAAAGACCTTTATCCAGCCTACCCAAGTTATTTCTTGGCGATAGACATGGAAAAACAAGATACCCGTGTCTGTGGCTTTGGCTACTTAAGAATAGTTACGTTCTAGAAAAGTTTCCAATTTGCTACTGTGCCCTGTACCATTCAGCGAACTTGTTGAGTGCCGCTGCACGGTGCGAGAACCCGTTCTTCTCTTCAATTTTCATTTCGGCAAAGGTTTTCTTGCTTCCCAGCGGCTGGAAGACGGGGTCAAATCCGAAGGCGGTTTTCGGGTTTTTCTTCCTTTCCGCTGAGGATATTTCTCCTTGGGCTTCGCCTTGGAAAATCCTTTGTTCCTCTCCGTCGAAGTAGGCGATTGCCGATTGGAACTTCGCTTGCCTGTTCTTGACTTTTCCCATCTGCTTCAGTAACCCAGCGTTACCTAATGTTTTGTAGACGAAGGCGGCGTAGGGACCTGGAAAACCGTTCAGAGCCTCCACAAACAGCCCTGCATCTTCAACAATAAGCGGCAGGTGGCAGCGGTCGAAGGCGTCTCGCGCGCTTTCCTGTGCGATTTTGGTTAGGTCTTCGCTTTGAATTTCCACTGCCTTCACGCGGAGCATGCCCACGGCGATGCCTTGTTTGGTGAGCACGCTGCGGGCTTCGTTGAACTTGTGGACGTTGCCTGTGGCGAAGAAAATGACTCTGCCTTTCAGCTTGAGACTCATGTTAGTTGTCCTGCCTTCTTTCAGCTACGTAGCGGCCTCTTTTTTCTATTTCTGTAATTTTCTCCAAAACCTTATCCGCCGAGGCAGTGCCTGAAAAGCTGCGGTAGCCTTCGATGACCGCTTCGAAGCACTCGTCCGCAAAGCGGTAATGAGTGCTCTGCAGAGCCCGCTTCAGCAGGTGCAGGTCAACGCCCTTAGCCTCAAGCTCCACGGTTTTGTCGCCTAAGCCAAAATCGACGAGGAAAATCCTGCCTGCAGCAGTCAAAATCATGTTCGACGTCGTCAAGTCTCCATGAACCACTCCATGCTTGTGCAGTTTCGCGACTAACTCGCCGATTCTGCCGCAAAGTTCAAGTCGCTCCGCCTGCGAGATGCCGTCAAGCAACTGCTTCACCTGTTTTCCCTCAACGTACTCCATGGTTATCGCCGCGTTTTGCACGTCAACCATGAAAATCTGGGGCGTCGGCACACCCGCCTTCTTGGCTTCATGCATCAACTGTGGCTCGTGAACCGTGCGGTAACTCCGAATGGATAAATCCAGCTGGGCGGGGCGGTACTTCTTGGGCAAACGCGCCTTCACTACCACGCGTTTTCCGTGCCAATCTGCCAGAAAAAGGCTGGCTTCCGCGCCCTTCTTCAGAAGAATCTGCTCCGTTACCTTACCCATGGGATATCCACCTTTTCCACACGCCACCTCAACCGCACAAAGCTCTCCTCGACAGGCGTAACCAAACCATGCGTGAACGCGAGCACTCCAGTCCAGGCAATCATGGCGCCGTTGTCCGCGGCAAACTCACGCGGCACCACACTGAAGCGGGCATCGTGTTCCTCCGAGATGATTTTCAGCATTGCCTGCAGCCGCTTGTTGGCGGCAACTCCGCCCGTCAGCAAGACTTCTTTTTTCTCGGTGTGCGCCAGCGCCCTCTCCGTGACTTCAGTAACCATGGAAAACGCGTTCTCCTGAAGGCTATAGCACAGGTCTTCCAGCCTGCACTTGCCTTTTTGGAGCAAAGTGACCGCGGCGGTAAGCAGACCGCTCAACGATAAGTCCATGCCCTTCACCACGTAAGGCAACGCCAGCAACGTCCTGCCCTGCGCGGCAAGCTGCTCAACGGCGGCACCAAGCGGCAACCCTTTCTGGCTTTTGAGTCCTGCTTCTCGGGCGAAAACGTCCAGGCAGTTCCCAAGTGCGATGTCTAAGGTTTCTCCGAACACGCGGTACCTTCCAGCGGCGAAGGCTGTGACCATGGTGTTGCCGCCTGAAACGTAAAGCGTCACAGGGTCTTGTGCCCCCGTTTTGAGTTTGCCTATTTCGATGTGCCCAACTGAATGGTTCACACCCACCAACGGAACGCCCAAGTAAGATGCCAAAGCACGCGCCACAGTTGCCCCCGTACGAAGGCAAGGACCTAAGCCTGGACCCTGAGCAAAAGCAACCAAAGCCAAATCCTTCGGCTTCACCCCAGCTTTGGCAAAGGCTTCAGAGAGCACTCTATCGGCTACTTCTGCATGGTGCCTGGCGGCTTCCCTCGGGTGAATTCCGCCCTGTTCAGGGATGTAGCCGCTGGTTGTGTTGGCTAGGATTTTGCCGCTGAAAGTTGCCACTCCGACACCGAAGTCGTCCGCTGTGGACTCGATGCCTAAGCAGAACCGTTCGCCCTGTTTTCGCGCTGCCATTTCGTAGTCGTTTCCTTCACGGATAAATCATCATATTTACGGGATACATATTTTTATCTTGCACCTAGGCATATATTTAATGCGAGAGTTGGAACTGACATATGCCTAAACGTAACGACCTAGAGCAGAAAGCCCTCCATTTTGTCGTAAACACCGGCTACCAAGGCGTACTCCAATCCGAACTTTGGCGGGAACTCAGCGCAAGCAGCAGAGAGGGTTCCAGAGTAGCCATAAAACTGGAAGAAAAAGGTCTAATTCGCAGAGAAAAAGAACTTGAAGGCGGTAGATGGACCTACAGGCTTTACCCTAAACGCATGCCTGCAAGCATCGAAACCATAGTTGACTGCCCCTGCCTCATGTGCGCCGACAACGCGAGATGCGACCCCACAACGGCTATTTCGCCGAAAAGCTGCGAGAGACTCACCGTGTGGATTCTTAATTTAGACAAACCCTTAGATCCTGAACCACCCCAATAGGGGAACGCAAGCAGTGCCCAAGTCCAAGAACTGGATCAAAGAGCGGAAACAAGAATACTACTACAAGAAAGCAAAAGAAGAAAACTACCGCTCAAGAGCCACATACAAATTATCACAAACCATAGACAAATACCACTTCATAAAGTTCGGCGACGTCGTCGTCGACTTAGGCGCAGCCCCAGGCGGATGGATCCAAGCCGCCCGAAAAGTCGCGGGGAAACGAGGCTTCGTCCTGGGCGTCGACCTGAAACCCATTGCCCCCTTCGAGCAAGCGTACGTCCGGACGATTGTGTGCGACATGACTGAGCCTGAAACGCTCCAGCAAATCCTCAGTTTCTTGCCCCGAAAAGCCGACGTCGTGCTTTCTGACATGTCCCCGAACATCTCTGGCGTGTGGGAAGTTGACCACGCAAGGCAGATTGACTTGGCAACCAAGGCATTTGAGATGGCTCTGCAGATTCTGCGCCCAGGCGGGAACTTTTTCTGCAAAGTGTTCGAGGGAGACTTGCTTAACGACTTCATCAAAACCGTTGAGCCGCATTTTGAAGAGGTCAAATTCATCAAGCCCAAAGCAAGCCGAGCGCAAAGCAGCGAAATGTACCTTTTAGCGTTGGGCTTAAAGCAGCCTGAACAAGAGAAAGAGCAAACCTAATTTTCCCCGAATCCACATAAGCCTAGCAGGTGGCAGATTTGAGGATAATCGCAGCGGATTCAGCAGCGGCAATTCTAGACGACAAATTCACCCCCATAACCCAGATAGCTTCAGCAGCCGTGCTGGTTAACCCACCTTACAAGGAAGCACACGTGCGCTTAGCGGAACCTATCTTTGCGGAAGTTGAAGACGGACACGAAATCATAGTGCACGAAGCAGAGCTCTGTCTGGAGCTGCTGGAAAAAGTCCAAGCAGACGTCGTACATTTAGACACATCACTCGGCGGGATTTCCGTGGAAGAGTTGTCCGCCGTTGAGCTCTCCAACATGAACATTTCCCCGTGGGTAAGGAAGCATATCCTGAAAATTCTGCCGAAACTTCGGAAAATCGCAGGAGAAGTCCGCAGAAAACACGGAATAGAAGTGCTCGCCATCGGCAAAGAAAGCATGCCTGTGAGGGTGGCGGAGTTGACCGCTGGTTCGGAAGCAATACTTTATGCCTGCGCCAAAGCGCTGGAAGAGAAAAAACCGCTCCTTATAGGCTTGCCGACCAGGTGCCAGCACAGAACAACCGACGGCAGAGTGTATTTGCAGTCGCTGATGGAGGCGGAACATGACGTGAGAGGCTACGCCGAAGATGTTGACGGCGTTTTGACCAAAGTCAAGATAACAGAAATGCTGAACCCAGTCGCCAGAGGCTACCGAGCACTCAAAATAACACCAAAAACCACTACTTGAAACAAATTCACCTGTTTTCACTGCATCAGCCTAACGAAAAACGGGCAGCCGTAATCCGCGTTTTCTATGCAGCCTGCTTTAAATATGGGGGCTATAGTCTGCTCCGAGCACAACAGGACTTAGAAAAAGCTGCACCAAAAAAAGAAAGGAAAAAGAAAATTTATCTCACGAAATCATCGAATGCCCAGTAATGGTCTTCTTCTTGGCTGACTATTTCTTCGAACATGCGACGTGTTTTGGTGTCACCGCGCTTCATGGCTTCATCGATTATCTTCCGGTACAGCACCAACGCGTAGTTTTCAGCTTCGTGATCCAGCTTCAGGAAGTCTTCTGCGGTTTCGCCCACTTGTGGAATCGGATCAGGATTGTACGTTGCTTCGCCTTCGAGCAAGTAAATGCGTTCGCTGATCTTTTCTAGATGGTCCATTTCCGCGATGAAAATCGGCTTCAGCAGTTCGCTGACCACTTTGGCTTTGTTGTTTTCCTTTACAACTTCAAGCGCCGAATTCTTCTTTCGCAAAGCGAGCAAACTGGCTTTTTCATGCTGGTTCGTGTACTGCAGAATCGCAGAGATTTCCGCCGCCACAGCCTTGTTCAGCAAAGCGAAGTAGTCTTCGGTGAATATCTTACGCCACTCGGAAAGCGGAACAGTCTCTGGTCCTTCTGGCTCATCCTTCATGTTAGCGTATTCTTGGAACTTGAACAGGTGCTGCTCTTCTTCGCCGTAGATTTTCTCGAACATCTCACGGGTTTCCCAGTCCTCCATTTTGCCAGCGGTATCGATGATTTTGCGGTACAAAACAAGCGCTTCTTCCTCAGCTTTCACTCCGTTCCGTGCGAACTCGCTCAGAGTGTTGCCGATGTTTGGCTTTTCAGATTTTGTGGTGGCTGACCCACCGAGGTAATAAATCCGCTCCATAATGGCAGCAGCATGTTTCATTTCAGCTATGGCGATTTCGCGGAGGAATTTTCCCACTGCATCATACGTTGTTTTGTCAAGCAGGATGTTTTCCGGGATGACTTTGCGGATGAGCTTCTCCATCTTCGCATGCTGCAGCATGTACTGGATGGATACTTGGATTTCACGTGAGACTGCCTGATTTAAGAGGTTGATATACTCTGGTGTCACTTTGACTGACATATAAACCACAACTCTTGATAATAGGAATCAAGGGTCAGTATATAAAAGATTTGTTGTGGCGTCACCCACCAGACTGCCTTTTGAACTCTACTTTGCTGGCGACTGAGAAAGAGAGATTATTCTCATGGATAGAAAAGAGAAAAAGGAGAGGTAAATATGTGGTAAATATGCGTCTTACTTCTTCTTTGCTGGTTTTTTCTCTTCTTTCTTAGCTGGTTTCTTGGCCACGAGTTTAACCTCGGGATTCTTACTATGTGGCTATTTTGTATTTAAGATTTGCCAAAGCCCACGCGTTAATGACAGCGAATCAGGAAATCGTTCGAAAAAAGCTCAGAGTGGCAAAACAAAGCTGTTTTTAGCTCTGATATTGCTGGAAAAGTCAAGGGAACAGTCATTCAAAAACAAATCATGCACAATTTAACAGCATCCAGTCAAATTCAGAAAAGACACGCTTTTAGCATAAGTTCGGTTCACCAAACGCTCACAGTTGAAACGTCAAAGTCCTTGAGCTGCAGGTTCTGTGCGGTATTAGTAATTGTGCAACTCGTGCACCTTAGCTGTTGCCTCAGCTATTTGCTGATATGGAAACTTTTATTAGCCTGTGTAAAAATTTACACAGCAGTGCAGAAAAGTTCAGTCTATTCAAGGTGATAACAGATGATTGATCCAGGTAAAGCCAGCCAAAGAACCAAACAAATCGCGCTCCTGATAGTGTTTACCGCACTCTACATAGTCTTACGGTTCATCCCCTTCAGCATGCTCATTGGCGGTGCAGGTGGATACCTTTCCCTTTCAGATTTCCTCGCTCCAATCTTCGGCATTATTTTAGGACCTTACTTCGGGGGATTAAGCGTCCTGATCGGCAGCTTCGGAGCGCTCAGCCTCGGCAGATCTCCCCAATTCCTAAGTCTGTACTTCCTAGATTTCTTGCCAGACTTCGTCGCCGTAGTTTCTGTGGGTTTCCTTTTCAGACGCAAATGGCTGCCAGTTGTTGCAATAAATGCAGCTCTGCTTGTCGCATTCTCTTTGTGGCCGCTGACGAGCTTCTTCGTCACCATCCCAGGCACATCAATAGTGATTCCCTTTGCATGGTTACACATCGCTGCATTCATAGTCCTTCTTTCCCCCTTAGGCCGCTGGGCACCAAAATGGATTCAAAGCGCTAAGCAAACAAAATCAATCGCAGCTGGACTAGCCATTATGGCGCTTATCGGCACAATGATGCAGCATCTCATGGGAAACATACTTTTCGAAGTTGCGTTTGGGCAAATTGGTATTAAGCCGTTCTTTGAGTCTTCAGCATGGCCTGGAATTTGGACAGGTGTCATGCTAGTTTACCCCGTTGAACGAACAATCCTAATTATCTGCACAGTCCTGGTGGGAACCCCTGTAATCTGGAGCATCACCAAAAACCACTTCCTACAACTCGGAAAGCAATCAAATTCACCGAGCGAAACGTTGCCATCCAGCAAACCATCTGCGAAGCTGGACGCACAAGCCTCACAAATAGAAACGAACGAACTAAAGCAAAACCTTCAGAAAAAAGCGCCATCCTGAATGTACTCTTTTCCGGTTCGCAGGGCAATTTCCGCTTTCGCCAGTTCGCTTCCCAAATAGCTTGCATGGTCAATCCTCGATAATAAACCCATTTCCACAATCTTTGCGAGGATGTTTTCTGCGGTTTTGCCCTTGATTATTCTGTCGGGCTTTTCCATTTTCGCCGAAGCATAATGCAGCGCTACTATTTCTTCTCCAGCCCTGTCAACCGCAATTCTGAACGAACCTTTCTCATCCAACTCGGCTCCTTCAGGCTTTTCGGCTGCAACCACCACGGGCACTTTGACTTCTAGTGCCTTGCTGTAGGGTTCTTCTCGGTTTCTCTTGTCCTTCAGCACAAGCAAGTCCAAGCCCAAATCTTTGGGAACCGAACCGCGCTTCTTCGCCAGAAACATCATCTTTGCCGCCGTAACTTCCTCCCTGACTGTTCCTTTGGCTTTGTCGCTTTTCTCCGTCGCCAACAAAACGCTTGCGCCGACTTCAGACGACAAACGCGCCAGCAAAGCGTTCACACCCACGGAATCCGCATCCATCAACTCCGTAACGTTGGAAACGCCCACAAACAGGGGAACAGCTGGATTTTTTTCTGCGAATTCGCGGAAAGCCATCATGCTCTCCAGAACGTTCGACGGTTCCAGAATTAAATCGCCTATGACTCTGGTGATTCCCAGTTTCCTTGCTTCGCTGATGATTTCTTCGAGGAACTTCACGCGTTCTTCAGCAGTCTTCGGGAAATATCCTTCACGCTGATTTGTCGGAATAACCACAACCGCAACGCTTTTCGTAAAGGGCGCTATGGCTTCGAGGTTTCCTGCGTCACCGCTTAGCACCAAGTCTGCGCCAGCAGCCACAGCCGCCGCAATCTCAGCTGGGTCAAGCGTGTCTATGCTCACGGGCACGTTGACGACTTGCTTCACCGCTGCCACCAGCTTTCTTGCGTCTGCAGGTCGGGACTCGCCCGCAACCATTCCAACGTCGATGATGTCTGCTCCAACCCGCACGAAATATTGTGCCAACCTCTGAACTTCTTCCTTAGGCATCAATGCGGCATCAACTATTTCTGCCATGACGCGCATGGGAAAATCTCTGCCTATAGCTAAATCTTTAATCAGCATGCTGCCAGGCTTCTGCAGTAAGACGTCACGGTTTTTCTCCACTGTGCGCAGTTCTTCCAGAGCTTTTTGCTTTAGCCTTTCCGTGAGAAGCTCGTCTGCTGGCTTGACAGTTGAGAGCTTGACTTCGCCCAACGAGTCCAGCACTGTCGGCAGATCGGCAGCGTATTTTGGACCTTTGAAGGTCGGAATGCCCACTGAATCCGAAACGGTTTTTGTGTCGCCTCGGATTAGTCCAGGCACCAGAATCATGTCGAAATTCTTCAGTTCCGCGTGTTTAAGCGCTTTGGCTATGGATTCAGGGGACAGGAATGCTGCTACTGGAACTTTTAGGGCAAGAGTTTCCGTTTCAACGTGGCTTTCTTTGGCGTTGAGTTTAACAGCATCCTCTGCAAGCACACCTGTGATTAGCAGTACTTTCAAATTACGCGCATCCTCTTTTATCTCGTAAGCTTGATGTAAGCGCCTTTGTTGTTGGCTTTTGCGATGAAAACTTTCCCTCCGACGCCTGTTTGGAGGAATCTGCGGAAGCTCCGTTGCGCTTCTTTTGCTTCTTCTTTCTGGAATAGTCCGTAGAATGCTGGTCCCCAAGAGCTTTGTCCTGTGCCGTATGCTCCGAGTTTCCGAAGGAACTCTATGCCTTCTGCAGCTACTGGGCTGGAGTATCTTCCAGCTTGAACGCTGGAGAAGCTGTCGCCGACAGCATTCTGAACCTGAGTTAAGGCTTCTCCGAAGCTTTGGATGTCATGCTCAATTAGTCCTGGGAGAAGTTTCATGATTATTAGGCGGCATATTCTGCCAGCAGTCTCAGCTGACATTGGAGGCAACTGGTTAAACGCCGACTTTTCTTCGTCGTTGGATAATCCTTTGTTTGTGTTTGGCACTGCCACCACGAACTGCCAGTCTGCTGGAAATGGCTGACGGAAAATCAGTGGTGGAAAATTGTGTGGGGAATTTTTCTGGGTGGTTTTTCCGCCGTCTACCACAAATCCGCCTTGCTCAAAAATCGTTGTGCCGACACCTGTTCTTTGTGCTCTGCCCATGGCGACTGCGAGTTCCTGCGTCGTTGCTTTTATGTTGAAGAGTGTTTTTAGGGCTGTGGCAACTGCCAGTGCCAGTTGTGTTCCTGAACCTAAGCCCACGTGGTTTGGAATTGTTTTTTTCACGTTGATGCTTGCATTTGTCTGTACATGATAAGTTTCAAGGAACCGCTTTGCGAGGGTTCCGACTAGGTCAGCGTTTTCTCCTGTCACAGCAAGCTGAGTGGATTGCTCGGCTTCAAGGATGACGTTTGGCTGGTCTATGCCCAAGCCTAATCCTCCGAAGACTCTTCCCAACTCACCGTTTAGGTCGATTAGTCCCAGATGGAGTCTGGCTGGAGTCTTAATGTACACTTTCAACTTGGGCTTTCCTCCATGAATTAACCATTCCAGCTATATCCGCAATAATTTCAGCATATCGGGATTTTGGAGCGACGCGATGCACGATGTCGCTGCAGGCTTCGATGTTTTCCATCAGCCTTAAAGCTTGGGCTTTCTGTTTTTCGTTGCCTGCCAAAAAAACTTTCACGCGTGTTGCGTGTATTATGGCTTCGAGGGTAGCGGAAAATGCTCTGCAGTAAACTTGTGGAAAGGTTTTTTGGGCTCTGATTAGTTGCACGTTGCAGATGGCTTCGGTTCTTTCCTCGTCAATTGGCGTCATTTTTGCAACTGAGATTTCGATGACTGCATCGGCGTTGCGTAGTTTTGGTGCATTTACGGTTTCTGCTTTTTCAAACCATTCCGTAGGAAGCGTGCTTTGAGGGTTGGCTTCTTTGAAGGCTGTCCTGTAAAACATGTCTATGTTTGAGGTTACGTTTATCGCAGCGCAGCGGTTCAGTTGGAGATTTTTCTGGGTTAAGGATGAATTGTAAAGTTTGATGGCGATGCGCTGCTCGTTTTCCATTGTTGTTCCCATGGGTGCAGCGGTTGGTTGTCCATCTGAGTTGTAGGTGGATAGGATGGTTTCTACGATTACGTCTTTTGAGAAGCCTAAATCGGTCAGTTTCGCCATCCAATCACCTGAGCTTAAGGCTGGCAACCACGGGACATATTTTGTTTCAACCGAATGTAATTTTTCACAACGGATTATAAAGTTTTGCTGGTCAAACACGTTTCGCACTCAGAAGCGCTTCATTGGAACTTTGAAAGTCCATGAAAGTTAACCTGTTTTTAGCACGCTGAGAAGTTTAGGCAAAGAATCGGTTTGATAACTGATGCCGCGTTTAAGCTGATGCGGTGAACGCTTGAGACTAGCTGCTCGGTGGAGTCTATAGCCCCCTTATTTATAGCAGGCAACATGCTTTTGGTTGGTTTTTCAGCCAATAGTGACCTCTCTCTATAGATTTTCTGCGCAGATTGGCTATTAAGCTCCAAATATGTTCGCGCCCGTTTGCCTGTGCAGTGGGCTCTCTCAGAACAGCCCCAGAAAAACCTTGGAATTCCTCTCTGACATTCACCTCCCCTTGCCAACATAACTGGGATACGTCTCCTGCAGAAACCCACAGAAACAACAGCCCCATAAGAACCCTCACGAAATTTAGAAATTTACCAATTTACCAACAAACTTACAAACACAAAACACAGTTGAAGATGCAGGTAAGTCGAGGCTGCTTCATGATGCTATCTTGATAGGCTACGACTTCAAAGAGCCTTTAATCTTGATAAAGAGGGATATTCTCTCATTATTCTTATCAGCTTTTTTCAGTTCTGCTATTTGCTTTTCTGCTAGGCGCCTTTTTGAGACCTTTTCGTCGATAGAACTTCGTGCAACATTATGCAGGAGGAGTTTGAAATTTGGAGCCTGCTAAGATAATCACTAGCTGGCAAGCAGTTCATTAATTCGTCTATTCCACTGTCTTACTCTATGAACGATTCTTTCTTCCTGAAGGTTTTCGTCGAGTATCTCAGCCTTTGTCTTTTTGGATAATTCTTCCCATCTCTCAGCAAAAACATATGTCGCATTTCCGTAGTAGACGCTTTCACAGATGTAGATGTTTTTGTCCGTGAAACCCATAATAATGTAACCCGTAAAACCGCCTTTTCCAACAGCCCAAAAATCAGGGTTGAACCTGTTTATGGTTTCAAGGCGGTGTAAAATGAAGGGGCGATTTGCCTCAGGAGCCATCTGGACTATGGGTTCCATTTGTTGGCGTAGTTGTTCCCATGGCATCCGACCCGCAGGTAGTATATTCCAATTTACCTTTCGTATCGGTGATGTGATTATTTCATTTAGATCTTGTGAAAACACTTGACATTCTCCAAAGAGTTCTAAGAAAAGGTTTATCGTATGTTTGAGAAGTTCCTTCTTGTCCTCGGTGCTTTGGACAGAGGGGCTTATAAGAACAAGATTGCCTTGTAAATCCTTGGTAACAGTAATTTCCACGCCATAAGGTGAAACAAAGGTTCTAGGATACCTTTTGTGAGGGACATCGACCAGTTTGTGCTCTGTGGTTGTGCTGTAAGGACCATCATACTGTTCCCAATACCAATCTCTGACTTGGTAGTATGTCTCCTTAGGTTGGTCTTTGTGTACAATGTAGTATCCTTCAGCATTGACTTTAGAAACTGGACCTAGAGATGCTGGAGGTAGAATCGAATCTCCTTCGTTCAATGGCAAAGCGAAACCGATATTTTCCAGAACATTTTGGAATCTAATCGGATTCTTGACACCCATTGCAACAGTCGTTCCTTCGGGAACAAATCTCAAAACAGGTTCCAAATTCACTATTCTCTTTTTTCTTATTATCATATTAATACCTGCTTCACAATTCGTTGGCTGTAGTGCTTAGGTCGGTGAATCATACACTACGTATAGGGGATATATAAGGAATTTCGACAGCAATTTTAATAAATAATCTATCGTTCTGGGGAGTCTGATGTACGAATTGGCACAATAATAGCAATTGGAGCTTTACTCTGCTTATCCTCAACGGTTGATATGCTGGTTTTGTTGTGGAGTGCGTTATAGTTATATTGTGGCGTAGCGAAAGGCTTGACGAGTGACAGTTATGTCGGACGTTGGAGTAACAGTTAAGAAAGGCGAAGATTTCTCTGAGTGGTACACCGAAGTCATCCTGAAATCGGGGCTTGCAGATTACGCGCCCATCAAGGGCTGCATGATTATCCGCGAAGACGCCTACGCCATGTGGGAGAAAATCCAGGAAATCTTCAACAAGAAAATCAAGGCAACAGGGCACAGAAACGTCTATTTTCCCATGTTCATCCCTGAAAGCTTCCTGAAGAAGGAGGCAGAGCATTTCGCAGGTTTCATTCCTGAAGTGGCTTGGATAACGCAGGGCGGAGACACCCCGCTGGAAGAGAAACTTGCCGTCAGACCCACATCCGAAACCATAATGTACGCCACATTCGCAAAGTGGATTCGCAGCTGGAGAGACCTCCCAGTCAAAATCAACCAGTGGTGTAACATCGTACGTTGGGAAACCAAAGCCACCAAACTTTTCCTCCGAACCCGCGAGTTCCTCTGGCAAGAAGGACACACAGCCCACGCCACGGCTGAGGAAGCTGAGAAGGAAACATTGTACGTTCTCGGCGAGTACCGCGACATCATGGAAAGCTACCTCGCCATCCCCGTCATCGTCGGCGTCAAAAGTGACAGCGAAAAATTCGCAGGCGCTCTCTACACCACGGCGCTGGAAGCCATCATGCCCGACGGCAAAGCGCTCCAGATGGGAACCAGCCACAACCTCGGACAGAACTTCGCCAAAGTCTTCGACATCAAGTTCATCGGCGAAGACGAAAAAGACCACCTAGTCTGGCAGACAAGCTGGGGCATTACCACTCGGCTCATAGGCGCGTTGGTTATGGTTCACGGCGACGACAAAGGCTTAGTCCTGCCGCCTAAAATTGCGCCCGTCCAAGTGGTCATCGTGCCGATTCCCTACAAAGGCGCAGACCCCGCCGCCATAGCCGCCAAAGCCAAAGAAGTCCAAGAAAAACTCACAGCCAAAGGCATCTCAGTCGTTCTAGATGACCGCGGCGAGTACACGCCAGGCTGGAAATTCAACCAGTGGGAACTCAAAGGCGTACCCGTCCGCATAGAAATCGGACCCCGAGACCTCAAACAACAACAGGTCGTGCTAGTTAGGCGGGACATCGGCACGAAGGCATTCATCAAAGAAGCCGAAGTTGAAACCGCCGTGGAGAACCTGCTCGTGGAAATTCAGCACAACCTCTACGCCAAAGCCCGCATAAACCTCGAAAACCAAACCACAACCGTCAAAACCTACGAGGAATTCAAAAAAGTCCTCAGCCAGAAAGGCGGCTTCCTCAAGGCAGCATGGTGCGGCAGCGCTGACTGCGAAGCAAAAATAAAAGACGAAACAGGCGCCACCATCAGAGTCAGACCCTTCGAGAAAGAAGAGCCTGCTGCAAACTGCGTCTACTGCGGACAGAAAGCGAAGGAAACGGTGTACTTCGCCAGGTCCTACTAAGCAAAAATTGCCTGCTAAACCAGCTGAACGCTCTTGCCAAGCTGGTCTGCAACTTCAGATAAGCCGAGCTGGTTCAGCTTTTCCCTTTTCGGCACGCCTCTCTCATCCCATCCCCGCCTCGCGTAATATGCCTGCAACATGGCATCATACTTCGCTCTGTCCAGCTTCGCCCCTTTCAAAGGTCCTTCACTCAAAGACTCAACGAACCATCGCTTCGGCGGAACATCCACCTCGCTGCTCCACTTGCCGTTGTACTCGCGAATCCAGAAAGCCCGCACAAGGTTGAACACCCGCTCCGCAATCTGGTTCAGCGTTTCCCAAGTGAACTCTTGCCCCGTCGCCGCGTACAGGTACTTCGGGTACCATTCCTTTTCGAAGCCAAGGTTAACGAGGGGAAAACGGCAAACGCCCAAGCACTCAAAAATCCCGCGTGTATGCTGAAACTCTATGACTTTGGCGGCTTTTTCCTCTCCATAGCCCTCGCGGTCATGCCCGGTTTCCCAACCGATAACCCACGCGTCTTTATGGTGCGCGCCGATGGGGCTGGTTCCGTAAGCCAACGCCATCGCAGGTGCCGTGCGGCAGTCATACGCGCTTATCTCCAAGCCTTTAACATGCATAGCCCAGTCAGCTGAATCTCCGCCTAACTTTGCCGCGGCTCCGCGGACGCCTTCCGCAAGGACATCGCCTAAACCACGCCTATAAGCAATGTCTGCGACAAGTGCCTTTGCCTCCGTGAAGTTGCCCCAAGAAACCTTCTCCTTAACCAAGCCCTTTTCGGAAGCCTCCATAGCGAAGCCAAGTGCGCTTCCCAACGAAATAGCATCCAAACCAAACTCATCTGCCACGCGGTTCAACACCGCAACCTGCCCAAGGTCGCCCAAACCAATGTTGCTACCCAGCATGGCGACGTTCTCGTAGTCCAGTTCCGATAGTTTGCCCTCGGCGTCTTTGACGACGTTGCCGCACGTCATGTTACAGTTCGGGCACCCACGATTTGAAACCTTGATTTTTTCGGCAGCATACCCGCCTATCTTTTCAGCCTCAGCGAAAACGCCTTCACAATAATTGCAGGTAGGCAGCACGCTGTTCTCGTTACTCCACTCAACAGTGCTTAACGTGCCCTGCCGCTTCCAAAAAGCGTAGTCAGGCTTAACCAAAATCTCACGGTACCCCGCCAACCCTTCCTCCTTAAGTTCCTCTGGGTGCGCTGCTGGCAACGTGCCTGAACCCTCAAAAACCACAGCTTTCAAATTCTTGGACCCCATAACCGCGCCCATTCCGGGTCTGCCTCCTGCGCGACCTTCTTGGGAGACGACACAGGCGAACTTGACAAGATTTTCGCCTCCTTGCCCAATGGAGACGATGCCTGCGGCACGCCCGTAAATCTCCCGCAGCCGCCGCTCAGCCTCAAACGAATCTAAACCCCAATAGTCCCCAGCATCCACGAACTCCACCGCTTTGTCCTTCACGTGCAGGAAAACTGGCTTCTCCGCTTTACCCTCCACCACCGCAGCGTCGTAGCCTGCCTTGCGCAGGTGAACAGCCGCGAACGTGCCGATGTTGCCGTCGCCGTAGCCGCCAGTCAAAGGGCTCTTGGAAGCCACAACGAGTTTGCCGCTGTTAGGCAACGGAAACCCAGTCAGCGGTCCAGCGGCGAAAACCAGCTTGTTTTCAGGCGACAACGCGTTCGTTCCAGGGGGAAGCGTGTCCCAGAGAATCTTGGCTGCAAAGCCTCTGCCACCCAAAAACGACGAAGCAAAGCGCGCGTCAAACGGTTCAACAGCCGACTTTCGCCTGCTGAGGTCAACTTTCAGAAAATATCCGTTCCAGCCAAACATTTAGTTCACCTGCAAAACCTTTCAGGATACTATTTTCTGGCTCGAACATAAAAACTTGTTGAGAACAAACGCGTGGGCGAAGTTAGATTATGAGTTTCTCAGGCTCGATGTTTCTGTTCTTCAAGCCCAAATCGCCGACTTTGAACGCTCGGTCTCCATACAGCAAAGCGAATTCCTCACCAAAATAAAGCGCCGCCGCGCTCTTCGCGGTGCTGCCTCGCCCCGCAGCGCCCAGTTTGTCTGCGACTAAGACCTGTAGCCGTGGATTTCGGAGTTTGAGGTAGCCCGCGGTGGATAAGCCGAGGATTCCCGCTCCGACCACGAGGGCGTCGTACTCTTTCATTTCGACATTCTCTCCCCGATAAAAGTGAAACAGGCAATTAGAGTGTGAACGCGGAGTGGATTTAAGGTTACCGTTGGCGGTTAAGCTGGCGCGGTTAACATTATCCTTGCCATTTTTCTGAGTCTAGCGCACGTGCATTTAGTAATGTTTATTTTGTCAGGTGCGTAGATGTAGCTTTACAAGGGCTACACAGTTGACGCACATCAAAGTCACCGTCAGGGCAAAGAACGTGGAATACGCCATACGGGACGTCATCGCCTACACGGAGCAGCTTGTGAAAGAAGGCAGAAAAATCTACTACCTGAACATCGGGGACCCCCCCGCGTTCGACTTCAAAACTCCGCCGCACATCAAGCAGGCGCTTTGCAGAGCAGTTGAAGAAGATGATAACCACTATTCGGCTTCTGAGGGAATCCCTGAGCTGCGGCAGGCAATCGTTGATAAGGAGAAACGAGTTAACGGGCTAAACCTCTCACCCGACAACGTGCTGGTTACTGAAGGCGTATCAGAAGGCATTCAGATGGTGCTAGCCACGCTGGTAGAGCGAGGAGACGAGATACTCTTCCCAGGTCCCACTTACCCGCCTTACATTTCGTACACCAAGTTCTTCAAAGGCACCCCCGTGGCTTACCGAACCATCGAGGAAGAACGGTGGCAACCTGACGTTGACGATTTAAGAAGCAAAATCACCAAGAAAACGCGGGCAATCGTGATAACTAACCCGAACAACCCGACAGGCGCGGTTTACGGAAAAAAAATCGTAAAACAAATGTTAGATATCGCAGCGGAACACAATCTGCCCGTTGTGTCGGATGAGATTTATGACCAACTGGCATACCCTGACGGCGACTTCACCAGCACAGCTTACTTGGCAAGCGACGACATTCCCGTGATAGGGCTAAACGGCTTGTCCAAAGCATACCTCATGACCGGGTGGCGCCTTGGCTACGTGTACTTCAAAGCTAAAAACGGCGAATTAGACGAGGTAAAACACAGCATCCTGCAAGAATGCCGCATTCGCCTGTGCGCCAACACTCCCGTCCAGAAAGCTGGAGCTGCAGCCCTGAACGGACCACAAGACCACCTTAAAGGTTATGTCGAGCAGCTGAAGCAGCGCCGTGACTACGCGTGGAAACGCCTAAACGAAATTGAAGGCATCAGCTGCACCAAACCAGAAGGTGCATTCTACATTTTCCCCAAAATCCACGAAGTCGGCACACGATGGAAGACTGACTTAGACTTCGTCGTGGATCTCCTCAGACAAACAGGCGTGCTGGTGGTGCATGGCTCTGGATTCGATCCAGTCTACGGCGCAGGACACGTCAGAGCGGTTTATCTGCCGCCCGTAAAAACGCTGGAAGAAGCCCTCAACGCTTTGGAACGTTTCATGAAGAAGAAAAAATAAAGAAACTCTCAACCGCTAATTTACGGTTTTTCTAAGAGTAAGCGGATATTCCTTCTTTTGGGTCGCGGACAACTTTCTGGAATTCCGCCATCAGTTTCTTCGTCACGGGACCCGCTTTTCCATCGCCTATCACGCGCCAGTTCACTTCTCGGATGGGCACGATTTCCGCTGCCGTGCCAGTGAAGAAAACCTCATCCGCGTTGAACAGCATGAAAGGCGTTACGTTGGCTTCGCAGATGTCGTAGCCGAGTTTCTTGGCTAGTTTGAACACCGACTTGGCGGTTATGCCTTCTAACGCGCCTGCAGCGCTTGGCGGGGTGACGATTTTGTCGTTTTTCACGACGAAGACGTTTTCGCCTACGCCTTCCGCTACGCAGCCGTTGTGGTTGAGGCATATGGCTTCGTCTGCGCCGCTCATGTTGGCTTCGATTTTTGCCATGACGCTGTTGAGATAGTTTAGCGACTTAATCTCGTGTGATGTGCCGTCCACGGGGTCTCTGCGCACCCAAGAAACCAGCGTGGTGATTCCTTTGATTTTGGCTTCGCCCTCGTGGAGCGCGATGTGGTCTGCGATGACGATGACTGTTGCCCTGGAGCATTTCCGCGGGTCCAAACCTAAATCGCCGACGCCACGGGTGACCACCAAGCGTATGTAAGCGTCTTTCAGCTTGTTCTTTCTGATTGTGGCAAGGACTGCTTCTATCATCTGCCCTTTGGTCAAGGGGATTTTCAACGTCATAACGTGGGCTGAGCTGTAAAGCCTTTCCACGTGTTCTTTCAGTTTGAAAACTACGCCGTTGTAGGCACGGATGCCTTCGAAAACGCCGTCGCCGTACAGGAAGCCGTGGTCGTACACGTTGATTTTCGCCTGCGACTTCGGATAGTATTGTCCATCTATGTAAATTTGGGCTTCTTTTTCCATGGTTCTCCCTCAACGTTAGACGTTCATATGCGGTATGATTTGATATAGTTTTTGGAAGCGAACTATATGTTTCGTTTTTATGATTTGTGGAAATTCCAAGTCTTCCAACAAACAAGAATCTTTGCTTTCATAGGCTTGACCACTCTCTAATCCGTGTCCTGTCATTTTAAAAGTAAGAATAAGAACCAAGACCCCAGAGATTCAACCATTTATAATTACAAATAACTCTCTGAGATCAAATCCGAAAAAGTGTCATAAACAGACATTGAGCCGTAAGACCTGCAATTAAGATAAGTAAATCATGAATAATGGGAAATCCAAACATATTTCATCTTTTTCATGCATAAGGAATACTTAATTAGCAGTTTTAACACCACATTTTAGCAAGGCAATCATGAACCTTGAAGTAAAATAGGATTTGATTTTTGTATGTCTTGGTTAAAAGCTATGAGAGAGAAAGAGCCAGTTGAACCCACAAACCCCATAGGAACAGTTGTGATAGGCAACCTCCAACCCGACATGATGGATACGCCCAAAGAGATGGTTAGAAGATCCCTTAAAAATGCTCAGTTTAAGACCGTGAACCTTGGAGCAAGTGTTCCCGCGACAACTTTTGCTGCAAAGGCTAAAGAAGTAAACGCCGACATCATAGTCGTTTCAATCAACCTCTCCTCTGCTAAAGAAAACTTGCCAACTCTGATTTCCGCAATAGAGACTGAAGGACTAAAAGGTAAAGTCGTGGTTATGATAGGCGGTGCAGCTGTAAATAAAGAAGACGCTGATAAAATCGGTGCATTGTTCGGCAAAACCAGAGAAGAAGCTGTGGTTTTAGCGAAGAAAGCAATAGAACAAAAACGAAGCAAAATCTAACAATCTCATGAATTCATGTTGTTACTGCATTTTTCTTTTTTCACTTCACAAACATTCCAAATAGATTTAGCTCTTCGAGTTCATGTTCTCTCCCGACCAGAACAGGCTCAGCCAAGACTCTTGACTTCAACACTTCCACCAAACCTTTTTATATTATCATTGAAAGCATAGAAAAGTTTTTGGTTTTTTTTGATCAAGCGCGCGCTAGTAACAGTCTGTCCTAATAATAATGCGGTAATTTCTGTTTTTGGCTATTTCGGTTTAGGTGCGCGCCCTACGTGTAATAGGAACTAGAGCGCACACCTATTCTCAAAAAACAAAAGGGGCTGTTAGAGCGGCTCAGGGTTGCAAATGTTTTCCGCTTTCGCTGCAGCACGACCACAGCATGTGCAAACATATTTTGCGTTCTTTATGAGAGGTTTCATTTTCGGCGTCAGACCCTTTTCCTCAACCAATGCGCAAAGATGCGTTTCATGCCCAGTATGGGGTTTGGTTTTTGTCAAATTATTCACCTAAGGTTGTCAACCCTGTGTCCAATTGTTGGATATAAAGTTTGTCATAAGAGAAAAGCCGACAATGAAATAGCGCGCGCGTAAAAACAGGCAAGCACCCACAAGCTGACTAAACAAGCGCTTGGAAACGTGTGAGGGTGCAACCAAAATGGAAGAGCGTGGATTGTAAAGCGCTCGCGCGTTTTCTACCCTCTTCTTCTGTTTGATGCGTTTTTTATTAAATTTTGACTGTGATAACTGATTTTAATTGTTCGGAATTATATGATTCATTTGTCACCCGTGGAACTGCGGTCTCCTGCTGAGGCTCCGCGGCAACGGCAGCGGCTTGAAAGGTTTGCCTGCCATTTTCGTTGCAATTTTGGTGAGCAACTCGTCCACGGTCATGTTTTGCTGTGCGCCTTTTTGCTCGCGGTCTCGAACCGACAGGTTGCCTGATTCCACTTCTTTTTCGCCGATGACTACTACGTATGGAACCCACTCTTGTTCGGCTTCGCGGATTTTCTTCTGCAACGTTGCGGAGGTGTCGTCTATGTCGACGCGGATGTTTTTGGCTTCGATTTTGGCTGCGATTTCCTCCACCTTGTCCATGTACTTGTCGGATATGGGCACCAGCCGCACTTGCGTGGGCGAAAGCCACAGCGGCAGCATCGGCGCTTTCCCAGCCATCTGCTCACGGTACGCCTTTTCCAGCAACGCGTAGATGTCACGTTCGATGGCTCCGCTTGGTGAACAGTGCAGGATAAGCGGGTACTGTTTTTCGCCTTTTTCGTCCACGTAGGTTATTTCGTAGCGTTTTGCGTTCTCAACATCTATCTGGTCAGTTGAAAGCGCGGCGGCTTTGTCTTGATTATCGACAAAGTTGAGGTCCCATTTGAGGATGAAGTAGAAGAACCGCTCGTTCCAAACTTCAGCCAGCATAGGTTTGCCGTAAGTCTGCGCAAGCTCCGCCAGGAAGGCTTTGTTTTCTTCGTAGAAGCCTCTCGTGAAACGCACGGCTATCTCATAGTCGTCTTTCGTGAAGCCGACGTTCTCTAAAACGTCAATGCAAATGCCGAACCTCGTCATGAACTCCTTCTTCGCCTGCTCCAAATCCGTGCAGAAAGCGTGGCAGTCAGGCATCGTGAACGCACGCAGGCGTTTTAAGCCGACGACTTCGCCGCTTTTCTCCCGCCTGAAACTGTACCGAGTCAACTCGTAGAGTTTGATAGGCATCTGTTTGTAGCTGAATTGGGCGTCGTGTGCCATGAGGAACTGTCCGAAGCACGCAGCGAACCGCAGGAAAAGCTCCTTGTCTTCGGATTTCAGCACGTACTGGCGGGCGGGGAAGCGGTTCAGGTAACTAGCGAGGCTGGGGTGGTTGAAGTCGTACATGATGGGTGTTTCGACCTCCATGGCGCCGTAAGCGTCCATCCGTGTGGTGACGTACTGTTCAAGCAGAGACTTTATCATGCGTCCTTTGGGGTACCAGCGGATGTTGCCAGGGTCGCTTCCCGCCTCATAATCCGCAATCTCTAACCGCTTCATTAAAGTCACATGTGGAGGCATCACGGTGACGGCGCGGACTTTCTTTATCTCGTACTGGGAAAACTTCTGCAGATTGCTGTGTCCTTTAAACTTGAATTCCTCAATCGGCACCAACGACCCGTCAGACATGAGGATGTGCCAGAAACTCTGCATTTTATCCTCAGCCTTCAACGCCGCGGACACAGGCTCCTCTTCCTTCTTGGCTTCGCCTCCAGGTTTGGCTCCCGCAGCCGCTTCAGCGTAGGAGCGGGCTTGCTCCGCCAAGGGGTGACCTTTAATGCTTAAAGTGAACTGCTTGTTCCAGCCGAAAGGCGCGCGGTAAGTTTCTATGCCTTTTTCTTTTGCGTAAGCCTCCATGGCTTTAATGACCTTCAACGCTTCAGAAGGCTGTGCCAAAGCGCTGCTGAGGTGGGCAAAAGGGTAAATCAGAATTCGGTTGACTTTCAGCTTGCCCAGAAACGCCCGGGTGTCGTTGATGGCTTTCTGCGCCAGAGCCGCGTTGTCTCCTTGCTCGACGGCTGTGAAGAGAACAAGGACTTCTTCCACGCGGATTTCCGTTTTCTCCGCTTCTTCGGCGATGGAGATCTCTTTCTCAACTGGTTTGTAAACGATGAAGTTAGAATGTAACTGGAGTATACGCATGGGCTTTCACGCTCTACCGGGCGCCGTAGCGCCACCTTTCAAGAGTGTTGTCTTTCTTAGTTTTCTTCTTGAACTCTTTATAGTGCTCTTTGCAGAGGTAAGCCCGCTTCTCGCCGCTGACATTCAAGCCTGCAGCTCTAGCTTTGTCAACTGAAACCGAACGGACAGCCTCTCTGCTGCATCCAGATACGCTGCATTTTTCGCCTTTATCTACGCGACCCAACTGTTATGCGCCTCACATGAGTTTACCCAGTACAATACGCATCATTGCTTTATTTCTTTTTCATAAATGACGCTTGCTCGGCGGTAGATTTCCTCTTTTTCACCGAAATACGTGGGTCCAACAGCCTCAACCACCAGCGAAGCAGCCGCGGAGCCGACGCACGCACACCATAAACTGTCTTTTTGGCGGATGTACTCCGTTAAGAAGGCGCCCATAAAAACGTCTCCAGCGCCAGTCGGATCCACAACTACCTCAGACGCGAAAGCAGGAATATTGTAAAGTGTGCCCTGCACTGAGAGCGCTGCCCCTTTGGCGCCCAAAGTCACGATGACGGTTTCAGGTCCCAAATCATGAACCGCCTTCATAGCTGGAATAAGGTCTGACTGCCCAGTCACCGCTTTGATTTCGTCAAGAGAAGACTTGTAAATGTTAACTAAACCCATAACCCGCGTGTCCACCTGAGCGTTACATGTCACGTTTCCGTTTTCGTCAAAGCAACGCGTCATGCCCTGCGGGTCAAGGGACAAAACGTCTCCGAACCCTTTCAGGTGTTCAACAACTTCAATCGGGACTTCTCCTGCTATAGGTCCAACGTGGATCGCTTTGGCATTTAGGCAACTCGGCAAGTCCTCCAAACCTATGGCTGGAGCTTTGCTCTTCAACTTCAGATTCCGCGCCGACAAATCCGCATTGTATTCGAGTTCGAACCGTGTCGTCTGCTCATTCGCAACTTTGGAAACGCCTGAAAGGTCTACTCCTTCTTCCCTCAGCCACCACATGTAAGCCTCTGGGAAGTCTTCGCCGACCTTGGAAATAACCAAGACTGAGCCGTCCAGCTTCCGAGTTGCAAGGGAAACGTAAGTTACTGCGCCGCCCACGACGACGAAAGGTTTGGTCCTGCTTGGCAGAATGATAGAGTCTATGGCGAAATGTCCAACTACCGCGACATCAAAACTCGCATTTGCCATCAGGTCCCACGAGAACACCTATTATAACAACTAATATATAGCAATAACCATCGCGAACCTTACGACTGGAGCAACAGTATAGCCTTCGCAAGGTCACCTTCACATTCAATCAGCGCTTTTCTTGCTTCTTCAACGCTTTTTCCCGTTTGACCAGCAACCAACTGCACATCCTCTTCCGAAACCGATGGCGCTGCGGCTTTGCGTTCAGGAGCGCGTTCGCTGACTTTTCCGCCTGCAACTTGGAAGATTTTCTGTCCCTGCATGTTGACGATGGCGACTTCAGGTGCTTCTATGACGATTTCTTTGCTGGGCGTTCGGATGATGACTTCTTCCACGTCTTCGACGGTGTCCATGTTCATGCCCATGCGCTGCATCATGCGCCTTGCATCTCGAGGATTAATACGCCGCTGCATAACATCCGCTCCAACAAGTATTCTGCATTAGGAACTCATATACTTAACTTTCACTTTCGTTTCCGCGTCCATGGCGAACTTTCACGGCGACGCCAGTTTTGAAAGCCTTCATCTCTGCGCTTGACAGCAGTGCGCGTCCAACCGCCAAAACCTGCCCTGCCTCGTCCATGGCGATGACTTCGTCTTTCGCATGAATTTCATCGTCAGCTTTGACGACGTGGGCGGCGAAGACGTCGCCTCCTTCAGCTATGTACTTAGCTACATCCTGCCGGACGGTAACAAAGCAGTGAACCAAAGCCGCGTTCTCCGCGAGGAACCGCGCTGCATCAGTGCTCATGGACAGCAACCCGTCGGTGGGGCGCAACGTGGCGATTCTTTTTCCATTCAAACTGATGTACCTTATCCTGCCCGTGGCGTGGCTAAACTGAATCTCCACGTTGTCTGGAAAAAGCACCGCTCCGACGCCTTGTCCAAACTGATAGTCCGCTATGCTCCTAACTCTAGTGAGCGGTTTTTCCAACTGTTTTCACCGTAAATGTTGCATTTCTGATTCGACAACTATAAACATGCCGCGGCGATAAAAACAATCTGGGTGAACATCCTTGCGATGCGAAGTCTGCGGACGCAAAATCCACGAAAACCCAAACAGAGTAGTAATCGAAGGCGCCAAACTGTATGCCTGCAATGAATGCGCCAAACATGGAGCAGCAACATGGGAGGAGTCGCCGAAGCTCAAATTCGCTGAACCTCCGAAGCAGGCTGCATCTGGAGCCGCGCCAACAAGAGGGCCAATCCAAATCAAAAAGAGGGTTATGCAGGCAAAAGTTGACACCAGTCAAGAAATGGTTGAAAATTACAGTGACGTAATCAGGCAGGCAAGAGAAAGAGCAGGGCTTTCCACTGAAGAACTCGGCATGAAAATAAACGAAAAAGAATCCGTCCTGCGGAAGATTGAAACAGGCAAGATTGCGCCAAACGACTTGCTTGTGTCTAAGCTGGAGCGACTTTTTAAAATTAAGCTGCTTGTACCTGTGGCAGATGAAAAAGCCTCTCAGAACCTGCCCAAAACCGCAAGCCACGAGTTAACGCTTGGAGACCTCATGAAAGCTGACAAAAAAGGCAAGGGAGAGTAGCCTCCAGAACGAAAGCCATCATAGTGCAGAGGCGACTGAACCGTGAGGCCTCAAACCTTGAGGAACTCAGACGGTTAGCCGACGCTGCAGAGTACACTGTTGTAGCTGAGTTTGAGCAGACACGAAGACCCGACTCCCGCTACCAGATAGGGGCAGGAAAAGTGGAAGAACTTGCCGCATTGGTTAAGGAAAAAGGTGCTGAAAAAGTAATTTTCGACAACTCCTTAAGGACTATTCAAGCTTACAACCTGGCGAAAGCCACGAAAGTCGAAAACATCGACCGCTTCCAGCTAATTCTTGAAATCTTCACCAAAAGAGCCACAACTACGGAAGCCAACCTGCAAATTCAGCTTGCCGCACTTAAAAATGAGCTGAAGCACGCGAAAGAAAAAGTGAGGCTCTCCAAGCGGGGAGAGCAACCTGGTTTCATGGGCATCGGTGTTTACGAGGCAGATGTTTACAGAGAGGCGATAAAACGGCAAGTTCACACCATCCAAAAAAAACTTAAAGGCGTCCGAGGAAAACGGGTTTTACATCGCGAAAGAAGAACTGAGCTTGGTTTTTTCTCCATTTCTTTGGCGGGATACACGAACTCAGGAAAAAGTACACTTTTTAATGCCTTATCGGAAGCGACAGTGCGAGTTAGGAATGAGCTTTTCACTACGCTCTCCACGACCACTCGGCTTATCGAATTTTCTAACAGAAAATTCCTGTTAACCGACACTGTGGGCTTCATAGAACGATTGCCCTTATCGCTGATAGAAGCTTTTCACTCCACGTTGGAAGAAACAATCTATTCTGACCTCATAATCTTAGTCATAGACATAAATGAGCCAATAGAAATGATTGAGAAAAAGAACACAACATGCCAGGAAACCATAGACCGCATAGGAGCTTCAGGCGTACCAGTAATAACGGTGCTTAACAAAATTGACAAGTTAACCGAGGCAGAAGCAAAACAAAAGTTAGAGGAACTCAAAGACAAAACCAAAAATCCCATTTTGATATCAGCCCTGAAACGCACAAACCTTGATGTGCTGAGACAGGAAATACTGAAAAAACTCGAAGGCTACATTCAAGCCTCATTCACCGTGCCGCTGACGAATGAAGTTATGCCTTTCATGTCTTGGGTGCATACCAAAACAGACGTGAAAAAAGTAGATTACACAGAAAAGTCTGTCCAAGTGGCTTTTGCAGCAGACCCCGAATTGATTCAAAGAGTGAAAAAACGCGTGGAAGAGCTCAATGGAAAATTCGAAACAGACACCAGCCCCCAGTAGCGGAAAAACGAAAACGCAAACACCCTGCGTCGTTATTCTAAGGTGGGGACACAGATACCAAAGGGACGCGAGACTCACCACACACGTTGCCCTAACAGCAAGAGCCTTAGGTGCAGCGGGCTTCGTGCTCTCCGACACGGTGGACGAAAAAATCAAAGAGACCGTGGAAAAAATTACCAAGAGTTGGGGCGGCAGCTTCTTCTTTGAAATGGCCACACCGTGGAAACGAGTAGTCCAAGATTGGAAAAGCAAAGGCGGACTTGTAGTCCACCTGACAGCTTACGGAGAAAACATCCAATCAAGCCCAGTCTTGTCGGAAATACAAGGCTCCGGGAAAGATGTTCTGGTCATTGTCGGAAGCCAGAAGGTGCCCAGAGATTTCTACTCAAGTGAGGTTTCAGACTTCAACGTTGCAGTGGGAAACCAGCCACACTCTGAATGCGCTGCTCTGGCTATTTTTCTGGACCGGTTCTTTGAGGGAAAAACACTGGAGAAACCGTTCGAAAACGCGAAAACCAGGATAATTCCCCAAAAAAGAGGAAAGAAAATAGCTTAGCATGGTGATTTTCGCCTATTGTTTCAAGAAGAGTTTTATGGAAGAATAGCGCATTAATATAATGTTTAAGGCACAGACTATGTTATCGACAATTGATGATGCAACATTGATGAAAGTGGCATCTTCCCTCGGCGAAGAAGAAGCTGTCAAGTTAATTGAGAATCTTAAGAATCTGGACGAAATCACGGACGATGAGATAGCCACCAAAACCGGCATAAGGCTCAATTCAGTCCGCAAAATCCTCTACAAGCTATACGACCATTCCCTTGTGAGCCTCCGTAGAACGAGAGACCCCAAAACAGGCTGGTTTATTTTCCACTGGAGACTTCAACCCGACCAGCTTGAAGGCTTCATTTTAAGCCAGAAACGCCGCGTTCTCGAGAAACTTAACGTCAGGTTGGAATACGAGTCAAACCATGACTTTTACTACTGCAACACACCTGGATGCCGACGAGTCACTTTTGAAGAAGCCGTGGAAGCAGTTTTTCACTGCAACGCCTGCGGCAAACCCTTAGCTCATTCTGAAAATGGAAGAATGATAGAGAAACTGGCAGGAAAAGTTGAGCAGCTAAGGAAGGAACTCGGTGAGTGACAGGCTTCCCTCTAGGGAGCAAGCACTGCAACTTCTGCGCGAAAACCACTGTTCAGCGAAAGTTATAGAACACTGCGAAGCTGTTGCAAAACTTGCCTCGGAAACCGCTAACGCTATCCAGAAGAGAGGCGGCAAAGTTAACGTGGAGCTTGTCGAAGTCGGCGCTCTTCTCCATGACATAGGACGCTCAAAGACTCATTCTGTCGACCACGTGGTTTTAGGAGCCGAGATAGCGGTGAACGCTGGTTTGCCAAAGTCTGTTGTCGCAATAATTAAGCGGCACGTCGGAGGCGGCATTATGGCTTCTGAAGCAGAAAAACTGGGTTGGCCAAAAGGCAACTATGTTCCCGTAACTCTGGAGGAGAAAATAGTGTCTTACGCCGACAAACTAATCGAAACCTCTGAGCGCGTGCCAATTGGCTTGACAATAGATAAGCTTCGGGAAGAAAAACTGGATGCTGCAGCTGACAGAGTTCGAACAATCCACGATGAGATAGCTAGACTTGCTGGAGAAAGAACATGACAGACTTTGCGCTTTTGGCTAAAATCTACAGTTCCCATCAGAGGAGACAAATCGGCGAAAACGTAAAGAACCTGTTCGAAGGCTTAAGCGTCGAAGCAACAGTCAGCGGGGAACCAACTGAGAATTGGATTCAAGTAACGCTTTGTGGAGAAGACGAAGCAGTAGCAACAAACCTTTTAGCTCGAGAGTTCGGGTTCTGCCCGTCAAAGTTGGCGAATATTGAAAAATCCTCCACGATAAAGGGTTTTGTGACTAATCTGGAAAAAAGCAAAAACGAACTTTACGTGGACATTGGAGTGTTCCAACCAAAAACCGTCCTCGCAGCCGTGCCACTTAGTAATTTGCAGGCGCAACTTGCGGGCGGAAAAAATACTTCTTTGGAGAAAATCGCGGAGGTCTGGGGTATATGCGAGAACCTACCCTTGAACGTCAAAGTCATTAATGTGAATACAGAAGAGAACCGCATAGACGCCGAGTTGGTAGCTGAGCAAATCGCGAAATTCCTCAGTTGGCAGGATTCTTTGCTGGACAGACTTCTCATTCTCGGCGCATCCCTTGACCAAGTGAAAATGGCTGTGGAACAGGCAGAACTGGGCAGAGACGTCATCGACATCGAATCACTCGGAATGTTTGAGCACGCATTGGTGTGCAAACTTGGAACTGACGCCGCTGGCTTGGTGTCAAGAATAGGCATGAGGCTCAGAAAGGCGAAGTTCACAGTCTTCAATCCCAAGAAAGTCACGGCGTTCTTGGAACATCATCAAGATTCAAAGTAAAGCCGTTTAATTCTTACCGTTTAGGCTGTTTTCGGCGCTTTTTCGTGTGACGAGGTACACTCCCACAAAAATCAGAACTGCACCTGCGAGAACGAACGGACTGAGTGATTCTCCGACGAAAGCGACGGCGAAAAGAGCCGTTACCAGTGGCTCCGCAAACAGGAACGTACTTGCCACGGCGCCCGCCTTTTTCAGCACGTAGAACCAGATGTAATATCCGATTAGCGAACACGTGAAAGCGAGGTACAGCAGCGCCAGCCACTCGTTAGTTCCGAGGGTTAGGATTTGAGAAAAAGAGTTTTCAGCCAAAGAGAAAGGAATCAAGAATAGTCCGCCCAGCAAGGTTACGTAGGCAACGATGAGGAAGGCGTCGTGCTTTTTCATGATTTTCTCGCCGAGAAGACTGTAAACAGCCCAAAGAACAGGCGTCGCCAGAAGAATCAGGGTGCCGACGAGGAACTGCATGCTTCCCTGCAGACCGAAAAGGTCAGCCGAAACAACCAACAAAGTCCCAGAAACCGCGACCAAGATTCCGAAGACCTGCCCTTTTGACAAGTGCTCCTTCAGTAGGCGCACGGAAAAAACAGTTATCAGGATTGGCGACAAGAGGCAAACGAGGATTGCGGCAATCGATGCCCCAGCCATCTGAATCCCAGTGTACTGAATCGTGAAAAAGAACGTCACGCCAGTTAGCGCAAGAACTACCAGCGTCGTGAACTCTTTTCTTTCTACGCCCAGACGGTAAGAAGCGTCCAAACGCTTTTTCGCGAACAACGCGACGAGAAAGAAGGCCCCTGCGGCGAGGAACCTGAACGTGGCGATGGCAATCGGCGTCAATCCTTCGCCTAAAACCTCCTTGACGACCACGAATGAACTGCCCCAGAAAATTATCAGCACAATCATCAGAAAGGCTTGGAAGGGGCTAATTGAGTGGGCTGCCATGGCTCATCATGGTTTCACCCGTGCTCTTAAGGGTTAAGCGGAACCTCTGCCTGAATTTCCATTGATTTGAAAAAGTGGGCTGAGCCGGACTTGAACCGGCGACCTTTGGCTCGTAAAGCCAACGTCCTAACCAAGCTAGACGACCAGCCCCTATTTTCTGATTTGCTACTTGATTCTCTGCTTGTTGGGTCTATGATGACAGCAGTGCTATGACCATTTTGGTCATTGTTGCTTACCTTGCTAGACCCAGTAGATACTGTATTCAAATTCTTGCTTGATAAATATTCCTTTAACTTTATTCTCAGCATCAATCTTGACTTTGACTCTTTCATTGACCTTAAAAGGAAACATTTTATTCTTCAATTAGATTTTAAAAGCAAATCAGCATAATACTGCTATGAGGGAAACTATGAAAGCAGAAATAACAGCAATTGTTACTTCAGTAATCTTAGCGGCAATCTTGGTTTTGGCGCTTTCGCCTTTGGCTTCTTACGCATCAGTACCTACTCAACACCCAATAATCATTGGAGATGTCCCAGACAATACTCTTCTACTAATACTGATCATTGTTGTTATTGCGGTGGCAATTGCTATAGCTGATTTAGTAGTTTACTTTAAGAAACTGAGAAATAGAAAGCAGCTAAGAAAGTAACGTTTTCTCCAAGTTTTCTGTAAAGGTCCAATAATGCCTAACAAAAATGCTCGCCGACCAGCCGAACAGGTTTCGCGGTTTGATTAGGCGTTCCGTTCTTTTTAAGTTTGTTTGATTGAGAATAAATATAAATTGGTTTTCGTTTCATAGTGGGAGCGAAACTGTGGAAGAAAAGTCTGTTTGGCTGTTAGATGGAGTTATGGGGTGGAAAATGTGAAGAGAATCTTGTGCACTGGCGCTGGGGGACCAGCAGGCATCAACTTTGTTACGTCACTGCGCGTTGCGCCTGAAAAAATGTTTCTCGTGGGCACTGAGGCTAACGGGTATTTTATGCATTTGGCGTCCACAGACAAGAAATATCAGGTTCCAAGAGCCAAAGACCCAAGCTACATAGACACACTCAACGAAATCATCGCCAAAGAAAAAATCGAGTTCCTCCACGCGCAGCCAGACGTCGAAGTGGAGGCTGTTTCTGAAAAACGCGAAAAAATAAACGCAGCCGTTTTCCTTCCCTCAAAAGCCGCCGTGAAAGCCTGCCAAGACAAACTGGAATCAGCGAAAGTCTGGAAGAAAAAGAACGTGCCCGTAGCCCGAACAATCGAGGTCAAAAAGGACGAAGACATTGACAGGGCGATTGCAGAGTTCGGCAGCCCAATATGGATCAGGGCAAGGCACGGCGCAGGCGGAAGAGGAAGCACTCCAGCGGACAACAGGGAAACCGCGGTGGCGTGGATAAGGTATTGGAAGAGCCGAAAGGTGGAATGGGAGTTCATTGCGCAGGAGCATTTGCCTGGCAGAAACATTGCTTTCCACAGCATCTGGAAAAACGGCGAGTTGGTTACGTCGATGGCGCGTGAACGGCTTGAGTACATTTACCCTTATCTTGCGCCTTCCGGCATCATGGGCACTCCAGCAGTGCAGCGAACCGTCTGTGATGAAGCGGTGAATAAAATCAGCACTGAAGCAGTGCTTTCCATAGATTCCAACTTCAACGGCATCGCTTCCGTGGACCTGAAGGAGAATGGCAAGGGGGTTCCATGCGTGACTGAAATTAACCCTGGAAGAATGTTCACAACATCGTTCTTCTTCTCGTATGCCAGCAAGGTGTTGCGGAAAGACTATTTTGCGAACGTTCCGTACCTCTGCGTAAAGCTTGCGTACAAGGAGGCTTTGCCTGACATGCCCAAATATGACAGTTTGCCAGCGGACGTTTACTGGATCAGGCACATGGATGCGCCTGCAAGGCTCGTTAAGGATAACAAAGTCATCGGAGCCATGTACAGTTAATGATTCAAGCAATCATCTTCGACTTGGACGGAACGCTGGTGGATCTGCCGATAGATTACGAAACGCTGTTTGGGGAGTGCAGGGAAATCCTGCAGGTTGATAATGTTCGTCCGTGGCTGGATACGGTTTCCCATGTGGATGCGGAGAAGCGGAAACGGGTTTTCGAGGCATGGGACAAGGCTGAACATGCCTGTCAAGAGAAAATTTCCCTCAAAGAAGAGGGCATGAAAATCTACCGTGAAAACACAGAAAAGCCGAAAGCGCTTGTCACTTTGCAGGGAAAACAAGTGGTAGACGTCATATTGAGGGCTTTTGGGTTTACCTTTGATGCCGTGGTCACAAGGGAAGATTCGTTTAGCAGAACGGAACAGCTGAGAACTGCCGCGGAGAAGCTGGGTGTGCAGACTGGAAATGTCCTTTTTGTTGGGAACACTGATGGCGATGCTGCATCGGCTGCCAAAGCAGGTTGCCAGTTCATCCGCGTGAATTAGCTGATAATAGACTAATGCAAATCTGCGATTTCTCAGAATTTCAGCGCGCTGATGTGCACATGGTGTTGGTTTTCTGGTTTTTCCCATAGTTTTATTAGGATTCACGCTGCTCCTCACTAAAGTGGTTCAACGTTGAAAAATAAGACGCTGCTGAGGCGGTTTTGATTTGTTTTCACTCATAAAATCACGTGCTCCAGCAAAATCTTCAGAATAACCTATTCTAGAATTGAAAAACAACCGATTTAAACCATTTGCCTCCCAAATCGAAGCTGCGCAGTTCTGCTGAAAGTGTTCTGGTGCGAGAACAGCGTTGTTCTTCAGGCAGAGCTATTAAGCGAAAAAACCACATACAAAACAATCAAACAACCCTGAAGGAAACAGTGCCAAATGAGCAGAAAACGGGTTTTGGCTTTAGCTCTTCTTTCAGCATTTGTATTTTCAGCGGTGGCTGGAATGCAGTTCTTTAGTCTTGCGGCTGCGAATTTTATGCCTCCGCCTCCCGAACTACCACACGTCTACATTAGAGGTGGCGGAAATGTTGACCCCGCAACTTTGCCTATCCAAAGGGTCGGCGAAGTCTACTTTTTGACAGGGAACATTTTCAACCTAACCCTTGAGGTCCAACGAGGAAACATCATACTTGACGGTGCAGGACATACTTTCCAGGGAAACGGAAGCGGAATTGGAATAATCCTACATACTGCGGGCAACGTCACCATCAGGAACCTGAAAATGACCAGCTTCCGCATGGGTATAGACGTTGAAAACTCTTCAGGCAACAAAGTCACTGAAAACGAAATAGCGAACAGTGAACTTGGAATTTGGCTTAACAACGCCTCAAGCAACCAGATTACTGGAAATCAGATAACAGCAAACAGCCAAGCCCTCATCCTCTATGCTTCTTCTGACTACAACAGCTTTTCAGAAAACAACGTCACAGAAAACAGGCAAGGAGGAATCCGGTTTGAATTCACCAACTACAACGAAACCGATGATAACAACAGCATAGTTGGAAACAACATCACCCAAAACGGAGGCTACGCCATTATGGTGGAAGGCTCCGGCAACAACCACATAGAAGGCAATAATATCTTAGGCAATGAGTACGGCATCAGCCTCGGCGGTTCTTCATGCGACCACAACCTCGTAATTGGGAACGAAATAGTGAGTAACAACCAAAGTAACATCGCAATAGGAGGAGACGCCAAGTACAATACGGTGACTGAGAACACCATCGCAAACAGCGAAATAGGCATAGACATCTTCAACTCAAACAGCAGTGAATTCTACCGCAACGATTTCTTCAACAACAAGAAACAGGTCAACAACGGTTACGTAAACGACAGCTTCATTTCATTGGGGCCAGCTGTGAATGTTTGGGACAAAAACTTTGAAGGCAACTACTGGAGCGACTACAACGGAACCGACGCAAACGGAGATGGAATAGGCGATTCGCCATACGTAATTGACGCCACCAACCAAGACCATTACCCACTTGTAACACCTTACAACGGTCCATTGCCGGTCCAGATCAGTATGCCTGAAGAATGCCTCAACTACACAATCTCCGTGGTTAACGGGACGCTTTGGGCGAAGATTGACGGAACCTACCCAATGCACCTGTCAGGCTACGACACCTCACTGCCAATGGTTTACCCCACGCCGCCTAACACAACCAACATGCACATCTGGCTGGACGACGCCGAGTTAAGCTGGAGCAACTTCAGCGAAATCGACCCCACAGCCACGCACCACACGGACATAGGCGACTGGCAAATGATTTACGCATTAGTTGCTCCTTCTTCGCCTGATTTTGTACTGAAGATTCACTACGAGCATCCTGTGCAGGTGATAAACGGGACCTACACGTTCCTCTACGACTTGAACATAAGCCCTTACCTTTCGCTGTCCAGTCCCAACTCCACCGCGCACTTCAGCATCCGCGTGGAAGCCAACTGCTCAAGCATAGACGTTTACACCACGGGGTTAAACGGCGTTTGGAACCCGATGAACTACGCGAGCGCAAAAGACGGCAACGGGGAAACGGTGTCCTTCGACATCGTTTCAGAATACGACAAACCCCTTCTAGGCGACATAGCTGTTGCCCTCGTGGATGCTCAGGTTCCAGAGTTCCCAACCGGCATCTTTTTAGCTGCGGCTGTCGCTGCCGTGACCTTGGTTAGTTTTGTGGTTGTTTTTGGCGCTAGAGCACGGAAGAGACTGTGAGTTGTGGTGGGTGGACGAAAAAACTTGAATGCGTAACAGTGTTTTGTATTATAATTATCATAAAAATTGGATGATGAAATTCGGAGAGAGAACAAAATGAAGATAAACTACCTCGGAATAATCGCAGGCGCAATAGTCCTCAGTTGCCTGCTTTTACCATGGTTCACGGTAACCACCACCCAAACCACATCTGCCGGAACCACAGAAACTGCAGCGTTTACAGTTTACCTCTATCAGGTGACAACCACCGTCAACGGAGCTGAACAGGCTGCGCAACTTCACGTTTGGCTCGGCCTAAGCACCCTGATTCTGTTGACCGTAACAGGCGTAGGATGCATAATCGGCAGCTTAAGAAACGGCAAGAAAGGCAGCTCATCCTGGTCTTCACAGGCATCCTCGCGTTGGTTTCAGTCATGACCTTAAGGCTCAGCCTACATCAAAACAACCTCGCACCTCAGAACTCCGTACCAGACTACACCGCAAGCACCTTCCAAAGCAGAACCTGGCAAATGGCTTCAGGTTTCTGGATTGCCCTGTCCGCAGGTGTGCTGAATCTGGTTTCGCTTCCAACCCACCCCATGAGGCAAATGCTACTGCACCGTCCGCTGAAACCGCAGATAACTCATGCAAACAAAGAAGAAAAAGCAGACTAAGCAACAACTTTTCCTTTTTTACACAACCGAATAGCGTTATCCTTTTGTAAATTCAGTTAGGCATTGCCCTAAGCCTTTTTCATGCGGAACCCGTAAACTTTTTGGAAAATCCCTTTTAACTGCAGCGTCCACATGTCCATCCTGGCTGGAAGGTGAAAACCGCTGGTTGCCAACGAAAAACCCCGCGCAGTCTACTGGCTATACAACAGCCTCTACCTGAACATAACCAACCGCTGCTCGAACAACTGCTGGTTCTGCTTCCGCAACTACAAGCAAGGCGTAGGCGGCTTCAACCTAAAACACAAAGAAGAACCTTCGTCAGCCGCGGTGCTGGCAGAGCTGGAGGAAGCTTTGGCGCGGAGGCGGTGGAGCGAGGTGGTTTTCTGCGGCTTCGGCGAACCCACCGAACGACTGGACCTTCTGCTCGAAATAGCTCAGTGGATAAGAAAGCGCTGCCCAAACCTGGCGATTCGCCTCGACACCAACGGTCACGGCTACGCGCTTAACAAGGGCAGAGACGTGACGAAAGAACTGAAGGCAGCGGGCGTCACCAGCGTAAGCGTCAGCCTAAACGGTCACGATGAAGTCTCGTACGGGGAGAGCTGCAGACCCGCATTCGTCGGCGCGTTCGAAACCGTGCTGGAGTTCGTCCGCAAAGCCAAAGGCGAAATGGATGTGGAGGTGTCAGCGGTGCGGATGCCTGAAGTTGACCTGCAGAAGGTCAAGGCTGTGGCAGATGCTCTGGGCGTGAAGTTTAGAGTCAGGGATTACATTCCATGCTTCTGGTAACTACAGCTACTCTTCAGCGTGTTCTTTCTCGGCGTCTTTCATAGCCTGCGCCATCCGCGGCGCCTTCGAAGCGGTCTGCGGCGACAGCAGCTCCTGCACGAGCTTGTATTGTCGCTGATATACGTGGCAGTTTTTGCTGTGGAAAATCAGTTTGCCCGTTTCGAGGTTGAGGTTGCCGCGGCTGTTGATTTCTTTCACGAAGGCTTCGTTGAACAGCTGCAGCCCCGCGATGTTGGCTGGCAGGCCTGCGTAGGCGTCCCAGCTGCGGAAGTAGCATGTCAGGTGCATTTTGCCTTCGAGGATTTCCGTGTCGATGAGGCTCAGGCAGGGAGGCTCCGACTTTCTGTGGTGCTCGTCGAATTTCCTGATGTCTTCAGGCAGCCTGATGACCATGGTGACTTGCCTGTCGCGCTGCTCCTCCACGTACCTCTTCACTGCTTCTTCAATCTGGTTCGTGGGTTTGTTGAGGCGGCTTCCATACGTGTAGGTTTCCTCGTCCTGTTTCTCGCCACACCACAGATACTCCAGCGCGTAGCCCTGCACGTACTTGATGTCGCATGGTGCTTTGTCACTTACCAATGGGCGGTTTTCGGGATGCGTGATTTCGATGGAGAGGTTGAGCTTTTTGGTTTCGGTTTCTTCGGAGCCGAAGCCGACCTTGAAAATGTCACCTTCATTCCAGATGTGGCTCAAAACTTTGAACCAGGCGTCTGGGCAATCGAACGCTGCAATCTTGACGTGTTTCACGGCTTCTTCCCTCGAGTCGGTGCAGTGCAGAATCTACAGTGAGTTTCGCGTGGATATAAAACTGTTCCAGAATCTTCTTCGATTAAGACTGTATGCCACACCAAATACCAAAGCCCCTCGGAACAAATAATCGCCCCAAATTAGATATAGATCATACGCAGAAGTGCATTTCGAGGCGAGAAGAGTGCTGAAGGTTATTGACGACAAAGTCGAAATCCAAAGGGCGCAGAAATTGCTTTTAAGTAACCTAAATGCAGTAGCAGACAGACAGGATTTAATTAACGTTGGGTATCAGGGAGAGAGCCAGAAACTAAACGCACGTTGGAGTAAAAAGTTGGACATTTGGTGGATAAATGAAAACTCAGGAAATCGATTCTGGAATGCTTTTGGAACAGGAGAGCCAAAATGGAACACGGGTTACAGTCACAGCATTACTTGCGAAATAAATCCTCCATTCGAAGGAATTGATCGCCGCATTTCAGGAGTTTTCGCAAAGAACGCCGAGGGAAAACTCTATCTTCTTCACAGAGGAAAACTCGGTGGAGGCAAACCAGGCATAGGAAAAGCACTGTTCGTAAAGGAGTTTACAGGAGATTGGGAAGAGGTAAAAGACGGAGCGGAATTAAAACGACTTGCACTTGTAGCTTCTTTTGACAATCCGCGATTTGCTGAACAGATTGCGGATTTCGTGCATGAAGTGGAACGAATCAAGGCCGCGACACTAACGACATGAGGTTCGTAATGGTACCCGCGTTTGGAGACGAATTTTCGCAACAAACTCTCAATTCACAATATGTCCACTTGATAACTTATAATTTCGATACCTACTGGCAGCTTTGGAGATTAAGTTAAGTCAAACCTTTAACTTGGGATGAAAAAATTTGGTTCTAATATGGCAATACGGATCAAACATGGATGAAAAGAGAATAAACAGTCAGAATCGACTTAAGGGAACAGCAAAGTTCGTAGGATTAGCTATCAAAAAAGGATACAGACTGTGTTTTACCCACACAAACTCAAGAGGGGTCGGAACTGCAGATATTGTCGTTGATTCAGACGATTATGTAATAGGCTGTTTGTACGAAATTCCTGATGGATTGTTAGAACGATTAGACCAAATTGAAGGTGTACCTTCGGGAGCGTACAAAAGAGTTGAAAAGACGGTAACAAAACTCAATGATAAGCTTGTTGAGGCGTCCCAGCCATCATACGCTGTTATGTACGTTGTTGTGAACAAGGAAGAAAATCCGAAGACAAACACTGAATATGCTAATCACATACTTCGAGGCATCGTTACCCATGAAATGGGCAAGCCGTATTTTGAAAAGGTCAAAAGAACATTGACTGAAAACAATCCAAGCATTCAGAAGAAACTGCTGGACTACGCCCAAGCTCATTTCCAGTAATGAGGATAAGATATGCTTCAATTTGCTTTTATCAGCACAACCACTAAACCGTTTCGAATCTCTCAGTAGGGTAATCTAAAAGATTATTTATTAACGCTCAAAGCAATGACAAGCCGGAACTCCCAAAATTTTGTCTAAAAATTACGTAAAGAAAGAAAGGGTTGGTTTAGTATGGCATTCCGCCCATACCGCCCATGCCACCCATACCTCCCATTCCGCCTGGAGGCATACCTGAGGGCATCGGGGGCATTTTGCCGCCGCCTGTGCCTTTGATGCTGATGAGGTCGTCGATTTTCAGTATCATGTTCGCGGCTTCAGTGGCTGACTTGATGACCTGCTGTTTCACGCGCAGCGGTTCAAGGACCAGCATGTCGCACATGTTTACGATTTTGCCTGTGGTGACGTCTATGCCGAAGTTTTTGTTTGCTGCGTCCTCGTGTTTTGCTCTCAGTGCAACCATGATGTCTATGGGGTCTAAGCCTGCGTTCTCAGCCAGCGTCAACGGAACCACTTCAACCGCTTCAGCGAAGGCTTCAACGGCGAGTTGCTCGCGTCCGCCGACTTTGTTTGCGTATTTGCGGAGTTCCTTTGCCAGTTCGGCTTCTGATGCGCCGCCGCCTGCCACGATTTTCCCGTCTTCGACAACGTTTCTGATGACGCATAGTGCATCGTGTAAGCTGCGTTCTGCTTCGTCTATGACGTGGTCGCTGCTGCCTCTGATGACTACCGTCACTGCCTTGGGGTTTTTGCAGTCACGTATGTAGATGAGTTTGTCGTCGCCGATTTTCACTTCCTCCACTTTCTTCGCTTTGCCGAGTGCGTCAGCTGTCAGGTCTTTGACGCTTGAGAGGATTTTGCCTCCTGTGGCGCGTGCGAGTTTCTCCATGTCGCTGCTGCTTATGCTTTTCACTGCGAGCACGCTTGCTTTGCGGAGAAAGTGCAGTGCCATGTCGTCGATGCCTTTCTCGCAGAGAACCACGTTTGCGCCTGCTTTGGTGATGGCGTTAGTCATGTCTTTGAGCATGCGTTCCTCTTCGTCGAGGAAGGATTTCATTTGGTCTGGGCTTTCAATGTTGATTTTAGCGTCAAACTCTGTCTTTTCAATCTCCAGTTTAGCGTTTAGGAGAGCGATTTTTGCGTCGTCGATAACCTTGGGCATCTGGGAACTGGCAACTTCTTTGTCGATGACCATGCCTTTGACGAGTTCGGTTTCTTCCAGGCTTTTCCCGTGTTTCTTGACGACTTTGATGAGGTCGATATCAGCTTTCATTTTACCGTCAGATTCTTCAGACACCTGTTTAACTGCGTCAACGGCAATCTTCGCAAAAAGCTCCTTAGCGTTGGAGATGCCTTTGCTGGCTAAGGATGTTATTGCCACATCCCGCAGGGTTTTCTCGTCGGTAAGTTTTATGGGGATAGCTAGTTTGTCTAAAACTTCTTGGGCTTTCTCGCTGGCTTTCTTGTAACCTTCGATAATAACTGTTGGATGCACGTTTTTATCCAGCAAGTTCTCCGCTTTGGAGAGCAGTTCTCCAGCCAGAATTACAGCGGTTGTGGTTCCGTCGCCGACCTCGTTGTCCTGCGCTTTAGCCACTTCCACCAGCATCTTCGCCGCTGGGTGCTGCACGTCAAGTTCTTTCATGATGGTTGCGCCGTCGTTCGTTATGGCTACGTCTCCGAAGCTGGTGACCAGCATCTTGTCCATGCCGCATGGACCCAGAGTGCTTTTCACGGTTTCAGCTACCATTTTTGCAGCCATAATGTTATTTTTCTGTGCTTCGCGCCCGGTTGACCTTCCGGTGCCTTCTCTTAATACTAGAACTGGAACTGTTCCACCTTGAGACATTTCTTTTCACCAATCTGTTTATTTTGCAATAGTTAAGTGCTAGACGCAAACAATCAGACTTGGGAATATAAGTTTTTCCCAGCAATGACACTATTTATCTTTGCAGTGGCAGATCGGCACAGAAAGATTTGTTTGGAGTGAGTTGGCGAACCTTGCACTCTTGGAGAAAGGAGAAGGCAGAGTACGGAATTAGAGGAACCCTAATTCTCAGCAAGATTCGCCTACTCATCTGAACCAACACTTCGCGTTAAACGGATATAAGATGTGTGAATTTGAAATTCACTTTCACAAGTCCCCTCCGGCAACGTGAGCGAGCTCGTGTTTTATGATTTCCTGAATTGTGTGGTAAGGTTTCTCGCGGATCAGAATAATGTATTCCAAACCAGCGCTTTCATCCGCATTGAAGACGCAGGCATCGGTGCCTTTTGCCGTGAGAACCCTGCTCCACTCTATGACTTCTCTGACTTCATCTTCTTTGCATCTTCTGAGTCGCATCACGCGGTCAAAATCCTCATCTTTCAGCTGGAACGCCTTCACCTTCGGAAACGGCTGGTCCGTGAATGTTTTCCATTCTGCTAAGAGTTGCCGCTTTGGAATGGTTTTTGCGTTTACTTTGATACCCTCAATGGTGACCATGGCTAAAACGTCCTAATCTTTAGAAGCTTCATAATTTGGTAGGCAAAACGCACTGAACTGGGGTTTTGAGAAGCATTTGCTATTTTGGGCGGCGTCATATTTGAGCTTTTCACATTATCCTCAGCACAACTCTGCATTGAGGTGGCATCTAACGTTGTTCAACTTTGATGATGTGGTATCCTGATGCTTTGCGCAGCCTGTTCATAACCGCCAGACCCAAGCCTTCCGTGGGCACGCCCTCAGCGATGATTATGTCTACGCCTTCAGCGTCGAACTCCCTCAGAAGCCTGAACAGATTCGCAGCCATGGCATCTACGTTTCGGCGGCTTCCCAGAGACTTCACCACGTCCGCCTCGTAAGCCCACGCTGTCTCATCTGTCGCCAAGACGCCCACTCGCTTATCCTCCATCCAGCAGTCAGCCGTCATCTCTTTCACTTTGCTCATCACCGCGGGAACAGAACCCTCGACTAGGACAACTTGCGCTTTCGGCGAATAATGCCTATGTTTCATTCCAGGCGAACGCGCTTGTTCCTCAGGCAACTCCGCCTCGGCAACCACGAACGGGTGAAGCCGAACTTCGCCAAGCACCTTCCGCAACGCTTCAAGCGATGTCCCGCCTGGACGAAGAAGCAGCGGCGGGTCAACACTTACGTCCAGCACGGTGGATTCGACGCCGACGCGTGTGGGTCCACCGTCCAAGATTGCGTCAATCCGCCCGTTCAAATCCTCAAAAACGTGCTTCGCCGTGGTTGGGCTCGGTTTCCCCGCGAGGTTGGCGCTGGGCGCAGCGATGGGGCAGCCGCTTTCCCTGATAAGTGCTAAGGCAATTTTGTGCTGGGGCATCCTGACCGCGACTGTGTCCAAGCCTGCAACCGTGACTTCAGGAACAGCCGCTGCCCGCTTGAAAACCAACGTTAAGGGTCCAGGCCAAAACTTCTGCATCAGCAATTCCGCTTTGGGCGGCACATGCTGGGCTAAATTGGCAACGTCGCTGATGTTTTCAACGTGGATTATGGGCGGGTTGTCGAGCGGTCGGTTCTTTGCGGCGAACAAAGCCAAAACCGCCTCAGCGTTCAAAGCGTCTGCGCCTAACCCGTAGACTGTCTCGGTTGGGAACGCCACCAAACCGCCTTTTCGGATGATGTTTGCGGCAACTAGCATCTTTTCGTTTTCTGGGTTCTGAGGATTGACCTTCAGTACACGCGTGTTCATCGACAGTGCCTTGCGCTAGGAATATTTGTGCGTGCTCTTAAATGTGAACCACTTCGTCCTTTCTTAACTCTGAAGCGCAAAACCGTTTTCCTGCATCGCCCAGTTAGACAATGTAATGGTCGATTACTTTCTTGATGCTCTTCGGAGTGTTGTTTGCTGAGAGGCACAACTTCAGAATTTTTATCAATCCAGGCTGGTAACGGGCAATATCCGTCAGACTGACCAAGCCCACCAACTTTTCACGGTCGACCACGGGTAGTTTCTTTATTTTCTTTTGGAACATCAGTTGACCAGCTTCTTCCAAGTTCGTATCGGGTGCAACAGCGATTAATGGGCTCGACATGATGTCCTTGACTTTTGTTTTTCTTGCACTCTTTGCCTCTGCAACGATACGTTTCAAGATGTCTCTTTCAGTGATTATGCCTATGGCTTTTCCTTCTCTCGCGGCAATTACGGAGCCTACTTCGAATTTGTTCATAATATCTGCAGCCTCTTTCACCGACGCATTCTCACCTATAGTTATGACTTCCTTGACCATGACATCCGCAACTCTTAGCCGAGTATCGGTTTTGCCTTCGTTTTCCTGTTCTTTTGCCACCAGAAATCGCCATTCTAATTCTTTGTTTCCTTTGGATAAAAGAACTAGTGCGTTACTTTTTGGTCGCCAAGGCTATGGCTCTATTGTTTTTGAGTTTGAGAACCACCGAAGTTTCCACTTGCCGTTCTGAAATGTTCCAGTATTCATGGAGGAGTTGGTTTTTTTCCTCGGTTGATACGAGCTTGAAGCCATGTTTTTCGTAGAAGCGGACAGCCCACCACGCAGCCTCCCATGTTCCCACCAGAATCAGAGGTGTCTCCGCTAAGCTTACGAGATGGTTGAGGAGTCTTTCGCCGAAGCCGCGTCTTTGGTGGTTAGTCAACGTGTATGCGTGCCTGATGAGCGTGACGTCTCTGACGCGTTGAATTCCCATAACAGCTACTAGTACTTCTCTTTCTTTGTAGCCGTAGAATTGGACTCCGCTGGCGATTTCCGCTTGCAGCTCCTCGGCGGACATGTAGGGTTCCTTCCAGCAGTCCGCTGGGATTACGCCTTTGTAAACTTCCGCGGCGTCGTTGACGGCATTCAGAATGGAGTTGGATTCGTTTGGTGACACTCTGCTTATCATCTTTTTCCCCTTAATTCGTCAAATGGTGCGAAACAGGCACTTCTGCGTTGTCTCTGGGTTTACCCCTGAACATTTGCTTAATCCTTTTTCTGTATGCAACCGCCACCAAGCAGGCGGACAAAACGATAGAAGCCGCAACCGACAGCACCGTGAGGTTTTGGGTTCTGTACTCAAGCTTTATCGTCATGTTTCCGGTGCTGTTTATGTTCCATGCGTTAGCAAAGCCCTTCATTGTTATGTGGTTGCTTTCTGGTATTGGTTTGTCGTTCACGGAGGCTATCCAGTTTGAATCGTAACTCTCCAAGAAAACCAGCGTGAAAGGTACATCTGAGTTTACGGTTGCTTCGTACTCGGTGGGAGACTTTTCAGTCCATGAAAACTGCGCGTTGCCGCCGACGTAGAGTTTTTCCAGTGCGTAAGGATTCTCATAAAGTGCTGCTTCATCCCACGTGGCAATTGGCTGTAGTTCTGTTTTTTCATTCAGCAGGCTGAGATTGTTGGCGCTGGTCAAGTTGCCGTAGAAGATGCCGTTTTCCACTAGAAGATACTTTATGCCTATTGAACCCAAGTACTCTAGAGTTGCGTTGCCGTCTGTGCCGTTCGTCACTAAACTGTAAACATTATTCACCAGAGCCGAGCTTGAAGACTGCACATATTCTGTTCCAATCCCCGTCAGAATCGGTTTTGAGAAGATTAAGGGGTAAGGATTTCCTCCGTCAAATAGCCCCTCCGTTGTGTTATAGACTATGTAGGGATTTTTTAGCGGCAAAACAAGCGTCCAGTATCTTGGAGAAATCGTTTTTTCCACCTCACTAAAATATGACGGGATTTGTACGCCCTTGTTTTCTGGGTTGAGCCAGTTTCTTGCGACATCCCCTGTGAACAATGGGTAGGCTGAGGCAAAAAACACAGTTGCGGTCAAGAGCAAAGTCAGCATCTTCCAACCGAAACGTTCTGTCTTGCGGTACAGCGCCGAAATTGTTAAGCCGATTAGAATGCTGAACGCGAACACTGCGAAGTAAATCCAATTAGACGTCAAGCGGAAAGCCATCATTAACGGAACGTTGTTCAAAGCTGCGGATGCAACGCCGTTAGCTAAAACAAGAGAAATCAGGGATATTGCTATGAAGAACGTTGTGGCTTTGCGGTTTTTTGAAATGAATGCGGCTGCAAAGGCTAACGCTGGCGGAATATATGACAACGTTATGATCAACGGGTTGTTGAGGTAGACTCCTGCGTAGGGGACGTATGGCTTGCCAAATTCGCCTGAATAGAAGCCCCATTGTGCAATAAGTCTCACCGTATCAAGCGGTTTTATGAAGTAAAAAATGTTTAAATCGTTTGGCGAAGTGGGGGTTTGGCTGTATGTTGCTGAGAAAACGTTGAAGTTAGAGAGCACAAATGCGATCAAGCCAATTGAGGCAAAAGCAGCGGCAATTACAAATCCTAAAATGAGCCTAGAATACCTGCGAATGACCGCCAAGTTAAGAGTTGATTTCCAACCTTTAACGGTTGCCATGTAAAACAGAGTTAGTCCCAAACTGATTGCACACATAATAGAGGCCCGGACGTTAGGGAAAAACGCGTATGTGAGAACGAACAAGAAACCCGAAGCCAACATAAAACCCATGGATTTTCTTTTTATTCCCAAAGTGAAAGCTAACAGGCAAGGCAGAATAGTAAGCGCCACGTCCATTAAGTTAATTGCCGTCACTTCACGGTCCGTAATTAGACTGATGTTCGTGATGAAGAATAGCGAGGCAACAAAAGCGGCAACAACGTCGCCATCCAACAGATGCTTAACATAAAAGTACATGAACATCGCCGCGAGAACGTAAATGATGTAAATGGTCACCATTTCTGAGGTTCCGATGTCCGCTCCGACGGTTTGGAAGGCGGTTGAAAATGACATGAAAGGATCAAGCAATCGGGGGGTGTACACTGAGGTCACGCCGTAGTCTATTTCATTCCAAGATTGCAGCGCGTGCTGGAGAAAAGCGGTTGTGTTTATGGGTGGTCGGAAGTCTCCGCCCATCGAGAAGTGTCCTGGTTGAAACCAGTTCAGGACTCTGAGATTTATCAGACAGAAAACTATGAGAATCAGAATTTCGGCTTTGTGATTCTGTAAGGTTTTTTTGGTGATTATGGCTTTCAGGCTGTTTTTTCCCTCATTCAACTGCTACTTACAGCAGTGAATTACCGTGCGTCTGCACGTGTTTTTGTGGGTTTCATATCTTTATAGGTGGGGCGGCAAGTTTATGTTTTTTCAGCTTCCCTTTCGGCTTTCGACTGCATCACCTTTTCAAGCAGCTGCATGAAGTAGGCCTGCGCCTGCATCTCATCCAGCGTCTCTAGGTAAACGGAAACCATGGCGATTTTTCCTTTCTTGGAAGCCACGTACTCAGCGAACATGCGTGCTGAAATCGCGTTATTGTCACCCACGAGCACCGAGGACGAAACTGGACCCAGCAGGTCCTTGGGTTTGGGAACAGCTATGGCTAAGGTGCCTAGTTTATCCACATTTTCGCTCAGCAGGATGAGGCAGCAGTTTTTCGCTTCCACGTACACGGTTAGAAAACGCCTGTCCTTCTCCAACAATTCTTCTTTAATAACTTTGGCGCGACCGCTTTTGGCTGCTTCCATTGTCTTGTCCCAGTTTTCCATGTGCGTCACCTGCTGGTTGTATGTGTTAAATGCTTAAAAAGACTTCATAGACTCAACTGGTCAGCACGACGTCTTCAGTTTCTTCAAGACTAACGCGAGAATTTTCCAGCAACAATAGTTCGCTTACACTCTTCTCCTCTTGTACCAGACTGCAAAACCCACAACCGTAGTTGCTGAAGTTGCCGCTGCCAACGCAATCCATAACACGTTGGTCGCAAGATAAAAACTGATGCTTGGATTAAAGGGCTGAGAAGTTGTGGTGAAACTCCATGACACTGGCACACCCTCGACTACCACCGACACATTGTAAGAAGTGGCAGGAGTTAGCAGTTTGGCAGGATAGAACGTGTTCACGTACGTCAATATCCCCGTGGTGTGGCTGGCTACGCTTGCGATAGGCACCTCGGGAGTGACGCGAAAATCGTTTAGTTCTGCAGTAGCCACCGCGTCAATTGTGATTGTGGTATCGAGGCGGACGTCCGTGGAATTAGGCGGCGGACCCAACATGATATCCATGCCATTAAGCCCAACCAAGGATTGGGAAGGCGTGGAATAAGCCGACTGAGTGAGGAAAATTGCCAAAAACGCCGCTAGAAAAGAACCCAAAAAAACTGCCACAAGAAGCAAAACAGCATACTGTTTTTTGGAGAGATTCATTTCGCCATCGCTCCAACCGATACTTTTTGCTTTTCGGGATTAAGATGTTTCAGTTTTAATTTTGAAATACAAAACGCTCTCCACAAGTGCACGTTTGTTGTTCGGTGGCTTTCGGATAAATTGAGTCGGTCGCAGACTTAAATACTAAACGATAACAACCTCCGACATGTCGGGACGACACAGCATGAGCGGTGGCGACAAATCCGCGAACATAGAGGAACTGGGCAAAAAACTAGACCAGATACTGCACCGACTGGACCTTTTAGAGGAGCTGATAGTTGAAAAGCCAGAGTTTGAAGGTTTGGGCGCTGCGCTGAGGCTGACGCGAGTGGGCATTGGGATGTATGGTGAGCCTTTGAAAATTGCAGCTAGGCTGAAAAATGCTCAAAACTACCTCCAGCAGAGAAGCATCGCCCAAGATGACATTTCGAGATGCATAATTCAAGCCTTGGCCGTGAAAGGAGCCCTGAACATTTCAGCAATTACACGGCAAGTGACTGCAATGCGAGGCAAGGCAAGCAGGCGAATAGTGCGGGAGAGAGTGAAAAAACTGCAAGAACAAGGCATCCTGCTCAAAATGGAAGATAAAGTCCCAACTTACGAGTTGGCGAACAAGGCTGACCACTAGGTTGGTCACTTTTGCACAGAATACCTAACTATAGTGACCACTCCATTATTGTTCAATGAGGTGAACAACGTGTCACATGATGAAAGAAAAGATAGAAAAATGGAAGCAGAAAACGTGAAAGAAATCCTTGGTGTTGTCTCTACCGAAATTCCAGCCATGATTAAGAGCATACTGTCCTCGGTTTTTTCTGAAGAGGCAGGAAGAAACATGGGCAAAGCAGCGGCAGCATACTACAAAGAACTGAAAAACGGTGGCTTGCCTGAAGAGGTAGCCGTGAAGTTGACAGAGGAGTACATGCGAACCTTCACGAGCCTCGGCGACATGCTCAGGAACGCTGGCGGAGGCAGATGGGGTCACGGCGAAGAATTAGGCGAGCATATCAGAGAAAGAATCAACAGAAAAGTTCAGGAGAAAACGTATCAGGAAGAGGAGTAGCTCCTCTCCCCTCTCTTTGGATGGTTTGAGAAATGAGTGAAGCCACAATGGTCGTTGAAGTGATAAAATCATCGCCTTACTTAGCGAGGCTGTCTTTGGACCTAGGCTGGATGTACCTCACGCTAGGCAGGAGAGTACGCAAGACGAGGAAAGCCTTCGAGAAGCAACTCATACAGCAAGGCATGTCCAAGGAAGACGCCAAACGACTGAGTGCATGCTTTGAAGACCTCAAAAGCAACATAACAGGTATGCTTAAACAAGGAATAAGATTACGTGGATACTGAAATGTCTGACTTGTGGTTTAGGCTTATGGCCTCTGGGTTCAAGATTCGAGATTTCTTCAGACCGCGTAAAGATATTGTGAAAGAAGTAGGGATAAAAGAAGGTTTCCATGTGCTTGATTATGGCTGTGGTCCAGGCGGTTATGTGCCAGCGGTTGCTGACTTGGTTGGAAAGTCGGCGAAGATTTATGCGCTAGATATTAATCCGCTTGCTATAGCGATGGTTAAGAAAATTGCTGTGAAAAAGCAGTTGCCGAATGTGGAAATAATTCTTTCTGATTGCAATACTGGATTGCCAGATGACAGCATAGACGTAGTTTTGCTGTATGACGCCTTTCACGATCTGGCAGACCCGAATGCCGTTTTGGAGGAGTTGCATAGAGTTTTGAAGACAAATGGCATATTGTCGTTCAGTGACCATCACATGAAAGAGAACGAGATATTATCAAAGGTAACAGATGGCGGTCTGTTTAAACTATCGAGAAAAGGAGAACGAACCTACGGTTTTGTGGCTTGCAAAGAAATTTTGTCTTACAGCCAACGCAGAAATTAATCGAGCATAATCGTTCCGGGCTTCTATTTTTTTCTTCCAAAACATCCAATTCTACGTTGCCACATTTTTTCCAGATGCTATTTATAGCCTGACGGATTCACTACTTTATTCATTTTCAAACGGCGGAGGCGAAGGCAGCATGACGGAACAGAGGGCGGCGACAATCTTGCGAATACTTAAGCAGACTCTAGCCTTGCCCAGCTGGGTCAAATCGAAGAACGACCCGTTCCAAACGCTGACAGTGACCATAATCTCGCAGAACACCGCGGACAGAAACACCGCAAAAGCCTTCGAACAGCTCTCGAAGCAACTCGAAATAACGCCCGAAGCCCTCGCGAAAGCTGAACTCAGCCAAATTGAAGACGCTATCAAGCCCGCTGGACTGTACAAGAGCAAAGCCAAAGCGATACGGCAGGCAGCAAGTACTATTCTCGAAGAATACGGCGGAACCCTGCAGCCCATCTTGTCGTTGCCGCTTGAAGAAGCAAGAAAGACTCTTATGCAGTTCCCAGGCGTTGGACCGAAAACCGCCGATGTTGTGTTGCTTTTCAGCGCCAAGCAGCCCACTGTTCCAGTGGATACGCATGTGGACCGCGTGTCGAAGCGGCTGGGGTTTGCACCGATGGCGGGCGATTATGAGGCTGTCCGCAAGAGCCTTCAAACACTCTTCAATCCTGAGGATTATCTAGCCGTGCATGTGCTGCTGATTGCGCACGGAAGAAAAACCTGCACGGCAAGGCATCCCCTCTGCGATGCGTGCCCCGTGAACACTTACTGCCCAACCTGCGGGCAATGGGATAAGCCATGACTGCGCTGCCCAAAGAAGTCCTCCAGTACTTTCCCTACGCCAGCGTCAGACCTTATCAGGACCAGTTCATAAACACCGTTTACACTGGGGTCAAAGAACGCCGCAGTGTCCTCATCGAGGGAAGCAACGGACTCGGCAAAACCATCTCCGCATTGTCTGCTGTCTTGCCGACTGCACTGGAAAAGAAGTTGAAGGTGCTGTACGTTGCGCGGACTCACAGGCAGCATGAACGCGTGATTGAGGAGCTGAAGGCGATTTCGAAGAAGCAGCCTGTGACGGGGGTTTCTCTTCGCGGACGGAACGAGATGTGCCTGAACAGGTTTGAATCGGGGCAGGCTTATGATGCGAAGTCGCTGATGGAAGTCTGCGAACTTCTGAAGTCAAAAGGACAATGTCCCTACTACAAGAACGCGGATGAGCAAACCTACGATTACATGCAGCTTCAGCAGCAAATCTCCACTCACCCGTACAAGTCGTCGGAGATTATGCGGGTCTGCAAGAAGAAGAGAATCTGCCCGTACGAACTCATCAAATCCTGCCTCTCCGACGTTAACGTGGTGGCGCTGAGCTACCTGTACGCGTTTGACCCTGACATCCGAACCGCCTTCCTCAAAAACCTGGACATCCAACCGCAGAAAATCATCCTCATCGTGGACGAAGCCCACAACCTGCCCGAGACAGCCATCGACATATCCAGCAGCAGCCTCTCGCTCTTCGTTATGAGGCAGGCAGAGTTGGAAGCCAAAAAATTCGGCTACGAAGCCGCCGAAGCCTTCGCAAAACTGCTCTACAGCGAAACCGAGAAACGGGCAGAAGGTGTCCGCAAAGAGGAACAGATACCTTCAGAGTTCCTAACCTCGGTCGTCAGGGACAAAAGCGGCATCCTGCAGCCGCGGAGCTTTTTCCAAGAACTCAACGAAAGCGGCACAGCCATCAAGAAGAATCTGCTGGCGGAAGGCAAGCACCCGCGCAGCTACATCCACGGCATGAGCGAGTTCCTCCTGAGATGGCAGGAAACCGCGGGCGACGAGTCTTTCATAAACATAATCAGCAAGTACTTCACGCGAGAGAACGCGGTTACGGCGAAGCTGGAAATCGTCGCGTTAGACCCGTCTAAGATTACTTTGCCAATTTTCCAGTCAACCTACTCCAACATCCTCATGTCAGGCACACTCCAGCCGCTGGGCGCATTCGCGAGGATAACGAAGCTTCCCGAAAACACCATCCAACACATTGCGCCTTCGCCTTTCCCGAAGGAACACATCTTCTCGGCAGTCTGCTTGGGCGTTTCCACCGCCATGGACAGCCGAACCCCCGAAATGTACCAGACCATGGTAAGGCGAATAAACGAAGTAGTCAGGAACACGCCGGTGAACACAGGAATCTTCGCAGCCTCTTTCGAGGTGCTGAACGCGATAGTTAACGCTGGACTCGAAAACACGTTGGAGAAGCCACTGTACTATGAGCGCAGAGGCATGAGCTCCAAGGCAAACGAGAAAATGGTCGGCGAATTCAAAGAATGCGCCCTCACAGGCGGCGCCGTCTTCTTGGGCGTGCAAGGCGGGCGAACCTCGGAAGGCGTGGATTTTCCTGGGAACCAGATGAACTCCGTCATGGTGGTTGGCGTGCCTTATGCGGAGCCGACGCCGCGCGTCAAAGCGCAAATAGAATATTACGAGAAGCGTTTTCCCAAGTTCGGGCGCGAGTACGGCTACGTGCTTCCAGCCATGAAGAAGGCGTCGCAGGCGGCGGGGCGACCCATCAGGACTCTGGAGGACAGAGGAGCCATCATCTTCTTGGACTACCGTTTCGCCACAGCCTACTGCAAAGGTTTCTTGCCATCGTGGGTGCGTGAAGGCATGAAAGTTCTGCCTGGCAAAGATGAGGTTCTGGCTCAGGAGCTTCGCGGATTTTTCAAAAACTAAACGCTTGCTACAATTTTCTAGGTGGCGTCGGAATTTCGTGGAGGTTCTCGTCCAAACGCACTTTTCCCAGCACGATGCATGAGGGTTCAGTTGACACGGAAGTGCGCACCTTCAACATCTGATGCGCATAGTCTACGCCATGCAGGATGCCGATTCCCAAAAACTTATTCTGGTTGTCATGCAGTCCGACAAGCAAACCTTTTTCTTCACCTAACCTAAGGGCAGCGCTTTTCTTAGGTTTTTCCGCGCCTGCAGTTTTTGTGTTTGAATTTGGCGAGGAGGTTCCGCAGCATTCCTTAACCTTCAGCCGTTTCAGAGAGAAAGACTTCACTTTCGCGTTCGCTAAGTATTTGGCGTAGCCTAGTTCCCGCAGGCTCCTGCGCTTTTCCCTATCCCTCTGCCTGACAGCCACAGGGGATTCTGCACGCTCTTCCCTGAACTCGCCAAGAGCATCCCCGAACGCAGCACACAACGAGGGCACTTCGTCTTCGCGTTGGAGGCAGAAAATCACGTCAGGTTTAAGGGCGCTTGCGAGGCGAGACTTGAACTCGACAGCCTCCTCGCCTTCTGCCCAGCCGTCAGTGTTCACAACGACAAAGTCCACTGTGTCCCTGCCCAAAATCTCCGAAATCAGGAGTGCCGTGCCGTCCACCGTTATGTCTGCGGCTTCGGAAGGTGAGGTTGCGCCTACGAAAAACGTGTTTTCTCCCTCCAGATTGAACAGGTCCGTGACTGGCTTTGTTACGTGGGCATAGGCTATTGTGCAGGGCGGACCGATGTCGGATTGCCCCATATCCTCATCTAGAATCGAGACGGAGCATTTTTCGCTTATTAGCCTGTTTATGAGGTAGGTGCAGAAGCTTGTTTTTCCCGAATCAACGCCCCCAATCACCATGACGACGGCTGGCTTCTTCTGGAGACTACGCAAAATGTCAAAGGCGTCAATCCACGAAGGCGGAATCGTGCTTGCCGCAACCTCTTCTGTGCCTCCAGTGCCTCCCAGAGAAATGGTGAAATTGGCAGTTTCTTCCACTGCGAAGGGCAACCGTTTTCCTTCACGGATGACGATTCTGCTGTTGTTTTTTGGTTGAAAACCAAACACTTCCACCTTGCCAGAAACAACGGTGACGGAGGCGGGGCCATCAACTAGGAGGGTTTTGCCCTTGTCAACTTGTTTGTTCAACGGTTTTCCCTCGCGTGTAGATGTAGCCTGCTCTTCCAGCTATGCGTATGGCGGAGATTATGTGTCTGACCCTCCGCACGTGCGAATCATGGCGCGTGTAATGGTTGGTTCCTGCCTCGCTGACGATTTCCAGCTTCACCTGAGGAGGCAAAGCCTCATCCAGCGTTTCCAGGAGTTCTTTGTAGACGGGGACGCCGCTTCCGATTTTCACAGAAACCATAGTTTCAGATACGTTAACGGTCTTTAAAATGCTGTTGATTTTGTCTGAAACTTCTTTGGTGCTGAAGCAGTTTTCAGTGTCGACTACGGCTCCGTCGGCTATGGCTGCCACTCCGAAAGCTACACCTGGGTCCACGCCTATGACCAGTTTTTCGTAGGCTTCTTTTCCCTGCAGGACCTTCACCACTTCGCTGCCAATGATTTCTGGTTCCGTTTCGCCGTTGTAAACTAATACTTTCTCATGTTTCACGAGGTGCTTCTCTTTCTCAGTGGTGATAACTGCCCTAATCTCCATGGGGACGGGTTCGTCTGGAATTAGGCTGATGAACGGAATGTTTCTTCGCTTCAACTCGTTGACTATGAAAAAGTACGCTTTTCCCTGAACTGTGGCAACTGCAACCTTCGCTCGCATACAACATAGCCTAAGTGGATTCTAACGCTTAAAGCTTCAGCGAGCAACCAGCAAAAACAAAGGAGCAGAAATCCTTCAGTTTGAACCTTACTGGTACTTCTTTGATAATGGACAAGCAAACGAAACCCTGAAACTCTTGGAGACTATGCTGGCTTAGTCCTTGCGATTATCATCGTTACACCGCCCCATACTTCAGGTTTACCCCAAAACAAGTATACTTTGGTCTGAAGCAGCATCCAACAAGTTTTACTAGCTAATAGAACGTTAATGGCAACGCATGCAACTCTGATTACGGGCCACGTGAACTTCAGCAATTAAACCTATTTCTTTGTTCAAAAATGTGTTAGTGCAGCACGTGAGTTCTCTAAACGAGTGAAGAAGCCTTCACCTAAATCATATAAGCGCACTGATTCCTCATTAGTACACGGCGATAGCTATCTGTGAGAGTAACGAATGGGATAACGAAATTCAAAAGGCAATGTCCCATCCAATAAACAGGAAAATCATTGAATATTTAGCTGAAGAAGACTTATCTTTCACGCAACTGCTAAGCAGAATTAATGGTTCTTGTGATCGCGGCAAATTTGGTTATCACCTAAGAAGACTGGTCGGATTCATAGAATTTGAGCATACAACAAAAAAGTACAAACTGGCCTATCGAGGCAATTTGCTTTTAGACATTATTCGTGAATTTCGCAGTCGTGTCCTAAAAGGGAATAGACCGTTGAGGTATGCTGAGCAATTGGCTGCGGGAGACCATGCGTTTGCCCTGTATAATGGTGAATCTTTCAAACAGGACATGGCGTTTCCGTTTTTTAAAGCTGGCTTGTCAAGAGGATACGCGGCGGTATATGTTGTCGGTGAAGAAAAGTTGGACTCTGAAGTTTCAGCGCTCAAAAAGCATGGCATAGACCTTGAAAGCCTACCCACGGGAGCATTTACTCTGATGCCGAGTTTTGAATGGTATATACAAAAGGGGAAAGCCGAAACTAAAACGATTATAGAGAATTTGCAGATGCTGCTTAACGAGAAGAAAAAAGCTGGATTCACAGGGGTGTGGGACGCCGCCGAAATGGCGACTTTCATCGATAATGGAAAAGGTAACGAATTGCTGAAATATGAAGCGTCACTAGGCAGACAATTTGGTTCAGACATGTGTGGAATATGCCTCTATGAAAAGAAAAGGTTTGAAGAAATGGGTATTTCGCAGGTTTTCAGAAGACACGGTCACATAATCTCAGAAGACATTGTCGGAAGGACGATGCCTTAAGAAAAGGCAAAAGAATTTGTTAAAAAGATAGAGCAGCCTCTGAGTCAAAAACAACTGAAAGTCTACGAAGATGCAGACAAGGTTTTCAAAGCAATAAAACCGCGAAAATCATAAACTGCGAACCAACTCTAATTTATATGATTTCCTTTCAATTGAATGTAGAGAAGGAGGCGACGCGACTGTGGAACTAGAATCAAAGGACCTTGCCGAGAAACTGGACCAACTGCAGAAGAGGCTCTGCGGAAAAATAGTGCCCGCCGCCGTCGCTAAGCTTGTGCATGAAGACAGAGAAACACTGTAAAGCATCTTTCTCGACGAGCCGCAGCTACTGCCTGTCCACTTTTCTGCACAGAACCCGCATGCAACTGCAGAACAAAACATGTGCCGCCCTGCACAAACCCTGAGCATTCTCCGAATTTGCCAGTTGAATGCAGAGACCTCCAGCATGCGGACCTCTGCAATTGTTAAGAGTATAAATAAGGGGGCTATAGTCTGCTCCGAGCACTAGAGCACAACCCATCAGCATACAGCAGAAACGCACAGCCCCGCAAAACCCGTAACCAAAAGTAACCAAAAGTTATCAATTTACTTCTGCAAACCTCCACCACAAAAACCGCCTTCCAGCAACACCTCATGCTTCTTGGAAAGAATTTTTAAGTTAGATAGCGAAGAATTCATTAACAGGAACCTAGGTTAAAGAGGTAGCTAACCACCAAATTGAACACGGGGAAACAACCATGTCAGACAAAGTCAAAAAACAAGCCTCATCACTGTCATTCTCGCTCAGCAAGTGGTTCCGAAGAATCTCCACAATGAAGCCCTCAACCTTCCTAGTCTCCATAGTCGTCATCGGCGCAGTCGTATTCCTCTTCGCAGGAGGACTTTACGACATCATCGTCCAGCCGCTCGTAGCATTCTACAACGGCCAACGGTTCTACTTCCTATACCCAGACATCAGTTCACAATTCATATTCGACACCGTTGTAGCAGCCATACTCTACGTCGTCGGCTTCATCGGACTCATGTCCATCTACCAAAGCAGCAGACACGCCTACAACTCAAGACAAGCATACATGACCATGATCATAGGAGTAACACTTTTAGCCATAGCATACATATTCCTAGAATACTTCGTCCACATGAAACTCGTAGGCGCATAACCCTACCAAGGATTCTTTTTCAACTTCAACTTGTACGCCAAGAAATTCGTGAACAAGTGAATAGGTGGAGTAATCAACAACACAGCCACAGCCACCTCCCAAGACAACACCGCCAAAGGCAACGCAAACACAATCGCACCAACCACAAAATCCACCTGATCAACAACCGGAAGCAACCCACCAGGCGCAATATCCAAACGCCTTTTCAAGAAAGCACCCGTCAAATCCCCCAACAACGCACCCAAAGGCGTCAAAACAGCAAAAAGCCAAGGATAACCAAAGAGCAAGCACTCCACCACACCAACCCCTGCACCGATGCCGAGCCCAAAGAAAAAGCCCCGGAAGGTTTTGTTTTTGCCGAAGATGGGTTTTCCGTCAAAGAATTTTCGCCCAGAGTCTATTGGGGCTCCACCTCCGCCAAGCACTGGTGCGCCGTTTGCGCAGTATGCTGGGAATATGAATTCGAATGCTTGGATGATTAGTGTGGTTATGTCCATGTTGTCTACCGTCAGTAGCGGGATTTGTAGTCGTGTATGCCGGTTTGAGTTATTCGTAAGTAGCATGTTGCTTCTTGAGTGTTGCGGTTCTGTTTGAGAACTGCTTCGATGATGGTGGGGTTTTCGGTGGGTTTCAGCGCGATGGTTGTGTCTGCCCAGAACTCCATGACTCTGGTGGCTACGGGTGCTATGCTGACGTAGGTTTCGTTGAAGACGCTTTTCACTTGGCTGGTTACGACGATGGGGATGTGCTGGATTTTGGCGGTTTGCGCTATGACAGCCATTTGTCTGTTGAGTTCGCGGTTGAGGGTGAAGGTTTTGCTGGATTTTCCTTTTCCCGCTGTTTCTGCCACTTGTGCGCGGTACAGGGAATTCAGCGTGTCTATGACTACTAGGCCGAAGTTTTTTGCGATGTAGTCTGCCAAGTGGTCTACGGTGGCTGTTTGTTCGGCGAAGTTTTTGGGTTTCATCAGGATTATTTTTTCAGCGACTTCGTCGAATTTTCCAGCGGAAACTTGGCTGAGTCTTTGGGCGTAGAAGGTGTTGTCGCAGTCGATGAACAAGGTTTTCAGGCCTTGTATGGCGCAGTTTGCAGCACACTGCATCGCTAAGGTGGTTTTTCCTGTTTCTGGTTCGCCGTAAATTAGTGTGATGGTTTCAGGGTGGATTCCGCCTTCTAGGTAGTTGTCGATGCAGTTGCTGCCTGTGGGAATTTTGTTTGCCACTTTCCGGTCACGCTTGGGAATATGTGGGGTTGTGGCTAATATTTTGTTTTGTTGTTTGCAGGTTTGCAGAAGCAAATTGATAACTTTTCCTTACTTTCTGTTACGGTTTGTGCTTTTCTGCTGTTGACTGCCGTTGGCTGCTGCCTGGTGCTCTGATGTGAATTTTCCTCTATACCCCCCTTATAAATAGAAACTGCAGGTTCTGTGAAGTTCTCGTCACTTGGATGTTTTTGTTCTCCATGTGAAAAGTCGTCACCTGTGATTTTTGGGGGACACTATTTTGACTGAGTGCCCCTTGCAGGTTGAAAGCGCGAGTGTGGAACTTAACCTAATTTTCTTAAGGGTTAAGATAAAATGGAAACGGCGAAGGCGTTTTGCCTTCCCTTTTTTCTTTTGAGGTTGATTCTGTTGGGTAAGTTGTCTAACGTTCGCAAAAAAGTTGCAGAACACAAAGTGCGAAGCGGAAGATAAGCGAAAAAAACAGTCATACACCAAAACCCCATTTTTTCTATCAGATGTGTTTCCACAAACCTTTTAGACTGAATGAGGTGAATAGAGTCTGAAAACAAATGATGCGGGAGGAGTAAAGTTGGACAAAACACAACAGATTTTTAGTCGCATACTAGGTTTGTTCCTTGTTCTCTATGGCTTCCTTATACTAGCACAACCTGAAAACTACGGTTTCGGGTTAATTGACATTCAAGCACGCTTGATTGCTGTTATTCTAGTCTTTGTTGGTGCTTACGTCACTGTAAGAAAGTGATTAAGTGACTGAAAAAGGACAGACCTGCATTTGGGATTGTCGAAAAACAAGAATTGAACTTGAATATGAAACATTGTTGAGAGAAATGGAAGTTGGTTTAGTAGGTTCTGTTGGTCTTCCAATATCCATATTGACCATAGTTTTTCAATTTAACATATTGCAGAGTTTTGACATCATGTACTTCCTAGTTTGGGGTTTCGTCATTGGAGAAGTTTTATTCTATTACTTTATTAAAGACAGAAAGGAAAAAATGGAACAGAAACTTCTACAACTCGACAGTCTCATTATAGAAATAGGTAGGTCTTGTCCTTCAGGTGGATAAATGAATTTGATAAGGGTCGTCTTTTGAATCGAATCTCGGTTGAGACCAAAACAGTGTTTTTGGGTCTACAGTAACAATATTGACACCACCCCCAGTCATCGGCTTTTCTCCACTTTCCTTAGCTCTCTCATTTTCATATTTGATGACATTGTCCATAAACTGTCTCACTTTTTGTGATAGTATCTCTTTCTCAGGTATTAATGACTTCAAGAGACAAATTTGGCGTTGACCTTCGGTAGTTCTTGCGTAATCCATCACCCTTTGAGCCCCAGTCAGACAGCTCCTCAAATCTTTGAGTGGATTCTCTTTCGTCATAACGAGATATATACGTGGGATATTCCCATCAAATCCGCAAAATTGCATCTGTAGGTCTACGGTGTCTTTTTGCGAATAAGTTTTGGCAATGAGTTGTAAAACTTTTCTTGATACCTCAATTAGCGGGTCGCTTCTATTAACCGTCTTATTAATTCCTTCAATGAGAAGTTTTCGCGGGTCTGGTTTGGAAGCATCAGACAAAACAAAATGACCTGAGAATAGGATAACAAAATTCCTTTTAGTGTTAACAATAAACTTTTTATAAAAATGCTCCATGCCCTTAATGTCTCTGACCAAGACATCAGTCCCCGTTACTATGAAGTTTGGTGTCCTCATAGAAAAGCAAATAGTCACTTGATTATCTCCGTTGATGTTATCGGTTCTTTATTGGTTTGATGTGGATAATTAGTTCTCCGCCTTCTGCTTTCAGTATCCAGTCAAGCTTATCGTCTTCGGTGAGTCCGAACTGTTTGACTAAGCTCATAGGAACTGTTGTTCTGAGGGATTCGCCTTTGGATGTGGCTTTGGTTAAGTATGTTATTTCACCCATATTTATTACCTCTGTATAGGTGTCATTAGGTGTAAAGTTCTATATTAATCTTGCCTTAGTTGTTACCTTAACATTTATAAGCAAGGTACGCATATAGGTAAGATAGGTAAACAAGAGGGTAAGAATATGGCAACACAACTGGCAACCACCAGAGAAGAACGCGGTCAAACAATCGCGCAACACAACGGACAAATCAAACGCATAGACGAAACCTTCTACACAGTCCTATCGCAAAGCGGAAACGGCGAATACGCAGTAACTAAGGTTGATAACGAATGGATTTGCGAGTGCCCCGACAACAAATATCGCCATGTAGAATGCAAGCACATCTACGCCATAAAGTTCTCTCAAACACTGAGAGCAGAGGTAGCAGTAGCAAGAATCTCACCACTTGAGAACCTGAGCAACTGCATCTACTGTGGCTCAAGCAACCTGAAAAAGAAGGGCATACGCAAAAACAAAAGCGGAAACATCCAGAAATACGAGTGCCGAGACTGCCACAAATACTTCACCTTCAATATCGGATTTGAACGAATGAAACACAACCCACAAGCCATAACCTCAGCAATGCAACTATACTTCTCAGGCGAATCACTCAGAAACACAACCCAAGCACTAGAACTAATGGGGGTTAAAGTCTCATATCGAACTATCCTAAACTGGATAAAGAAGTATGTGCGCTTAATGCAGAACTACACAGAGAGCATAGTGCCAAAAGTCGGAGATACATGGAGAGCAGATGAAATCTATCTGAAAGTTAGAGGGAACATGAAGTACCTCTTTTCCATGATGGATGATGAAACGCGGTTTTGGATTGCACAAGAGGTTGCCGAAACGAAAGAGAAGCATGACGCTCGAACGCTGTTCTTCCGAGCAAAGCGGTTAATGGGGAAACAACCGAAAACCCTCATAACCGATGGATTAAGAAGCTACTCTTTAGCGTGTGAACAGGTTTTCGGAGATTCTGAAACTGAAAAAGCAACCACACATGTACGCAAAATCACTCTGAAAGGAAAAGTCCACAACAACAATAAAATGGAAAGGATGAACGGAGAAATCCGAGACCGTGAAAAGACCATGCGTGGGCTAAAACGGAAAAGAACACAGATTCTGCAAGGCTACCAACTCTATCATAACTTCATAAGACCACACGAAGCCCTAAACGGAAAAACGCCTTCAGAGGCTTGCGGAATAAGCATCGAAGGCAAAAACAAATGGAAAACCCTAATCCAGAATGCAAGCAAGAACAATAAACGCGAAAAACTATAAGCCAAACAAAACAATACATTAACAAAAAGGGTCAACTAACTTGAAGCGTTCGAGGAAGTTCACTATAGCATTTATCACTGTTCTTTGTATTGCTATCATAGTATCATCAGTCGTACTAGTTTTTCAGAACAAAACAAAATATGTTTCTGCCGAAAACATGGAACAATACGCCAAAACCCTGATTGAAAGCTACAATGCATCAATAGTTAATTTTACCCAATCAGCAAGAAACAACTTCTACTTTTACGCTAAATCTTATTCCATAACCTCATATATTTCTTCCACTTTCGGGGTTGCGATAATACTCTCTCCAAACGGAACTTCGTTTGAAAACAAAAATGTGGAATCCCGAGTCGAAGAAGCGGTTTTTGGCGGGAACATATCGGAAAATTGGGCAGCTATCACAGTTTCTCCTAATATCCAAGACTTTTACATAGAAGGTTCACCTGAAGGTTCAGGAGGGTACTATTTGAACGGTCACCCTTTCATCGAGTTAGGCAACAATAGCACAGGAATTATTGAGAGCTTACCAATTGATTCTGTCATTTATCCGTGCGTCATCATGAAGGCAAATAATGAAAGCTCTCATTGGAATATTGAAGCCGCAAACCATGATGCAAAACAGATTTTTGAACATGACCTAGTTCAGGCATTAAATAATTCTGAAGAAGTCAAAGAACTTTATGCCCAACCTGTTCTTCAGATATTAGTTGAAACTGTAGTTCAGAAATGGCAAAATGCACTAGCTACGCATAGTGGTTATTCTCCAGTTCAGAAAGAAAACGATATACAAAACATCAAGGATATTGCAAAAAACACATATGGCATTTCTAACTCAAGCGGGTTGATAGACAGCATTCTTGAATACGTCAAGGGCGAAGAACTCCCACTACCGCCTCCACCTAAAACTGTGTTTTTTATTCAAGTGGGTGATGACAAAGGAAATTGGCTATATGTTTTCGGTTGGTGCTTCTTACCCTTTCTTGCGTATAGCTTTTTTGTGGCATTTCGTTATTTAGACAAAAAATACCATCCAAAAGACCTAAAATATTGGTATGGAGTAATAACTGGAGCCGTAATTAGTCCATGCTTTGGTTCCTTGATTACTAATTCACCATATGATTATTCAGTACTAAGCTTGCAAACAGGGGTAATTATCCTTATAATTTCTATAGGCTTTTCTTTGTTTTATTTGGTAAAGAAAAATGTTGAAAAGCTAAAACTTAAGTAGGGAAGGCTTACGCAGATAGACAGCGATTAAGATTATCACTAAAATTGCCACTAACATTAAGTTAATAGCGAGAAAGTTTTTTCTACCAACTATAAACAGCCAAACTGCTATGCTTCCCAAGACGAAGCCAACAAAGAATAATTTGTTTTTTTGGAACCAATTTCCGAGCTTTTTAGAATATTTTTGTAAGAGGTGACGACTTTTCCCAAAAATTCTAAAATCCCCTTTCACCCTTCGGGTGCCAGAGACTTCACAGAACCAAACTGCATAGAGTTCACTGAGGTCTGCTCTGTTGCTCAGAAAAAACTATACCCCCTTATTTAAAGGCTGAAATGTGGGTTCAATTTCGGTTTGACAGAGCTTTACATTCATAGTTTTGCCTTACAATGGACTGGGAGGGATTTGAACCGTAGTCTATGTGGAGATGTCACCCGCAATTCCCTTTTTAAGAGTTTTATGCGCAGTCCACATTGATCATTTAAGCTAAGGCAAGAGATACAGACAAAAAAGCCTAAGCCCAAACTTTCATTAATCACTGTATGCTGTCGCGAAACCGTAGATACATCTTACTTTTTGAGTGTAGTGTCCCATGCATTCATGCAGACCTGCAAAAAGCGCTCGCGTGTTTCAATTAGTTCCATCAAATTCTTGTCAAGGCTTGCAATACGAGCCAAGTCTGTCAATGTAACCAGACCTACCAAGTGGTTTCCGTCTACTATTGGTAGTTTCTTCACCCTATTTTCAAACATGAGTTTCGCAGCTTCATCAAGTTGCATACTAGGCTTTCCAACGATTACCCGTTTTGTCATTATTTCTGTAACCTTAGTTTCTTTCGGATTCTTGCATTTTTCTAAGACTCTTTCAAGCATATCTCTTTCAGTTACAATCCCAACGACCTGACCGTATTGAAGAACAACCAAACAACCTATCCTGTTCTCATTCATGAGTTTTACAGCCTCGTACGCTGAGACATCTTCCTGTAGGGTAACAACACTTTTAATCATTGCTTGTTCGATTTTCATTGTTATCAAGTTGTGAAAAACTGTTGAAATAGTAAGCTAATAAAACTATTTAAGCGTAAATTCTAAGCCAAGATTAGAATTGCTAATAAACTGAATTCACGCAACTTCCATAGAAAATCGTCGAGCTAAGCATGTTCTTGAAAAGGAAGTGTTAACCTTACAGGTTGATTGACGATCTTCCAGAACGATAAGCTCGATCCAAACGCTTTCAGCGCGAAAATGACCAAAGATGTTATTGAATGCAAAAATGTAAGCTACGTCAAGACTTGGCAGGTATCAAAACCCAACGGGGCAGCAAGTTGAAAGAGGTATAGTTTACAGGTAAGCTTCAGTGACGTATCTCCGCATCATTCTGTGGCTATTAAAATAATAAGCGATCTGTCCTATTGAATTCTTCATCATCCGTATCCAGCAATCTCTTTTCTGATAGAACATTGGGACAATAATGTATTCCAATTTGTTGTACAAATCATCTAACTCTCTGGTCTTAGACTCATCAGTTGGTAGCAGCTCCTCTGGATGTGAACCTATTGCCCAGCCTGTGACACCCTCAACCCAGCCTTCAATCCACCAGCCGTCTAAGACGCTGAAATTTATCACTCCGTTGTGTGCTGCCTTCATTCCACTTGTGCCCGAGGCTTCCATTGGTCGTAAAGGAGTGTTTAGCCAAACATCAACTCCTGAAATCAACATAGCCGCGAGTTCCATATCATAATCTGCTAAGTAAACAATTTTGATCTCATTCTTCAGTTTCTCAATGTAGCCAAAAATTTCCTGAATCAAACGCATACCATTTTCGTCCTTGGGATGAGCTTTTCCGGCAAAAACAATTTGCATCTTTCCTTTTTTGTTAGTCTTTTTTAGTCTTTCCAGATCCGAAAACAATAAGCTCGGCCTTTTGTATCCCGTAGCTCTTCGGGCGAATCCCAAAGTCAAGGTGTAATAATCCATGCCAATATTAGTCAATTTGTTAACGTAATCAACTAGCACCCTTTTTGTCTCCATGTGAGCCTGCCAAATCTCTTCATCTGGAATTCCGCCCACTCTCACCAACAACTCTGGCTCATTTGCCCACCCCGGGACATACTTGTCGTATAACTCCCTGAAAACCTCGGAAGTCCAGGTGTAGGAATGAATGCCATTGGTTATCGAGTGAATTTCATAGCCAGGAAAAAGCGTTCTGGAGACATCTTTATGCTTTTTGGTTACACCGTTGACAAATTCGCTTAGGTTTAATGCGAGGCGAGTCATGTTTAACAATTGTTCATTCCCGCCAAATTTCTTTAGAACTTCCAAGGGAACGATTTCTCCCATTATTTCCTGAACAAGGTCGTAGGAATATTTATCATGTCCCGATTCCACAGGTGTATGTGTGGTAAATATGCACTGCTCTCTGACTTTGGCATAGTCCATCCCACATCTTTTCAGTAACTCCAACGTGAGGAGGCTGGAATGCCCCTCGTTCATGTGATATTTTCTAATGCTGAGGCCTAACGCCTCGAGCATCCTTGCACCGCCGATTCCCAAAACAATTTCCTGTTTTAACCTATATCTTTCATCTCCTCCATACAAGAACGAAGTGATTTCTTTATCCTCTGGAAAGTTACCATCCACATCCGTGTCCAGAAAAAGTATGGGAACTGCTCCTCCTGTCAGGCTCTGCACTTCATAGAGCCAAGCTTTGATCCTTACTTCTCTTTTTTGAATTTGCACTTTCGTTTCTACAGGTAGCAGCTCCATAATTTTTGATGGTTCCCATTCAACCGGATGCTCTACCTGTTTCCCGTCTTCCGTGATTTCTTGTCTGAAATATCCCCTTCTACTTAATAGCGTTACAGCAACTAATGGGAGCTTTAAATCCGCGCTTGATTTTATCGTGTCACCTGCCAAAACTCCCAAACCTCCACTGTATGTGGGAATTTCAGTCATTAACCCAATTTCCATGGAGAAATAAGCAATTTTTTGTTCTTTCCTGAGAAGATTTTTCATTTGATTTTTTCTCTTCTGTTATGGGTCACGTGGACACGATAAAATTTTGACATAACTTGTCTGCATACATGACTTTGACTATAACATTTAATATGAGTTATGAATGTTAAATCCATTTTTAAAAATCCATCAGCCTAGTTTTTCCTTCATCTTTTTCACATGCATTAGCGCGAGCTCTAGTTCAAGAACAATGTGGACTGGGGGATTTGAACCCCACCAAAGTGGAGATATCACCCGCAAATCCCTCTCTTTTTTTGCCAATTACTCCCAATTAAGGTCTTTTTTTAACCTTTTTCGAAGGTTTGTTGCTATTTGCTCTGGTGCCCTGTGAACATAGTTCTTGGCTTGGATCAAAGGTTCTCCTGAAAGACAGTAAATATTTGACTGCATTGTTGTGGCTAAATTCCAGTCCAGTCTCTCTTTTGAAGTTGGAAGAAAGGTCTGTCCAAACGACTGCATCAAGTTCTTGATGTTTTGCCCACGTTTCAATGTGAGCACACGCATCTGGAATTACAGTGCTGTGCTTAATCCCCTCAGGAATACAAACAAACCCTATGTTCTCTTTTCTCGTTCTTTCACGCCGCCTAAGATCATGGATCGCACTCGCAAGATCTTTGGGGATAGCTCTAGCCCATAACGTCTGTACCTCACGGGCTCCAGGGTAGAGAACAAGGGTCAGAGATTTGTCGTTAGAGATACGAGCGAATTCAATTGGCATGAGCGGCCCATCTTTTTCCCATAAACCGGCAGTTTTTAGGCTACCCGCTTTCCAGATTAATGAACCCCAACCGAGATACGCAATATTCATTTAGTAGTCTCATCCGTTGTTCTATTTGGCAAGTCGGGAAGTCTCTATGATCTCCGCGAATTTTTTTATGTTTTCAGCGGTCAGAATTTCTTTTAGCTTCTCTACATGTTTCTCATTTGCATAAATTGGAAGCCTGCAGAAGTCGTGCAAAGCTAGAAACAGTTCTCCAAATTCTTTGAAGCCATCTAATGTAACCATGTAGTCAATAGTGTAGTTTTCAGGGTTTTTTAGTCTTACCATGTATTGAACATTGGAAACAAGAGGGCCTTTGAGTCTAGCTATTATGGAAAGCTCATAGTTTCCTTTATTGCGCTGGCAGCATACTACGTGGTCTATCGTCTCAATACTCATATGATCCCCACGTTTGCCAATTGTGTCCTGTTTTCCTTAATAAATGTACGAGATAGCCAACCGCAGTTCAACGCTTTTCCTCCTTTGTTTTCGATGGGCATTCAGGGTTGAGGCACAGGTTCCATGGACGTTTCCCTTTTAGCCACACCAGCAGGGTTGGGCAGCCGCAGTTCCCACATGTTTTGCCAGTAAGCTTCAGAAAACCCCGTTGAGGCAAAGGAAAGGCTGTTTTGCAGGTGCCGTTGAAGTAGTTGGTGCAGCCTGCGAAGCGTTTGCGGGTTTTCTTTGAATACAGGATTACTAGATTTCCGTTTTTGCAGGTTGGGCAGGCGCCAATTACTCTCTCTTCCAGTTTAGCTTTCTGCACCGCTCGGCTCAGCTGCTCGCCCACGGCTTTTTCATTCTCCTTCAGGCTTGCCGTCACGGGCTTCAGGATTTCAACTGCCTCCGCAAAGATTTGCTCTCTGGTAAGTTTTCCCTGCTGCGCATCATCCATTTTTTCCTCCAGCTTCCGCGTGAACTCCACCGACACGACCGAGGGGCAGTACTTTCTGAGGATGTCGGTGACTTCGAAGCCGAGGCCAGTCACCTCGATTGGGTCTTCGCGGATGTACCTGCGGTCATAGAGCGTCTGCAGTATTCCTGCGCGGGTTGCTTTGGTGCCGATGTCGGCTTTTTCCATTTTTCTGAGGAGGCTGCTGGGGTTGTATCTCGGCGGCGGCTTCGTAAATTTATCTTCCAAAGCGACTTTTTCCACGTTGATTTCCTGCCCCTTCTCCATCGCAGGCAAAGGCGCATCGCCCAAGCGTACGAACGGCTGGTAGAAGCTGAGCCATCCTTCCTCCAACGTCTGCCTTCCTGCAAGCAAGAATTTTTCTCCGTTGACGTTTATGGTGTCTTCCACGACTTGGCGTACGGCTGGTTCCCCGAAAACCGCCATAAACCGCCTCACAACCAAATTCCAGATGTTTTTCTCCGCGGCGACCAGCGGTTTCTCAGGCAGTTTCCCCGTGGGGTAGATGGCTGGGTGTGCTGGGTCCTGCTTTTTGCCTTCAGTCGGCTTCAGCTCGGGCTTAGCTAATAGTTCTCCTGCGAGTTTCGTGTACTCCCGCATTTTCGCCAAATTCCGCAAAATCCCCTCATACCCAATCTGGGGTGGAAGTTTCTGGCTGCTGGTCCGCGGATACGAGATCAAAGCATCCAAATACAACCGTTGCGCTACGCTGGACGTGCGCATAGGCGTGTAGCCGAAGAAGCGGTACGCCTCGCTTTGGAGCGCGCCCAAATCAAACGGCAACGGTGGCGCCTGCAGAAACCTTTTCATCTCCCCCTTCTCCACTTTGCCCTTTCCGCCTTTGCATGCGTTGACTGCGACTTCGGCTTCCTGCAAGGTTTCGAAGACTTTTTTTTCGTGCTCTGCCTCAAAAACTGCCTTGCCAATTTTGACTCTGGCTTTTACGCTCCAATAAGGTGTGGGAACGAAGCTGCCTATGCTCTTCTCGCGTAGGGCAAGGAACTTCAGGGTGGGTCCCTGCACCCGTCCCGTGCTGAGCGTGGCGTACTGTCCGCTTGTATTCTTCGCTGCCGACGTCAATGCTCTGGACAGGTTTATGCCGTAAAGCCAGTCTACCTCATGCCGCGCAAGCCCAGCCTCAATGAGTGCGAAGTCCAGATGCGGCAGCAGGTTGGCGTAGGATTTTTGCAGTTCCTCCTCCATCAACGTCGAGTACTTCATGCGCTTCGCCGCGTTTTCTCTGCCGCCGCAGGCATATTTGAGTATGCAGTAGCCGATTATGCTTCCTTCAATGTCGTAGTCACACGCGTCGATGAGGGTGTCGGCGTCTTTCGCCAGTTTCGCAATTGCCTGCAGCCAAACGCGAATGCGGCTGGCTCCTCGTTCCGCCTCGTACCTTGGTACCCACTTAACTTTGAAGACTGGAAACTGCCCACGCCGTTCCGTTTCGCCCAGAACAGTGTACAGGTGCCCCAGCGCTGGAACAACGACTATTTTCTCGCCTCGATGCGCCACATAATACGGGACTCCCTTCTCAACGGCTTTCTGGGGTTTTCCCGCGGCATCAAGCGCGACGGCTATTCTGCTGGCGGCATCGGGTTTTTCAGTTATGATGAGAGTGTACTTATCCAAACGTTGCAGGCCACACTGGCTGTGATTCGGCTTTCATCTAAAATAGTGTGTGCTTAGTTATGCACTTTTCTTCTGGGAAACGCGTTTTTCTGAAAGACTAAATCCAGAGTCCGCTCGCCGAAATGAACCTTAAATGAAGAGATGCAGAACCCCTCAAATGCAGCAACCATTAAATATTCCACATGCGCTTCTGTTCTGTTATTACAAGGGGACTAACATGCCGCAACGTGTAATCTGCCAAGGATGTAACCATGTTCTTTATGAAGGCCCGGAACTCCGGCCTCCAGACGAAATTCTTCATCAGCACGACGGGAAATGTCCCAAATGCGGCAAGAAACTGTCTCTTCTGCCCCTTGACGTCGAAGTCAAACCATCAAGCAGATGAAAGGGTTAGATGGAGTTTTTGAGGAATCAGCCCGATAACCTCAGCGAGGAGACTCACTGGGAAAAAGCTGCCAAAACCCGAATGGGCAAGTACTTGACGCGCTTAGAAACCGACTTCATCGTCAAGTCCCTCGACCTCTCCAAGCTGAATCTCGTCATCGACGTGGGGGCGGAGGCAGGAAGGTTTTCGCTGCTTGCAGAAGCCAGCAGAGCCACAGTCATAGGCATAGACATCGATTCTTACAGTCTGAAACGGCTGAAACTGAAGAATCGAAACGTGAATGTGATTCAGGCGGATGCGCGGAAAATTCCATTGCGAAGTCACATGTTTGACGCTGTTTTCATTATTGAAGTGTTGGACTACATTCCTGAGGTGGATGAAGCTTTAGCTGAATGCAGTCGAATTTTGCGGTCTGAGTCTCTGGTTGTGCTTTCGTTCGGCAATCAGTCCAGTTTGAAAGCGAAGCTGAGAGGACTCCGAGGAAAATCCTACTTGCATTCTTACGAAAAAGTTTCGCAGTCTCTGCGCAAAACAGGGTTTGCAGTGACAGAAAAAATGGGTTACAGCTGGTTGCCTTTTGGAAGAATGTCTGACAGTTTGCTGGTGCCTTTTTTATCTGGCTTGGAAAGGGTGTTTGGATTAAGGCGGATTCCAAGGTGGAGTCCATGGGTTATTGTAAGCGCAGAAAAATCTACCATGTAATCATGGTTTCTGCAAAATGTTGGATTCTCGGAAAGGAATATATGACTGACAAAGCGATATAACCCAGTAATTACCCAAAAAAATAATAAACTGAGTAATCATTCACTGTGAAGAGATGGCATAAATGGGGATCAAGGAGACACTGTCAAAGGGCCTCAAGGGCTTCGGAAAAACGCGTTTCACGGTTAGTCACGGAGCAATAATAACTTATTCAGCCTTACTTCTGATATTGTTCATTGCTTTCACGGTTCGTGTTATGCCTATACGCTGGGAAATACCCTCAGGCTCTTTGCGCCTCAACGAATTTGACCCATACTACCAGTATTCTGCAACAAATCACATGGTGCAGAACGGTTTGCTGTCTCTTTGGTTGCCTACCCCATGGACAAATTATCAACAGTTTTATCCAGCGGGATTAGATATGGGCAGCGTGTTGCCTTCTTTGCCGATGACTACGGCAATATTCTACGAAGCAGTTACCGCCTTAGGCGTAAACATAGACTTAATGTCTTTTGCTGCTCTCATAGCTCCACTGCTGGGCACGATTGCGGTTTTCATACTCTACTTCATTGGAAAAGACATGGGTGGCAAAGTGGTTGGTTTGCTGTCAGCAATGATGCTGGCATTTAGTCCATCTGTCATTCAGAGGTCTTCTCTCGGCTTCTTCGACACAGAGACTGTTGGTGTAATTGGTCTTTTGGCGTTCATATTCCTGTTTCTGAGGGCGATTGACCAGCACCGGTCGCTGCGGTCAATGTCGCTTTACTCAGTGGGTGCAGCATTCGCGCTAGCCTATTTCAGCGCAGGCTGGGGCGCTGCCTATTTCCTGATAGGATTGGCTGTCCTGTTCGTATTCATCTTGGTCATGATAAGGAGATATAGCCAGAGGCTCCTGCTGTCTTACAGCATCACCTTCGGTCTAGGGCTTTTCATAACCATAGCGGTTCCTTTCCTTTCACCGAACTATCTCACAACAGGCGTAGTTTTGCCAGTAGCAGGCGTGTTTGCGTTGCTTTGCGTTGCGGAGGTTGTTCGTGCTAAAATTTCTGCAAGAACTAAAACTCTGATGGCTGTGGCATTTTTAGTTGTTTTAGTTGCAGGTTTCGTTTTTGTATGGCGCTTCGGCGACATAACATCTATCGCTGGGAAGTTCGCTTCGGTGCTGGATCCGTTTGCACGCTCCAGCCAGCCTCTCATAGAATCGGTAGCTGAGCACAGGATAACTGCGTGGGCTTCCGTATATTATGAGTTGGGCATTGTGATACTGTTCTTCCTGGTTGGGACGTACTTTGCCCTGAAGAATCCAACCAACAGGAACGTGTTTCTGGTGGTTTTTGGCGTAACAAGCCTTTACTTCGCAAGCTCTATGGTGCGTCTGCTCATTCTGCTGGCTCCGGCGTTTGCTCTGTTGGCTTCAGTTGGAATTCTCGGCATGCTGAAGCCGTTCTACACTCTGCTGGCTGAAGCAGGCACTAGCGTTGCAGCGAAATCTAGGCGTGGTCTCCGAAAGGTCGGCAGAGAATACAGCGTGATAGCCATACTCATAGTGTTCGGTCTCTTGGTGTCAACCTTTGCGTTTTCTCCTCAGACTGGTGGCGAGCCCAGAGTCTACGGGTCCGTTTATGCGCCGATAACCATCACGGCTGCAAGTCTTCCTATAGTGCCCAACCAGCCGATACCGCAGTGGCTGAACGCGTTAGCTTGGACCCGGACCAATCTCAATTCAACCACTGTTGTCAGCAGCTGGTGGGACTACGGTAACTGGCTTGGCTATCTGGGTAACGTCACAACACTTTGCGATAACACAACCGTGAATGGCACGCAGATAGAAAATGTGGGCTTCAGCTTCATGGCTAATGAAACGCAATCGCTGAAGATGCTGCAAAACTACAACGTCTCTTACGTGCTCGTGTACGTAACGCTTCGGGTAGCATCTACTACGGACCAGTCGACTGGTCAACAGACCGTGTACGTCACATACGCTAACTTCGGCGACGAAGGCAAATATGCTTGGATGGCAAGAATTTCTGGCGGAGCAAAAGACAGACTCATACAGCAAGGCTACATGGATGCTAATTCATCATGGGTTAACGAGGTACCATTTGGAAATCGGACCTAGGAATCGACTGGAACGACGCAAACAATAACGGACAAGTGGATTCAGGTGAAGCTACTCCTAATCTGATGGGCGAGAACTCAACAATATATAAGCTGATGACATGGGCTAAGCAGGAATACGCAACCAAGTATGGTATCCAATCAGACCAGACAGGCATTCAACCGAAGTACTTCCTAGACGATACTCACGGCGGACACTTTGAGGGCCTGGAACTGGACCCGACCACGGCAGCACAGCAATATGGCACACTTATACCGCTGGTATGCCTCTATAAGGTTGACTGGCAAACGTACTACGCAGACATGAACGCCACCGCACCCACAGGCTAAGCGGCAATGAGGCACAGATAGTGTTCCCGCGAGTCCCCGACCAACACAAAACAGGCAAACCGCTCATCCCAAACGGTCTAGGCGTACTCTACGTCTTATTCGCCACAGTCTACCTTTTCCTTGTTTATTTCTCTGGATTAGTTAATGCCAACAACGGTGTTTCAGCGCCGCTGACTTTAGCCGTGTGCATCCTTTTCGGCGGTTTCATGGGCATGCTTGATGACTGGATAGACCTCAAGTGGCGCTACAAAGCCTTCATGCCCTTAATCGCGGCGCTGCCCCTCATGTACTACGCCATTGCCAACCCCTACAACGCAGTCACTAACATGGGCGTTCGCACATCTATGTTCCTGCCAATCATAGGCACAATCTCCTTTGGCCAATGGTACTACTTCCTGGTAATCCCCGTAATCGTCATGGTAGTCACCAACACCATAAACATGCTTGGAGGACTGAACGGCTTAGAAACAGTATGCCCCGCCATAATCCTAATTGGACTCACGGCACTGTCACCTTCTGATTCCCAAATCCTCATGATTGGACCACTAATCTTCTGGCTGGTCCTCGCCGCCTTGAACGTGAAGGGCAAAATTTTTGTTGGCAACACAGGTTCCTTCGCCATCGGACTGACGGTAGCCTCTTTCGCAGTGGTCACAGACCTCAAATCGAGCCTGCTCATCTCCATTCTCCCCTACGTCTTCAACTCAGTCCTGATACTGTTGACGGTTTTCTTCGTGCGGAAGAAGGCAAGCGTCGCGTTTGACGGAAGCAAACTCGTGGCCGACCACCGGCGCAGCTTGGTCACGCTGCTAACTTATCACAGGCCGTTGACGGAGCGACAGGTAGTTGCAGTAATCTCGCTGATTGTGGCGGTTTTCACGGCGCTTGCAGTTTTGGCGCAGTTCTTCTAAGTCCCGCACTGACGTTTTTGCAACAATCATGCAGGCACTGCTGGCTCAATAGGTTTTAATACGCCACTTGCATGTGCATTGATTTGTCGGCGGGTAAGTGGGCCTCCACCCGTTCCGCCGCAAAAGAAACCCCGGCGTCGGAGGAAAAAACGTGAAATATAAAATCAAAACTAAAGATGTAGCGCTAATAAGCGTTTTCGCTGCCCTATACGCAGCATTAGTATACGTGAATATTCCCTTGTCTTTCCTTGCATTGCAGTTCAGAATTGCAGGTGTTCTAAGGCCAGCCATAGGCAAAAAATGGGTTTTAAGCATAGGCTATGCCATCGGAGTGGTTGCAGCGAACATTTTCAGCCCATTTGGAGTATACGACTTGGTTTTCATGCCCATCGTGAGCCTGCTTGCGGGAATCGCTGGTTACCTTGTTGCAAGAAAATTCAACGGGAACTACTTCGTTGCTGGGGCGGTTATCGCACTCATTGTTCCTGTAGCTTTGACTTGGATGCTCAACCAGCTTTTGGGTTTACCCGTAATAGAAACATTTGTCTACCTGCTCATTGCCGAGCAGGCAGTAAACTTCCTTGGAGCCTTAATTTTCAAGGCTATCGACCTCAGATTCAAATGGTGGAAGTATTAGCATGCCAGAAAACAGAAAATGCATCGTAGTGCTCAGCGGAGGACCAGACTCAACAGTGGTAGCTTACTGGGCGAAGAAACAAGGATACAACATCCACTGCATATCCTTCAAATATGGGCAAATCGCCGAAAAAGAAACCAACCAAGCAAAACTAATAGCCGCACGTCTCGGCGCGCCCATCAAAGTCATAGACATGAGCAACCTAAAAGACATCTTCATGGGCGTCACCTCACTCTGCGACAAAAACATCGCGTTAACCTCAGCCTTCAGCCAACCCATCGTGGTTCCCTTCCGAAACGCCATCTTCCTCTCAGTTGCCGTATCCTACGCCGCATCCATCGGCGCAGGGAAAATCTTCTATGGCGCACACAGTTCAGACGCGAAATTCTACCCCGACTGCCGAGAAGAATTCTACAAATCCTTTGAGCAGACAGCCCGCATGGGCACGGAAATGGACATCCAAATCTCAGCGCCATTCAGCAGCATCCCCAAGTCAGAGCTCATAAAGGTAGGCGAAGAACTTGGCGTTCCCTTTCAACTCACATGGAGCTGCTACTTGGACGGGGAGAAGCACTGCGGAAAATGCGAATCCTGCGTAAACCGCAAAAAAGCCTTCAAAGAAACAGGCATAGTCGACCCAACAGAATACTACGAGTAACCCGACTACGCTAGAAACCTTTCAAGCTTCGTCAACCCGATAATTTCATCGAAACTCAAGCCCAAAGCGTCCAAAACCTGGTCGAACGTTGAGTGCAAGTAAGCCACGTACTTGTCCACGTCCACCTCATTTTTCGTCGCCAACTCCACAGGCTTCACATGAAGATCCGTTTTTAGTGACTTGGCACTTGGTGGTGATGTGGTTTTTACAAAGCGAATCAGGTCGCCTGCGCGAAGCTCAACCCCGCTTTGCTGCAGGATTTTTGCGGCTTTCACGTGCTGCGGAGTCGTTTTCGTGTAATGATCCAACTCTTCTCCAAGTACTACGCTGAAGGCGAGTTCGCTCATGTCTGCCCATTCTCTGCGCTTGAGTGTCATGTATCGTTCGCGGACGATGTCGGCTATGTCTTTTTTCGCCTTCTCGAACTCCGCTGGGCTCTTCACTTGGGCAAGCCGTTCTTTCATCTGGTTGAACGCGTTTTTTATGAACACTGGAATATGCTTCTTCTTCCCCGTCAAGCCCTTCACGTCCACGGAGCCGTCTTCGAGGACGCCCAGATAGTTTTTTTTGCGGCTGCTGAAAACGGCGTAGCGGTAAACCTTGTCCACGTCTATGCTCATCTTCAACTCATGCTCGGTCCAGTGCGCCAAGTCAGTGACTTGTTCTTTGGAGGGGTTTTTGAGGAACAGGCTGTCCGTATCGCCATAGAGAACCTGAATGCCCAGCGTTTCAGCTCTGCCCAGTATCTTCGTGATGGAGAACCTGCCGATGGCTGCCGTGGCTTCCGCGACTGGTGGGCAGTAGAGGTCGAAGCTTTCGGCGCCGAACACGCCGTAGCTGGCGTTCAAAATGACCTTCAAAGCGCCCTGGGCGACGTTGTACCAACTTCGCTGTTCAGGAGGGAGGGTTTTGTCTTTGGCGCGTGACTTGTACCACGAAACTCGCAGGTCACGCAGTGAGCCTATGAGGAGGCTTTCCATGGCGCGTTTTCTCGTGCAGACCCAATGCGGCGTGTTCGGTATCAAGTTGCTCCTGCATTCTGGGTGTGGACAGAGAATTGACTGGTAGCCGAGGTTCCAAACCTTAATTATGGATGGGTACAGGCTGGGGAAATCCATGACCGCAACGTTGAAGTGCACACCTGGGGTAGGCTCGACGACGATGGCGCCCTGGTACTTTTTGCCTTTAATGATAGCTTTAGTCGCGGTCTGACCTTTGATCGCGAGTATGTCTTCGGCGTTTGGGATAAGCATGTTCTTGTGCCTGTGTTCGCGGTGCATGAAGTTCCGTATCCATCGGCTGACGCCCTGACGGCTGACGTCCTCCATCGGCATGCTGCTAATGCGCGCCAGGACAAGGATCAGTTTCATGGCAAGTTCATCCTCGAAGTCGGTCAGCTTGTAGGCGATTTCCGAGTCCCGCAGGCAGTAATTTGCCAGCTCGGTGTAACTCATCTCACCGAAGGTTTTGTCGTACTTGATTTTTTCCAGCCCGATGACGCCTTTGCCCACATCGTCCAGCGTGACGTCGCGGTAGCGGTTGCTGAAAGCGTAAATCTGTATGGCTCGGTTAAAGAAGAACTTGTACAGGTCAAGGTGGATGCCGTACCTGAGCAGGCAATTTCGGCGACCGATTTCTATCGGAATCTCGTGCCTCTGCATGCCCAGGTTCATGGCGCGGTGCACCATGTAGCGGAGGTCGAAGTCGTCCCCGTTGAACGTTAAGATGAAAGGGTACTCCCAGAGTAGGTCGAAGATGGCTCTGAGCAGCTGCTCCTCCGTATCAAAGTACTCCAGTTCCACGCCTGCTGGCAGGTGGGCGTTGCCTTCGCGGACGCCTAGGCGCTTGAGGATGAGGACTTTTTTCTGGTCGTCTGACGCGTAGAGGCTGCAGCAGACCACGGGATAAACCGCCTCCCGCGGGTCGGGCACGCGTGTGGACAGTGGAGCGTAGACTTCTATGTCTATGGCTGCGCGGCGGAATTTGGGTGCGGGGTACTCGATGAGCCTTGCCCACTCTTCCACATATTCAAGTTCCTCAGCCGTGGCGTCCTTGAAAATGCCCTTAAGCTTGGCGATGGTTTTTTCTGCTTCCTCCAAAACGCAGGGCACAAGACTGCCATCTTTGACGGCGTAAATCATGCCTGGCAGATACCGCGTGTCGTAGATGTAGCTCTGGTAGTACTTGATTTTGGCTTCCCACACCTTGACGTCTCCAGGTTTCAGCGCGGCACCTCGCATGTGCGGGTAGTCTTCGGGGATGATGTCGCGGATGCTGCCCTGCGGTTTGCCGCCTATGGCGAGGGGGTCGTTGGTGACGATTTTGGTGACCGTGATTTTTTTGTCTGCCAGCGGGTCGAACAACTGCATGCTTTCACAGTGGTCAAAACCTTCATGGTGGACGACGCGCTCCATCTTGTTCAGTTCCTGCTGCGAAAGATTAGTGAGGCAGTAGGGTTTGTGTCCAGTGTTATCATACCAGAAGTACAGCCTGCCCGAAACGGGCTCGTAAAGTTTGACGACCGCTTTCTTCTGGCGACCATCGTAGGTTGCGGAAACAAAATATGAGGCTGGCAGGTTGTCAGGTGCCCTTGGCGGATAAGCGTGCCGCTTTTGCGCTTTTTTCTCTGGCTCCGCTGCTGGTTGAGCTGGCGGAGGCGCTTTCGCTGCTTCTTCCACTGGTTTTTTTGGCGGTGCGTCGAAGTCGAATAAGCTTTTCTGCTGGGGCATCCTGATTCTTAACCTTGGTTGTCTTCTAATGAAGAGGGTAGACTAGACTAAAACCTTTTAGTGGCTTATGAATAGTCCCCGTTTTTCCGCTTGTTTTCAGCGAAACCATCGGAGGAAACTGCCTGCGGCATGTCTAATTCTTATTAGGGTCACCGCATTGTTCTATGCCGTGTACCGAAATTGTTGAAGGATGCTTGGGCAGTCGCCATCGAAACCCTCAGCTGGATAGAAATGCAGAAACTCAGCGAACGCATGGCTCTCAACCGAACCGTCAAGCAACTGGGCGTAAAAGACGCGGACGCCATACGCTTAGGCTACGGGCTTGTGGTGGAAACTGTCAGGCGCAGAAATCTCATCGACAAATTCATCAACAGCCAGCTAAAAAGCCAACCGCTCAGCGACTTCAACTTGGGAGTGCAGGCTTTCCTGAGGCTTTATGTTTACCAAACACGCGTAACCAAAAAGTGGGCTGGTTACGACTTGAAAGAGGCAGAACACATCGCCAAACTGGGCAGGGCAATTCTGGGCTGGGAAACCCTGCGGGAAGTGGAGCCTTTTCTGGGTTTTCTGCTCACAGGTAAGATTGAGCCTGTGTTGGAGGCGGCGAAGGAAGAGGAAAAAGTGGCGCTGCAGACATTTCATCCAACATGGTTCGTGAAGTACTGCATCGACCTTTTTGGCAGGGCAGAAGCCATCGCGTTCTTGGAAGGCAACATGAAGCCGCCTGAAACCTGCATACGGCTGAACACTCTGCGGGGCTCAGCAGAGGAAATCCAAGAGAAGCTGGCGGCACAGAGCATCAAGGTGGAGAAGGTTGAGCCTCTCAAGCACACTTACAAAGTCATAAGCTCCAAGAATCCTCTGACTCGCACAGACGCTTTCAGGCTCGGCTTATTCTACGTGCAGGACAAAGCCAGCTGTTTCGCCGCTGAAGCCGCCGACCCAAAACCCGACATGACGGTGCTGGATGTCTGCGCTGCTCCAGGCGCCAAAACCACGTACCTCGCGCAGCTGATGCAGAACAAGGGCTTAGTCTGCTCAATTGACTATTCCCGTCGGAGGATGCGGGTCTGGTGGACGGAAGTCGGACGCATGTGGGTGGAAATAGCTGAACCCATCATCGCGGATGCCCGTTGCTCCCTGCCTTTCAACGGCGAAGCGGACTTGGTGATTCTGGACCCACCATGCACGAGCACAGGGGTCTTCGCGAAGCTGCCTGCAGCCAAATGGCGACTCACGCAAAAATCCATTGAGAAGATGACTGAAATCCAATGGCAGATGATTAACAACTGCGCTGAAAAAGTAAAGACAGGCGGAGTCTTAGCGTACAGCACGTGCAGCGTGACGGTGGAGGAGAACGAGATGATTATCGAGCGGTTTCTCAAAGGGCACCCTGAGTTCTCGCTGGCTGAGATTCAGCCGAAGATGGGGTTGCCTGGGCTGCGCGGGCTGGAGAAGTGCCAGCGGCTTTACCCGCACATTCACAGAAGCAACGGGTTCTTCATCGCCAAACTCGCAAAAGCCTAAAGAGCCCCTAGGTTTTCCGTGCTTTTTCCAGATGACTGAGCATTTCAAACATGACTTTTGCGGCTGCGATGGCGGAGATTCCCTGGTCGTAGGCTGGCGCGATTTCAAGGACGTCGAAGCCTACGACGCGTTTGTCGCAGAGGGCGCACACGATGTCGAGGAGTTTGCTGGTGCTGATGCCGTCTGCCTCGGGGTTCTGGACTGCTGGCGCGAAGGCTGGGTCAACAACGTCCATGTCCACCGACAGGTAGACGTTCTCGTATGGTGTGAGTTTCTGTTTGAGTTGCGCTATGGCGCTTTCTACCCCTTCCTGTTTTATCTGCTGCGTTGTGAGAAATTCGACTCCAGTCTTTTTGGCGTAGGCAAGTTCCTCTTTGCAGACGCTTCGGGTGCCGACTTCGATGATTTTTGCTGGTTTAACTTCTTCGTTGACGAGTCGCATGAAGGTGGTGTGGCTGAGTTTTAAGCCAGCGTATTCTTTGCGCAGGTCTAGGTGGGCGTCGAAGCTGACGACGGCTGTTTTTTTGGCTTTTTCGCCGTAGCCCTTCAGGATGCCCAAGGTGATTGTGTGTTCTCCGCCGATGGCGACGGGAATTTTGCCTGCTGATAGGATGTCTGCGACTACGAGTTTGGTCATGTCCACGGTTTTCTTTGTGTCCGTGCTAACGTGCAAATCGCCTGCATCGTGCAGTGGCAGGTCTTCTACGTCTATGCCTGCGCGGAAACTGAACGTCTCAATGTTCAAGGATGCTTCGCGGACAGCGGTGGGCATGAACCGCGCACCCGTGCGGTACGTGCTCGTAACGTCGAAGGGCACGCCGAAAACCACGTACCGTGCCTTTTCGAAGGGCTTCTGCAGCCCGCTGAAAACGTTCATCTGTGAAGTGAAGAGGTCAAGGTGACTCATTTCTCGTTCAATCCTTCTTGAAGGAGGTATTCAACCGTTGGGTAATCTAAAGCTTTTTCCCTCGGCCAAATAAATTGTTCTGCAAAGTCTTAAATATAAACTGAATAGCTATGTTTGAAAAAGGGGAAGGCTGCGTTTGCGAATACGTGAAAAAAAGCTGTCCTTTCTGCTTGTTGCTTTATTGTCAGCTTCGGTTTTCTTTTCAATATCTTCATACTCTGCAAATGGGCAATTAACGCCTTATCCAGTCAATGGCATAACACATGGGCACAGCACCGTGTGGCGCTATGTATATGATATTAACCAAAATGACTTGGTCTTAATTTCGCTCACAAAGTCGTCAGATTACCATGATTCTAGTGTTGATCTCTTTTATCCTAACCAAACGCTGGCATACCACACTTATTGGACCTTTAACCATATCTTCCAGTTTAGTGCACCACTATCCGGGACCTACCTTCTCAGACTAACCAACGGGGCAGACAGTAGCATGAACTACACCGGCAGCTCCTCACACTCAATCAGTGGGCAATTGGCTCCCCACGAACTTAGTGGAACAGTAGACGCGAAGAGTACAATATGGCATAGTATTGCCAATGTTAACCAGAATGACTGGGTCTTGATTTCGCTCACAAAGTCGTCAAATGATTATGATTCTAGTGTTGATCTCTTTTATCCTAACCAAACGCTGGCATACCACACTTATTGGACCTTTAACCATATCTTCCAGTTTATAGCACCGCTTTCAGGAACTTACCTTCTCAGGCTAACTAACGGAGGAGATAGCAGCATGAACTACAACGCTAGCTCCTCACACCCATTTGATGACCAGACATCTGCAACTCCCACTCCAGCTCCCACTCTCACACCAACAAGTACGTCTACTCCATCACCGACAGTTGCTCCAACTCCTACTCCAACCGAAACGCCTACTTCGTCTCCCACAGCTACTCCAACGCCTACATCCAGTCCCACCAGCACACCCACATCTTCACCTATTCAGAGTCCCTCTTTAATCCCGTCAATGAGCGCCTCTACCGGCGATTCTGTAACTTTCGCAGCTCCCAGCAGCTATGCTTCCGACAACAGCTCGTCCAACTTCATATGGGATTTTGGCGATGGCACAACCACGACCACAAACGAAGCAACGACAACTCACACCTTCAGCGAACCTGGCAACTTCACCGTAACGCTTCGAGTTCAAGGAGCTGTCGGAGAAAGAATCATTCAAACATACGGCATCACAGTCAACCCCAAAGCAAACGATCTCTTCGAGATCCTCAAAATAGTAATCCCACTTCTTGCCGCATCAATTACCGCTGGAGTCTCGCTCTACATCTATCGGAAGAACAAGAAAACCCATAATAAAGAAAATCTGAGTCCTACATTGCCACCTCCTGCACCCCCCAAACAATGCAGACAGTAAAACAAATGCAGACACGTACAACCAAATTGTGCGCAACCGCTCCAAAGAAACCCGCCAAACTGAAAGAACGCACGACCCCCAAAATGAAGCCTCAGCAAACTCCGCGACTGTAAATAAAGGGGGCTATAGTCTGCTCCAAGCAACAGCAGCACGCAGCCAACGCGATATGCTTTTTATGCAACCTCGCCAATGCATGTGTGTGAACCGTTTTGTCTAAGCTCAAGGGATTCCAAAAACTAACCTTCACCTACGAAGCCCTGCAAACATGGTTCGATGCGCTGCAGATTCAGCGTTGCAGGGAAGTCACTATCCCATTAACTGAAGCATTCAACCGCGTTCTCGCAGAAGATATAGTCGCCAAAGAAGACCTGCCAAGATTCGACAAATCAGCAGTCGACGGATTCGCTGTCCGAAGCGAAGACACCACAGGCGCATCGCAGGCTAAGCCGCTGCTTTTCAGGTTAACCGAAGGCGACGAACTGGATGACGTAAATCATAGGCAAGCCAAGCAGGTTTGGACTGGAACCCCCATCCCCAAAGGCGCCAACGCAGTCGTCATGCTGGAGAACACGAAGAAGCGTGATGAGAAAACCGAAGTTTGGGTTCAAGCGGCACCGTACGACAACGTTTCGCGCAAGGGCGAAGACATCAAAAAAGGCGAAGTTGCCGTGAAAACAGGCACACGTCTGAGACCTTACCATCTGGCACTGATTTCAGCGCTCGGCAACAGCGAAGTCAAAGTTACTGAAAAACCCAAAATTGCCATCCTCGCCACGGGAAACGAACTGGCTGAAGTGGGCAAGGAACGAGGGGCAAAACAGATTTTCGAATCCAACCGCGTCATGGTCAGCGGCATGTGCCAAGAACTCGATGCTGAACCCTTGGATTTAGGTTTGGCAAAAGATGATGTGGATGAGATTGCGGAGAAAATCCAGATAGGTCTCAAAATCGCCGATGCAGTCATAACCACAGGCGGAACAAGCGTGGGTGGCTTGGACCTTGTGCCAGACGCTGTCAGCAAGATTGGGAAACCAGGCATAATCGTGCACGGCATAGCCATGCGACCAGCCATGCCAACCGCCCTTGCCATGCTTGAGGGCAAGCCAGTTATGGTTCTGTCAGGAAACCCTGTGGCAGCCATCATGGGCTTTGAGGTTTTCGCGAGACCATTAATCTGCAGGTTGCTTGGGTTGCCGAGAGAAGAACAGAGATGCACGGTTAAAGCGGTTATGACAAGGCAGATTTCCACTGCGCTTGGGCGAAAAAACTTTGTCCGCGTTAAAGTCTTCGAGAAAAATGAGGATTTCGTGGCTGAGCCTGTGAGCGCACGTGGTTCAGGAGCACTTTCCACCATGACGAAAGCTAACGGATTCGTGGTGGTTCCTGAAAACCGCGAAGGCATAGCGGAAGGCGAAACCGTTACGGTGCATTTGTTCTCGGATGTCGAAAGGTCGAGTGGAAATGTTTAGGAAACTGCTGACTTTTGAAGAAGCCAAAAAAGCGTTAAGCGAAAAGTTGCAGCCAAAACCGCTGGGAACGGAGCAGATTCCGCTGCTGGAAGCGCACAGACGTGTTCTCGCGGAAGATGCGGTTTCTACGTTGGATATTCCGCCGTTTAACAGGTCAACCGTGGACGGCTATGCCGTTAAGGCAGAGGACACTTTCGGCGCTGAGGAGAATCAGCCTGTTAAGCTGAGAATCTGCGGTTCCGTCGTCATCGGCGAACTGCCCCAGTTGAGCGTTGAAGCGGGTGAAACAGCAGAAATCGTAACTGGTGCCCCGATTCCTGAAGGTGCAGATGCAGTGGTGATGGTGGAAGACACTGACAGGCAAAACGGCGAGGTTAAGGTTTTCAGCAGCGTAACGCAAGGCGAGAACGTGATGAAGAAAGGCTCAGACATCAAGAACGGCGAGACAGTGCTTAAAGCTGGCACTTTGCTGGGTTCGCGTGAAACAGGTGTTTTGGCTGCTTTGGGCGCTGCGAAAGTGCAGGTCTACGTGGTTCCGACCGTTGCGGTTCTGTCCACTGGCGCAGAAGTGACTGAGCCTGGGAAAGAGTTGCCGCCTGGAAAAATCTACGACATCAACGCTTACAGCCTTTGCGCGGCTGTGCTGGAGAGCGGCGGAAAACCAGTCTATCAGGGTGTGGTGCCTGATGACAAGGCAGTCCTGCGGGAAGCGTTGCTGAAGGCTTTGGGTTCTGCGGATGTGGTTGTGACTTCTGGTGGGGTTTCGGTTGGTCCCAAAGACATAATGCCTGAAACAGTTGGTTCTTTGGGCAAGTCTGGTTTGGTTTTTTCTGGGGTTGCGGTGAAGCCTGGGAAACCTGTGACTGTTGCGCTTGTCGACGTTAAGCCTGTTTTTTCGTTTCCTGGTCATCCGACTTCGGCGTTGTTGATGTTTCATCTGCTGGCTAGACCCGTTATCCAGGTGATGGCTGGCGGCGTTGCGCGGGAGTTGGCAATGGTCAGGGCTGTTGCTGGTGGCAGGATGTTTGCGGCTAAGGGCAGACGAACTTTTGTGATGGTTAGGTTGAGGAAGGAAACTTCAGGCAGGGTTGTGGCTGAGGCTGTGGAGTCTGGGGCTTCAGGTGCCATTACGACTTTGGCTAGGGCTGATGGGTTTGTGGAGATTCCTGAGAATGTGCAGTTTGTGGACGCGGATGAGGAAGTTGTGGTTCGGCTTTTTAGGGAAAACGTGTTTTAGTCGGGTTTAGGGTTCTGCGCGTTCTCTTTTAGCTATGGCGTAAACTGTGAAAATCCAAGTCAGTATGGCGTATGCGAGCATGCCAACGGTTGCCAGTATGTCTGTGGAGAAGACAAAGTACAGAGTGTAGAGCGCGAAGGTTGTGGCGACGAAGAACAAGGCGACGACGAGCCAAATTGCCCAAGAACGCTTTCTGAACAATCCATATGCGGCTATGAGGCTGGTTATGCCCATTAAACCTATGTGCGGCGGAAAACCGCTCATTGCCAGAAGCACAAGGAAGACTATGCCGACTATACCGTAGAATGCGGTGGTTGCGAGTGAGCCGAGGTTGTCGATTTTGAGTTTGGATGTGAGTGACATTTCTTGTCGCCTTAGCATTAAGCATTGAGGGAAGCACTAATAAATTTAATGTTTCAGCAACCGCTGAGTGACGGAACTGTTGTGCTCGGAGCAGTCTATAGCCCCCTTATACATAGAAATTTTAGGTTCTGGTACATTAACGGGTGATGGCTTTTTGTGCTATACTTGCTTAGCCATATACAGAAAATGACCATGCGAATACGATAAAGAAAGGAATGGCAGCAGCAAAGGCCGCGTAAAGTACATGATATTTGTACCATGTTGTTTTGCTGTAAATTGGCGATTGCGGATTAGGGCCAGTCTTACTATAAGCCCATCCAACTAAAGCAATGAGTATTATAGCAAAGGTGAAAGCCACCCCATGAGCATACAAGTTTTCTCTAATTACTCCAGTATTTAGACGGAGCAAGATTAGTAGGAACCCATAGAGAGAGTAACTCCAAAAATCCCAACAAAACAAGGTCACGAACAGCTCTCCTTTCTTGTTTGCTTTTTGTTTAAAAAATAGTTCTTTAACCATCCAAAAGAGAATCAAAATTATGAAGGGCACAGTGGTAAATCGGAATGTGAACTCTACTAACTTATGTAGAAGTTGAATGTTGTTTTGGTCTGTTATTAGCATCTGCAAAGAGGGTGCATATGCCAATTCTGAGGCTGCAAGAATCCCCAAAAGAACTAACGCCTTGTCAAATAGGCTATCAAGTCTATTTGCATCTGCATATTCATTGTTGTTTGGAGTCACATGTATGACCTAAGATGCCTTTTTGTAGCAACTAGTATTTTTCTTTTGGGTTGACTTGGTTTGAGTTATCGTGGTTGTCACAACTCGGGTTATGGTCACAGCGTCAGAAGGCTTCAGCGTTTCCATGCTCACAGAAGTTCCAGAGCCAAATTTTAAATAGACGTTTGTCGAGCTGCGTGCTCAGTTCGCTCTCTGGAATAATAACACACTTATATATAGACTGATTTATCGTTGTGTGTTGTTGTGCTGAGGAGGAACTGGGCGGCGTGTATGAGTGGTTCTTGTTTGCTTTGATTTGGACGGCGCTTTGGCTTCTCTTCTACGTGGAAAGACCTCTTTTGCGGAGGCGGATGCTGCTTGCAAGCCTAACTTGATCAAGAACGCGGTTTTGGGCGGAGTTTTGTTCACGGGGCTGAACTTCTTTTTCTTCGCTTTCATGAGCAGTGCGTTTCCCTCGTTCCTTACTTCGTGGAACATGTCAACGCTGTTCGGAATCGTGGTTCTGGGTATTCCTGTTGAGACTGTGATGTTTGGTTTCACGTTCGGCATGGCGTGGTCAGGCGTTTACCTGCACGTTAAACGCTATACGCTTTTGTCAAATCTGAAGCCTGTTGAACCAGACCACGTTGCCCAAGTGTAATTCGCTAAGAAGCCTGTTTTTTTGTGGTTTCTTGGAGTATTCTGCGCATTTTCATGGCGTCAACGTCTTGCACGGCTGTTTCGCAAATTATGACTGGGCGCAGGTTGAATTCGGCTATGACTTCTGCCAGCATCTCAAAGTCCGGTCCAAATCCTGCTTCGTCAAGAATGTGGTGGCGTTTTTCTCCGCCTTTGTAGGTGAACTCGATTTTGCTGAAGTGGCAGTGCATGTTCCTGACGGCTTCGGTGCCCAACTTCTCTTCCGCTTTTACAACTATGTCGCGGAAGTCTTTGACGTTTCGGAGTCCGCCTCCGCTTCTCGCGTGAAGGTGCGACCAGTCTATGACCAGTTGGGTTCGCTCCACTTGTTGGCAAAGGGCTAGGATTTCGTCGAGGCTGCCGAACTGGCTGTGCTTGCCCATGGTCTCAGGTCCAAGCTTAACCTTCTTAATCCCCAAATTCTCCAACGTTTTAGCGACCTCCTGCAACGCTTCTGCGGTTTTTCGGAAAGCCTCCGATTTGCCTGCTGCCCCGTAGAATCCAGTGTGGAAAACCACCACGTAGGCACCCATCCATTCCGCGGCGGTGGCGCACGCGACCAGTCGGCGTTTGCTTGCTTCAACAACCTCTTTTTCGCCTGAGAGATTAATGAAGTAAGAACCGTGCATGCTGAGCAACACATCATTTTTTCTGGCTTCTGAGCCGAGGGCTTCAGCGTCTTCCTGCTTCATCTGCGGCACTTGCCCCCACCTAACCGCCGCGTACTCAAAGGCGTCCAACTCTTCTGTCCGCAGAAGTTTCGGCACATCAGCAAGCTTCGCCCCCATTAACCTGAACATTTGCGGGACTCCTGCGGGTCCGAAACGAGGGCGATCTGCCATCCAAACTCCTTTCCGTGCAAGTTTAGTGTCAAATACGGCTTCCTACTAAAAAACTTGACACTGGAACGAAGCAGTAATTCTCTCGGTAATTTAAAATTTAAAAGGTTATGCAACACATAATGAACCTGGGGATGCCTTTGGGCACACGCCTAAAAATAGCAGCGAGTTTGGTCATCCTCGTTGTCGCATTTGCCGTCTTATTAACAGCTTTATGGGCGAGCAATTTTTCCCCAGATGGCTATATATCGCCTTCGGACATTAAACCTGTTAATCCACAGTACATAAAAACTAGCCATTACCATAATGAAACTAGCATTTTCTTGGTATCGGCAATTCCAAGCTATGGTTCTTACCCGTTTAAAGATGCAAAAGTGGATTCTCGCTCACACCCACCTGAAATTCACACAGGGGATCCATGCGTTATAATTAACGTTACCGTTAGAAACGACTACGATACTAGCAACCCTCTTCCCCCTTACATGTCTGCGGGGTACCCGAACTCCACCATGGCTGAAGTATCTCTTGACGCAGTGCTGTATGACAGGGATAACGGCACAATTGAGGTGACGAACGTCACTCCCACGCTTCCAAGACTTCAAGTGGAAATACCCTCTCCTATCATGAGTTTGGAAAGCGGAGAAACCTGCTCATTTAACATGTACCTATCCACTGCAAATCACAATGTTGAGGCTTTCACAATTGTAGCTGCTTATGTCGGAGCTCAACCTCCGCCTTGAATCCCCAGTGAATTCGGGTTGTTTGAGCACTGAAGATTTTGTGCAAGCCCAAGTTTCTTTTTTTCGCCGGGTTACCGTCTTTTTCTGAACACAAACACGACGGCGGTAACCACCGCTGCAACAACTCCTATTGCTAATGCATACACGTAGTTTATGGACCATGGGTCTTTCGGCGGTTCTGGTGAAGATGTAGGCTGCTCCGTAGGGGAAGGCGTGGAGTTTGGACTTGGAGTTGGCAACGGTGAAGACGTGGGAGGTGTGGATGTTAGGGGTGGACTTGGACTTGGATATGAAGATGGGCTGTTGGTTGGCGATAAGGTGGGCGTGGGTATTGGAGTGGGAAAAGTCGGAGGTGCAACGTCTATGGCGTTCCAATAAATTACTTGGCTATATCCGTTTATGCTACTGGGCTGCAGGCCGTCATCATAAACTAAGTCCAAACTAGTTCCATATGTGTTTAACATGTCGTAGACACTTACGCTTAGGTCATGTGGCAAATCGCCAAAATCGCTTGCTTCCCATAAACCCCAAATCTTGTCGTCTGGTCCTCTGAAACCAAACCCGAAACCGTTAGGCAACACGTAAGCGGTTCTATCGCTTTGGCGGTTCACTCCAGAATTGCTTTGGATATCGTGCCAAAACATCTGCAGCGCCTGAAAGTGCTCCGTCTGCAAAATCCCGCTCGTCCAACCTTCATTCGCATCGAATACTGCGATGTATTTTGCTCCGTTATTGTATGCTAAAACCAAGTCATTATATAAATCTCCGCCGGATTCAATGTAAGGCGGAACGGTGTATTTCCACAAAATCATGGCGCCCCAGTCTTTGTTCTCCATGGTTGCCGCGCCTCTGTCAAGGGCAATGTTCAGTTGCTGGCTGTAGTTCCAGCCGAGTTCTGCGAAGATAACGTCGTATCCCGCTTTGTAGTCGAACCAGTAGAGGGCATAGTCCGAACTGAAAATCGGGAAGTAGGTTGAGTTAAAAGTCTTTGTTACGATGGACATCAAACTGTTGCCAACCATGTTCTCAAACTGGTTAGCGGCATCAACATAGTCGCTAGCACTGGTAATGAAGGTTTGATTTTGGTCCAGTTGCTTTCCGCCTATTTCATCGAAAACGTAAAACCCAAGCAGGCGGTTTCCCCATGTGTTTTTGGCGTAATTAAACCATTGGAACCATTCTGTTCTGTTGCCAAAACGCAGGTCAGGAGTCAAGCTTATGAATGACAAGCCTTTATCGTACGCGTACTGAAGCGTCTCGTTCAGCTTCGCAACATTGTTAGTGATTTTGGAAGTGCCAATAATGATGAGGTTACTATATGAACTGACATGGTCTATCAGTGCCTTCGCGTCTGCCACGTCTCCGTAAGCCAAATCGACACCCACGTAAACATCTGGCGGCGAATCCGCTACAGCATGGGGGAGTGACAGACCCAGATTTAGGAAAGCGGTAGCCAGCAACAGAGAAACTAGGAAAACACAGAAGCCCTTTTGTTTCATTGTTTCCTACTGTGCAATGTTCAATTAATAAGATTTGCTTTAAACCAATAAAATAAATTTGCTAACCGAAATTTTCAGAAACACCAACAAACCTCTCTCCATGGAGATTCCGAAACCCAAAGACTACTCATGAGCAAAAAATGTTCAACAGAAGAAAAAGCCAGTTTTCTCCATAATTCTTCAGATGCTTAAATTACCCAAATATTCGCCCTTGTTGCGTGCGAATCTCCTATGTTTTTGCGTGATTCCGTCTCTTCTTTGCCAAAAACACGCCTGCTGCAACTACTAAAAGTGTGGCTCCAACTGCTATTGCGTACACGTAGCTCATAGGCATAAAAGGCGTAAATGAGTCTGGAGAAGCTGTAGGCTGTTCCGTAGGTAAAGGCGAAGGGGATGGCGTTGGGGTCGGGGTTGGTGAAGGTGAGGGGCTCGGCGATGGCGTAGGAGTAGGCGTGAGTGTTGGGGTTGGAGTTGGCGTCGGCGTTGGAGTTGGCGACGTCGTCGGCGAAGGAGAGGGCGTCGGCTGCAGACTTGGGTCGTCCCAGTAAAGAAGCTGGCTGTATCCGTAATTGTTGCCTGGAGTTAATCCGTCATCGTAAATTACGTCAAGTCTATCGCCATATACTTCCAGCTGACGCCCGATGGCAGCGTTTATTATATCAGAGGTTTCATCCTGAGGCCATATCCCCCAAATCTTTTCGCCTGGCCATCGAAAACCGCATCCATAGGCGTCTGGCAAAACCAGAGCTGCACGTTCGCCAACTGTGTGACTCTGGCGAGGGTTGTTCTGGACGTATTCCCAGAACTGCTGCATCGCTTGGATGTGTTCTGGCTGCAGAATATCTTGCGTCCAGTCTTTGTTTGCATCGTAAATCACTATGTACTTTGCCCCAGCATTGTAAGCATAAATCAGGTCGTTATACAGGTCTTCGCGCGACTCCAAGTATGGCGGCGCATCATACCTCCAGTGGATCATAACTCCCCACTCCTTATTCTGAACGGTGGCAGCGCCTCTGACAAGAGCAATTGTCATCTGTCGGCTGTAGTTTGCCACAAATTCTGCAAAGAGCCCGTCGTAACCTGCCTTGTAATCAAACCAATAAAGCCCGTAGTCAGTCGTGAACAGGGGATAACTCATCAGGCTAAATCTAGCTTTCCTTGTATTGTTGAGTTTGCCGCCTATGGTGTTTTCAAATACGCTTGCTGCTTCAGAAGAGCTCATGGGCGCGGTGGAGCTGTTCCATCCCACGGTCGACATGGATGGGTTGTCTAGCGCATTTCCCCCGGTTCATCCAGAGCATAGAAACCCTGTACGTGTGTTCCCCACGTGTCATTGGCAAATTTGTACCAGTCTGGACTCAGAGACGCTATCAGACTCATGAAGTACAAACCCTTGTCGTAGGCATATTGGAAGGTTTTATTCACGTTGAACGTGTAAGCTATTGATGTTGTTCCAATCACGAAGAGATTTGTGAAAGCGCTGACGCGGTCCATGAGTGCTTCGGCTTGTGGGACGCTACCGTAGGCTATGTAAACGCCGAAGTAGACGTCTGGCGAAGTCTCCTGGGCAGAGGTGTCCATAAGGCTGTGGCTAAATGCAGCTGAAACAAGCAGCATAGAAACCAGATAGACTGTTAGCCACTTTGTTTTCATTACATCCAGAGTTCAATTTGTAAGTTAATATAACTTTTCCAAAAACCCTTCCAAGAGCCTCAACTGGCACTTAAACGAAACCCAAAAGATGGCTCACCGAAGGCACATGCACATACAAGTACGCGTAAACCGTCAGCGCCAACAGCCCAACAGTCAAAGCCAACAGAGCAAAATCTCCTTTGTGCAGTTTCAACGCGTACAGGTTAGTGCGTTTCTTGGTGGCGCCCCACGCACGCGACTCCATGGCTTCCGCAAGCTCCAAACTCCGCCTGATGGCGCTGACAATCAGCGGTATGAGCACGGGAACGTAGTTGCGTATCCGCTTCAGGAAATTGCCCTTCTCCAACTCCAAACCTCGGGCTTTCTGCGCGTCCATGATAGTTTGCGCTTCCTCCGCCAGCACAGGCACAAACCTGACGGCGGTTGTGAAGGCAAATGAGAACTCATAGGGCACTTTTGACTGCTCCAGCGCCAACCCCAAGTGGTCAGGCGAAGTCGTCAAGAAAAAGACCGAGAAGGACTCCACAAGCACCACGAACCGCAACGTCATGGCAAACGCGTTTTCCACGCTAACCGCCGTCAGCACGTAGCCGTTCGTGAAGTATGTGGTGCCTACGTTTATGAAGAAAATGAAAGCCGCGAGGAAAAGCGCACCGCGAAGCGACCTCAGCCACTGCTTCTGCACACGCGCCAACAGCACAAACGGAACCTGCATCAGGAAAAGCACGGCAAGCGGCATTACGGTGCCGAAGAGGATGGCTGCTGCGAACACGCCGCAGACGTAGACGAACTTCATCCTTGGGTCCAGGTTGTGGATGGGCGAGTAGACTTTGCGGAACTTTAACCCGTCGAAGACGCTCATGGCAGTCGCCTCTTCTCCAGCGCTCTAAGCAGCAGCGCCTTGGCTTCGTAAATGTCTATGACGTTCTTGGGCAAACTAGGCACCTGTAGGTGCATGAAAACCTGAGCTATCTGCGGGAGCACAATTGAAGACTGCTCCAGAACTTCTGGGTTCGTGAGGATTTCTTTGCCTTCGCCGTCAGCCACAATTTTGCCTTCGCGCATGAGGACCACGCGGGGGTTGCATTCCGCCACGAACTCCACGTCATGCGTGACTATGACCACTGTTTTGCCCTGCGTCTGCATCTGTATGATGAATTGGCGCAGGTTCTCTTTTTGCAGGTGGTCTTGCCCGATGGTGGGCTCGTCCAAAATGAGGATTTGAGGGTCCCACGCTAAAACAGATGCAAGAGCTACGCGTTTTCGTTCTCCGCCGCTAAGCATGAAAGGCGACGTTTTTCTGTACTGGCTTAAGCCGAGCAGGTTCACCGCCCACGTGACGCGGTTCTCGATGGCTGCGGCTTCGTACCCGAAGTTCTTGAGTGCAAACGCGATTTCTTCCTCCACGGTTTCGCTGAACAGCTGGTGGTCGGGGTTTTGGAAGACGAAGCCGACGCTTCGCGATAGCGAGGCGACGCTGGTTTTGGTGGTTTCCACTTCGCCTACGCGGACGCGTCCGCTGGTGGGTTTCAGTAAGCCGTTGAAGTGTTTAACGAGGGTGGTTTTTCCCGCGCCGTTTTGCCCCATGATGGCGACGAATTCGCCGTCTTTCACCGTCAGCGAGACGCCTTTGAGGGCTTCGACGCCGCTGGGGTAGCTGAAGTGGATGTCTTCGACCGTCAGCACTATAGCCTCATAGCCTCCTTGAGCATCTGTGCGAGCTCGTCGGACGACAGTGGAGTGACGCTGTTCAGGTTTGCTCCTTCTTTCTGCAGCATCTCGTAGAGGAGGGTGGCTTTGGGGATGCCGACGCCTATGAGGCGGGTTTCGTCGTTGCTGAGGATGGTGCGGGTTTCGCCGTCGAAGCGGACTTTGCCTTCGTCCATGATTATGATGTGGTCTGCGTATTTGGCGGTGAGGTCTAGGCGGTGCTCCACGAGGACGACGGTTATGCCGAGGTTTTTGTTGAAGTCGTGGATGACTTCGAAGATTTTCTGGGCACTCAACGGGTCTAGGAAGCTGGTGGGTTCGTCGAGGACTATTATCTCAGGCTGCATGGCGAGGACTGCTGCGATGGCGACGCGCTGCTGCTGTCCGCCTGACATTTCGTGGGGTGACCTTTCGCGTAGGTCGTAGATGCCTGTGAGGTTCAGTGCCCAGTCCACTTTTTTCCGCATTTCTTCTCGGCTGGTGCCCAAGTTTTCTAAGCCGAAGGCGACGTCTTTTTCGACGCTGAGGGCGAACAGCTGGTTTTCTGGGTTCTGGAAAACCAAGCCTACGTGTTTTGCCATTTCGTAGGTTGGGTGTTTTGTGACGTCTGTGTCGGCGACGGTGATTTCGCCTTTCAGTTCGCCCTGATAGAAATGCGGGATGAGTCCGTTGAAGGTTCGGCACAGGGTGGTTTTTCCGCAGCCGCTGGGTCCCGTGATGAGGACGAATTCGCCTTTCTCCACTTTTATGGAGATGTCGCTGATGGACGGCTTCGGGGCGCCTGGGTAAGTGTAAGTGAGGTTTCGGGTTTCGATTACAGCCATGCTTGTTGTGCCTGCCTCAAGTTAAGCGTGCGGCGGCTTCATTTAAGAGTAACTACTCGTTTTTGAGAAGTTCTCCTTTATGAGTCGGAGGCAGCGTTTGAGGGCTGTTTTTGCGTCGCCTTTGCCGTTGACGCCTGCTGCCATGGCGTGTCCGCCTCCCATGCCCTGAAGTGCTTCGCCGAGGGGTTTGGCTATGTCTCTGCCGAGGTGGATGCCTGTTTTCTGGTTGAATTCGCGTGTGCATCGCAGGCTGATTTCCACGGCGTCCTCTTTCTCTCCTGCTACGGCTGCCATGTGGGCGCCCAGGTCTGTTAGGGCGCGTGCGGCGCTGGCTTGGTAGGCGCTGACGTGGCTTAGCGCGATTATCCAGTTGTCGATTTTGAAGATTTTTGCTCTGCGGCAGCCTTTGATTCTGGCGACGCGTTCGCTGAAGTCCATGGGTAATGCGAGCATGGCGAGGGATTCTTGGGCGTTTACGCCTGAGTCAACCAGGTCTGCGATGGCTTTGAACGTCTGCGAGTTTGCGAGGACGAAGTGGCGTGTGTCGAACGCCGTGCCGAGGAAAAGCGCTTTTGCCGTGTTCAGGTCTGGTTTGAGGTTGAGTTCTCGGTAGAAGCTGTAGACGATGTCGCAGGTGCTGGAGGCTTCCTCGTTTGTGATGCACAGCTTGGCGAGTGCCTGCGTTTCTGGGTGGGCTGAGTGGTGGTCTACGACGATGATGGGCGCGGGGGTTCGGGCGACTTTTTCCGCTAAGCCATCCAGCTGCTGGATTGTGTTTGTGTCAAGGAGGATGATGGCTTCTGCTTTTTCGACGTTTGGCTGCAGGTTCACGGTTATCGGGATGTATTGGAAGAGGTGTTTGGTGAGTCGGCTGACGCCCTGCCCCGTGCCGATTTCCACAGCGATTTCAGGTCTGATTTTCTTGAGCAGGCTCTGCATGGCGTAGGCGCTGCATACGGCGTCGGGGTCGCTGTTGTGGTGGCACAGCAGCAGCACATTTCTGGCGTGTGCCTCGTCGAGAACTTTGGTTATGTCGTGGAAGGTCATGTTAGTCTTCTCAGGTAGTTTTCACTGGCTTTGAAAGCCTCTTGCAAGGCTTCGGCAACAAGCTTCTTCTCGTCAACGCCCTGTGCCTGCGGAGACAAAGCCAGGTCAATCTCCACAGACAAGCTAACGGGTTTCGCGCCTTCAGCCTCCACGCTGATGTTCAGTTTCTCCACCTGTTTGGCGGAAACTTTGGATAAAATGTGTTTTCTGGCTGCGTCTTCAGCCGTGGCGCAGAGCTCTTCGATCTGTTCGTTGGCTAACTCGGGTATGTCAAGCGTCACCACGAGTTTGCACCCGCCCTTCTTCTATGACGGCGGCGGTGAAACCGGGCTGAGGTCTGCCTGCAGTTTTGCCTGTAGCTCTTTGAGTTGGCTGCGCATGCGTTCTTCTTGCCTTGCCATCACCGTGGTTCGGGTGGCGAGGAGGTCTTTGCGTTCGGTGAGGTCTGCGGTTACTTTGGCTTTATCCGCCTTCACCAAGAGGGAGCCTGCGGCTTTGTAGATGACCGCTTCGTCCGCCGTCTTCTGCAGCTCCGCCAAAGTCTGGTCAATCTCAGCGGTTTCCATGTCGACCTGCTGTTTCTGCTGCAGAATCGTCTGCAGGGTCTGCTGAAGCTGCTGGAGCCTCAGGAGGCGTTCTTGTACTTGAGGGGGTAACTTTGAAAGTTCGTCACTCATAACTATTCCTTCCGTCTGCCTCAGAAAAGCGTGTGCCCTTAAATAAGCATTATCCAAAGTGTTGCGGCGTTGTTGTGGACGCTGAGAGAATACGGAAAATTGACGGGGGTCAGATTTTCTTCTGCTTCTTCAGGGTTTTAATTTCGGCTTCGACCTGTTCTATAGTGAGTGTTTCTGTGGCTTTTCTCAGTTCAACAACGGAGTCGCCGTAGCATTGTCTGAGTTCGCTGATGAATTCTATGGCTCTTCTTGCACCTAGTTCTTTGACAAGCGCTTCAAAAGGCACTTCGACGGTAGCTATCTGCGAGGTTGTCATCTTATTCTTCCGTCTGCACACAAAAACACAACCACTTAAATAAGCATTATCTAAGCTAAAATTACAAATGAATCCATTCAGCATGTTTGGATAAAAGAATACCTGAGCGATGTTAAGGTTAATGGCTATTGTGTGAAGAATGAGAAAAAACTAAAAAGGATTTACATTAAATAATATGCGCGGGAATATGCGCAACAGCGGGGTGCAAATTGAAAGTGCTAAGCGCAAGAATGCAGATGTTTCTGCAGATTCGAACTCAGAGTGAATCCTCATGGAAAAATACTACAAACATACACCAGTAAATATTGTCTTACTAGATTATGTCAAAGAAGAGCAGAATCTTCTTCGCAAGCATTTTTGCTATTGCCGTTTAGGCAACAAAATAATGCTATGGAATGAAACCATATTGCAAGACCTTTTACACTTCTTCTCATCTAATCTACTTGAAAAGAGATACTATTACGCTGATAGAATAGTTGACAATTTTCTGGGGACACATGATACCGAGGAATTCAATGAGTTTAGGAGAAGCTTAACCAAATTGGAAATTGACGGAAGACTTTTCAGTAATTATCGAGACCATACAAATCACACATTATTGGTGTTCATACTTGGAACTTACCTCTACGAGAAATTAGACAAATTTCGTGAATACTATCGCTTGCAATGTGCTAGAGATAGAAAAATAGATCCCAGAATTCCCCGTCCAGAGGATATTGATGAAGTGGATAGACGTTTCGTTTTTGATTGGCTTTATGTATCGTTACTCCATGATATAGGTTATACTTTCTCTCAAATTGATGAAGAAGAATCTGAAGAAAACAATCGCCTGTTGTCGAGAGCCTTGAAAATAATGGACCCTTTTTTTAACCAGTATCTACGGTTCTGGTTCCCTCCTGAAGAAAGAGCGGAAATTGAACAAGACGTAATTGACTTACATGATTTTCTAGGTATGTGCATGGAAGTTCCCAAGATCAATAGCGATAGGAGAATACAAGACGAGAACTTGAGAAAAGTTGTTCAATGGTTGACGTTCTGTCCTTACTTCAAGGAATTGTCAAGAGAACACAATTCAACCGATTCATTTGAGATTCTGGGGAATTATTCCAAGGCATTTTCTCCAAATCAGTCTGGTATGCTAAAAAAATATTTTGCGCTCTTAGCTGAAGGAAGTGAAGACGAAGAAAACGTGAGAGTTTTTGATCATGGGATTCTTTCAGCCTTGATATACATGAAGCTCGTTTCGTTTTCAATGCTCCTAACTATGAAAGTAAAAGACATTGAAATATCCAGAATTCGAAGTCCTAGACAGAAAGACTTGATTAAAAGAGCAAAGAATAACATAGAACAATTTCTATATCCGGGAGGATCAATGTATGAGTTCGTAGGTATCGCTTGGGCAATAGCCTTGCATAACATTAGACCATTCAAGCACTATGAGAAAATACCTTCTTTCAACAAAACAATGTTTCCTGTAAAACCTACTGACAGCTTTCTCGCTTGTTTGTTATATCTTGTAGATGTACTTCAGGACTGGGATAGAGACAGGCTAAGACTTACTGATTATACATCGCCTGAGAAAGCCTCTCTGCAAAGTTATGAAATAAGCATCGAAGTCAAAGCAGAAAAGATAGCAATTTCTTACGTCGACAACGAAATTACAAGAGAACGAATCAATAAGATGAAAGACGACATTGGCAATCTTGATGGGGAAATACGAAATCTGATAGATTTTATTCCAATAGTAAGCACCTCGTTTTTCAAAGTCGTGACATGACAAGAAACGTCTTATCCTCAGAAGATTCAAAAATGGTGTGCGCGAAAAGTGAGGATGAAAACTCTCTCTTCGGCACTGTCATGGACCAATTCGACTAATGTTATGCTTCAGCCGTGTGCGAAGTTAGAACGTGATATTCACTCTATGTTTCAGACTTTATGTAAGAGGCTATAGTTTTTCCGAGCTGATAGTCCTTTTTGTGAATTTTTGGCCTGCTCTGCCTCTAATTCGCTTGGTTAACTTTCCAAGTTTCTTCAACAATCAAGCCACGAAAACCAGCATCGAACCGCAACAACCACAACCCATCTGCAACGGCAAACAAACCTAAACACCAAAAATCAACCTAGAAACTACTAAAGAAGAAGTGGCTATAGCACACACCACAACCACAAGAAGAACAAAAAGTAACCAAAAGTTACCAATTTGTGTTTCCAAAGGTCACACACCCAACCCAAACCAACACTTCAACCCCATTTCCCACACACTATTTAAAAGGAAAGGTTTTTAGTCCACCAAACCCACAAGAATCAACGAACAGTGGAAACAATACAAGAGGATAAAATTATGTCCGTATTTGCAGCACCAGGAGCATACGACCGCGCAATAACCGTTTTCTCACCTGACGGCAGACTCTTCCAAGTCGAATACGCCATGGAACTCGTCAACAGAGGCGCAACCATCATAGGCATATGCTGCGCCGAAGGCGTAGTCCTCGCCTCAGAAGAAAACATCGAACCCCTAGAAGAAGCAGGATACAGCTGGAAAATCTTCCGCGTCGACGAACACATCGGCGCAGCCATCGTCGGCCTCTCCAGCGACGCCCGCATCCTCATCGACCAAGCACGCATATACGCCCAAAGCAACAAACTCACCTACGACGAACCCATCGACACCGAAGTCGTCACCAAACGCATCTGCGACATCCAACAAATGTACACCCAACACGCAGGCGTCAGACCCTTCGGAGTCAGCATAATCTTCGGCGGAGCAGACAAAACAGGCGCACGCGTCTTCGGAACCCACCCAAGCGGCACATACCGCGGCTACAAAGCCACAGCCCTAGGCGCAGGACGCGAAACCGTACTCGCCGTACTCAAAGACGAATACAAAGAAGACATGACCATCGAACAAAACAAAAAACTCAGCATAAAATGCCTCATAAAAGCCCTCGAAGCCAGACAACTCCCCGCACGCATCAAAGTCGCAGTCATCCCAACCGCAACCAAAAAACTCGAAATGCTCCCTGATGAAGCAATCGACGACATAATCAAACAGCTGGGTTCGGGCAAGTGAAAACCTAAATGAGCGAAAAATTCACCATCGCACGCCTCACGAAAGAAAACGAACATTTTGAAATCCTCGTCAAACCCCAAAAAGCCCTAGACTACCGCAACGGCAAAATCGCGGGGGTAACCGAGGCACTGGCAGCTGAAACCATATTCTCAGACGCCAACAAAGGCACACGCGCACCCGAAGACGCACTGCGCAAAGCCTTCAAAACCACCGACGCCCTGAAAATCGCCGACGAAATCCTCAAAAAAGGACAACTCCAACTTACAACCGAACAACGACGCAAAATGGTCGAAGACAAACGCAAACAAATCATCGATTTCATCAGCCGACAAGCCGTAGACCCCAAAACAAACCTGCCGCATCCGCCCATGCGCATAGAAAACGCCATGGAGCAAATCCGCTACTCAATAGACCCATACAAACCCGTGGAAGAACAAGCACGAGACATCATCAAACTCCTCAGACCCATCTTACCCCTAAAAGTTGAACAACTCCAAATCGCCGTTACTATACCCACAACGTACGCGGTCCGCGCATACGGCGCAATCAAAGCCTTCGGAACCATCAAACGGGAAGAATGGCGCGGAGACGGCTCATGGTACGGCGTGCTGGAAATGCCCGCTGGCAGCTACGCCTCTTTCCTCAACAAACTTGGGGACGTAACCAAAGGAAGCGGAGAAGCAAAAGTAATCAGTTAACAAAACTTGAACATTACCAAAAAGGAGGAAAAATTGGAAAAATGCCAACATTCTTTGAAACAAAACAGCTGGTAACGCCTGGAGAACTACTTGCAGAAGGCGAATACCAAGCTGGAGAAAACACCTATCTTGAAGGCGGAAAAATCTACGCCTCACGAATCGGACTCGCAGACTGCGACAACAAACGAGTCAACGTAGTCGCCCTAAGGGCTTTTTACGTCCCCAAAGTTGGCGACATCGTGATCGGCTCAGTCAAAGAAGTCGGATTCAACGGGTGGACAATCGACATAAAAGCACCCTACGAAGCAATGCTGCGCGCATCCGACGTGTTAAGTAGACCGTTCAAGCCGCAGAACGACGAGTTAAGCCAAGTCCTCGACGCAGGAGACTTAATCGTGGCAAAAGTAGCATCCTACGACAGAGCCCACGACCCACAACTAACCGTGGGAGAACCAGGCTTAGGAAAAATCACTCGCGGACAAATCATGCATGTCACACCAACCAAAATTCCGCGAGTAATCGGCAGAAAAGGCTCAATGATCTCCATGATTAAACAGGAAACAAACTGCCAGATAATTCTCGGCTTAAACGGCGTAATACTAGTCACTGGAAAGAACCCAGACGACGAAGAACTCGCCATGATGGCGATTAAAAAAATCGAAGAGGAATCCCACACGACCGGGTTAACCGATCGCATTACAAAACTCCTCAAAGAAGAAAAAGCAAAACGGGAGGAAATAAAAGTTGAATGAAAAAACGGAAAAACTAATTGATAAAAAAGGCATACGACTTGACGGAAGAAAAGCCGACGAGTTAAGGCCACTAAAACTTGAAGTAGGCGTTTTACCCAACGCTGACGGTTCAGCATACATTGAACACGGGAAAAACAAGATTCTGGTCGGAGTGTTCGGACCACGCGAAGTGCATCCGAAGCATTTGTCACGACCAGACCGAATGGTCATCAAATGCCGCTACCACATGGCTCCCTTCAGCGTGCCAGAACGCAAATCACCTGCACCTTCACGTCGGGAAGTAGAACTCGGCAAAGTCATCAGGGAATCTCTTGAACCCGCACTGTTTCCAGAACTTTACCCGCGCACAGGCTTAGACGTGTTCGTTGAGGTTTTGCAGGCTGACGGCGGAACCCGATGCGCAAGCATCACGGCTGCTGCCTTGGCGATTGCTGATTCTGGTATTCCAATGCGTGACCTCGTGGTTGCGTGTGCGGCAGGCAAGGTCGAAGACACTGTTGTCTTGGACTTGTATGATGCTGAGGATAAGCTGGGGGCTGCGGATGTTCCTTTGGCTTACATGCCGAACTTGAACGCTGTGACTCTGTTGCAGATGGATGGAATTTTGTCGCCTGATGAGTTTGAGCAAGCGGTAAACATGGCGATGGAAGGCTGCAAGAAGATTTATGCAATGCAGAAGGAAGCGTTGAAGACCAAGTATATGAATGTCAAAGAAGAAGCTAAGGAGGAGAATGAAGAGTAATGTCATCCCTAATCACAAAAGTAAGACAAAAACAAATCGCAGAGCTGATTGCAGCTGGAAAACGTCTCGACGGCAGAACACTGACAGAATTCCGAGAAATAAAAATTGAGCAGGGCTTAATCGAAAAGGCAGAAGGATCAGCACGCGTGTTCCTAGGCAACACCCAAATTCTTGTTGGAGTAAAAGTGGAAACTGGCGAACCATTCCCCGACACACCAAACGACGGCGTTATGACGGTTAACGCTGAGCTTGTACCTTTGGCTTCGCCGGGTTTTGAGCCAGGTCCACCAGACGAAAGTTCAATCGAGCTGGCTCGGATTGTGGACAGAGGTATACGTGAGTCCAAAGCAATCGATACTGAGAAGCTGGTCATTGAAGCTGGGAAGAAGGTGTTCGTGGTTTTCGTGGATGTCTACGTGCTGAATCATGATGGAAACATGATTGATGCTGCGGCTTTAGCTGCGGTTTCTGCTTTGTTGAATACGAAGATGCCTAACTATGAAATCAAAGATGGCGAAGTGAAAATAAAGCAGGGTTACACGCCGTTGCCGTTGCGGAGTCACCCAATCACTGTCACGATCGGAAAAATAAATAACACGCTGATTGTTGATCCGTGGTTGGAGGAGGAGCAGGTGATGGATGCGAGGCTTACGATGGCAGTCAACGACGAAGGCAACATTTGTGCTGTTCAGAAGGGCTTGGCAGGTTACTTTACGCCGCAACAGATAATAGAAGCTTCCAAGCTTGCTCAGCAGAAAGCGGCTGAACTGCGAAAGAAGCTTAAGTGGTGAAAATAGTTGCCGAGAACGAAGAAAGTTGGTCATACAGGCGGTTTAGGGGTACGATACGGTGCGACAGTACGCAAACGCTACATGCAAGTGACTGCTGGGCTGAAGCATGCGCACAAGTGTCCACAGTGCGGCTTCGTGAAAGTGAAGCGGCAGAGTGTGGGCGTCTGGAAATGCGGTAAGTGCCAGTACACTTTCACGGGTGGAGCGTACACGCCGACAACCAAGCTTGGCGTTGTTGCTAAGCGTGCAGCTAAAGGCGAAGTTGCGGAATCCACTGAAGCTGTGGCTGAAGAAGAAACTAAGTAGTTTCTTTCCCTTTTTGTTTCTTTTCTGTTTTGTTTTTCTTGTTGTTTGTAATGTATTTTAGGTTGTCAAGCTTTCTCTTTTCTTCAGGAATCTGGGTGCTTATGAAGGCTAAGGCTGTTGTTCAGTTGCCGTTTAAGTCAGAAAAACAGTTGACAGCGTTGCTTGCTGCGTTGACTCCAGAAGTTAGCAGGCAGATTGGTGTCCGTTCGAAGGTGACGTTGGAAACGGATGCGCAGTTTCTGGTGCTGAATGTTGAGGCTGAAGATACGGTTGCGCTTAGAGCTGCGTTGAATGCTTACCTAAGATGGATAAATTCCATGGTAAATGTTTTGGATGCTGTGGCGGACGTTTCGTAGTTGTGGTGCTGACTTGTGATTTTTCTACTATCCCCCCTATCTCTTGGTGGGTTGTGTTTTGGGCTTGTTTTTTAAATTGGTTTGTGAATTGGGTTTTTTCCGCGGCTTAAAATGGTTTGTAACGGTTCAGGATGGTTAGGAGTGGTTTGGAAAGGTAGTTGTGGAAGTCGGGTGTTCAGTCTTGCTGGGTGGCTTTCGTCTCAGCAGGAGCGCGATGGCAACTGCCACGATTGCCACGGTTGCGCCCGCGGCTGCTAGTACGGAGATTGTGTTTTCTGGGTTTGCGTTGGTTTGTTGTTGTGTGGAGCTGGAGGGTGAAGGGGTTGGTGTTGGAGTAGATGTTGGTTGTTGAGTCGGAGAACTTGATGGAGTTGGGCTTGAAGATAATGGAGTTGATGTGGGTGTAGAACTTGGAGTTAGAGTTGGATTAGGCGAAGTATTTGTAAAATTAATTGACCGCATAAATGGACAATTATCTCTATTATAAGCATCAATAATGTAAGGCGTATCTCCTACTCCGTCACTATTAGCGTCTGTTCCGTTGTAGTCACTCCAGTAGTTTTCGTTAATAGTATTTATGGAGCGATTGTATCCAAATGTCAGATAATAATCTTCATTAGCTGAAAACTGAACGGTATTATAAACATAATTATTGTAAGATATAATATTATTATTAGAACCATAGATGGATGTTCCGCATTCTGAGTTTGTTATGTTGTTTCGCATTATTGTGTTATCGTTTGAATATTGAAATCGGATAGCATGGTCTTTGCAGTTTATTATTGTGTTTTCAGTAACTGTATTATTATTGCTGTTTTGCCAAATCTGGATTCCCTCAACACATGAGTCAATATAATTACTATTTACCAAATTTCTGTTTGCAAAGTTTAGTTGGATGGCAGATGAAAGCCCGATTGATTGGAAAATATTTCCAGTTATTCGATTGTTTTCGCAACTGACTAATACTATGCCATTCGTAGAATCTGTTATCTTGTTTCCTGAGATGTTACAGTAGTTTGCCGATAATGATATTCCGTTCCAGCCATCATATATGGTAAACCCTGTTAGGGTCACGTTATCTCTTTCTACTTTCAAGCCCTCTGTTACATCAATAACGGTTGAATCTTTATCTTCCCCGACCAATGAGACAGATTTGTTGACTACTGGATTTTCAACATAGACGCCTTTTTTTACGTAAACTGTATCTCCCGCAGTTGCGTTGGCTATAGCTTCCTGAATTGTGGGGTAGTCATCTGGAACGGTGATGGTTTTGGGGCTTGCTTTAACCGTGGATGCATTAACTGCGCATAATGACAGTATGCTTAGGGAAATGAGGATGAGTGCTATGCGCTTGTTCATGTTTCTCTCCTGAGTTGCATTAATGGTCAAAGTGCTTATTAGCTCTCCCTGAAGAACAAAGTGTTCTCCCACAAGAACGCCTCCAACAGAAGTTGGCTATATGAAAGGAATGGACTGTGCCCCAAGCAAACTATGCTACTTTTCTCTGAGCGCTTTTGGTGAACTGTCACACTTGAACGGAGTGTTTATTTTCTCGAAGAACAGTAAGTCAAGAAATCAGAAGGGAGAAATGAATGGCGGAGGTGGTGCTTACCCAGTTTGTGATTGATGTTTTGATAATTGCAGTCTCCTTTGTAGTTCTGAACTGGGCAAGCAACATCGCGATTAACAACGCTGTGAAAGTTGCCACCGTAACGAGGTTCGGGAAGACATCTGTGGGTTTCAGCATAATTGCTTTTTCCACTTCGCTGCCTGAGTTGACAGTAGCTTTCATTGCCGCTTTATCCGCAGGGGCTACAAATGGTCAGTCAGTGGCTCCACTCTCAGTCGGAAACGTGCTGGGTTCAAACATCGTAAACATCTGTGTTATCGTTGGCGTAGCCGCGTTTCTTCTTCATTTTAGGCAAATGCGCAAACCTAAAAACCCCAGCGGCTCCAATGGGATGAATGTCATTCCATCTTTTGCCAAATCAGAATTAAGCAGCATATACTTTGGGCTTTTCATTTCCTCAGTAATTCCCCTGATTCTGATCTATATCTCTGCGGCAACGTGGATTGTCGGCTTGGTTTTATTGTTCATATTCGTTGGTTACATGTACCAGCTGTCAAAAATCAGAATTCCCGCGGAGAACAGCGCAGTTGTCCCTCAGGATGAAAAAATTAGGCTGAAACGATATTTTCTCTTCATGCTATTGGGTGCTCTTGGCGTCGTAGTGAGTGCATATTTCCTCGTTGAATCAGCCGTCAGTATTGCGGCGTCTGCGGGGCTATCGCAGCAGGTGATAGGTGCCACGATTATTGCTTTCGGCACGAGTCTGCCTGAACTCACTTTGGATTTGAAATCGTTTCTCAGGGGCCATTCAGGACTCGCTTTTGGCGACATCATCGGAAGCAGTTTCGTAAACATAACCTTGATTCTCGGAATAACCCTCTTCGTTCCCGCACTCATAGGTTCACCCGTAACCATGAACATGGGCGTTTTCCAAAACCTCATAATATTCACCATCATAGCGAACCTGTTCTTCTGGTACTTCCTCTCAAGAGAAAAAATAGGTTGGAAAGAAGGCGCGATATTCCTGTTCATTTATGCCCTGTTTCTAGCCACCACACTCGGCGTGATCCAGCCGCAGCAAGTGTCCAGTTCTTCACAGTTTCCGATAATCCTTCCGAGTTTTTGAGAAAAGGCTCATTTTTCACGCAGCACTTTGGGAACGTACGCACACTGCGGGTCAGGTCCGAGTATGTCTCCTGTGAAGTAAAGCGCTGTGGTTCGGCATCCGCCGCAGATTTCGCGGAACTCGCACACGCCACACTTGCCTTTCAGGCTGCTTTTGTCCCTGACTTTGCTGAAGAATTCGCTTTTTTGCATGCCGTCCCATATGCTCTGGAGCGACTGGGTTTTGACGTTGCCGAAGCGGTAGGCGTCATTGTAGCTGCAGGGGATGGCGTCGCCGTTTTCCGCGATGCTCATGAATTTGCCGAAGAAGCAGCGTCCGAGGAAGAAGTGGTTGAACCAGTTGTCCCAGTCCGCGATGCCGCGCTGCTTCGCCACACGCGCAAACGACGGATAATACACGTTCACCTCGGGCTTGCCCTTGTACACTCCGCGCAGGTCGTATAGCTTGTTCCATGCCCACTCGTACTGGGCTGCTGAGGGGCACGCTTTGCGGTTGGCTTCGTCGTTTGCGTAGGGAATCATGCCGTGGTATATGACCCATCTTGCGCCATACTTCTCCGCCAAGTCAAGCACGTCAGTGAGATCTTTCTCGTTCAAGTTCGTGACCGACTCATTCACGTTCGCCAAGGTGTAAACCAGACAATTCAAGAGTTTCTCCCTTGACAGCTTCACAATAGTTGAAACTGAGGCAGCGTAAGCACCTTTGCCCCTGATGAGGTCATTTGTGGCTTTTCCGCCGTCTATGCTGATGGACACCTTCACCTCATTCTTCACAATTTGCTCCATGGCTTTTGCGTCCAGCAGGCGCCCATCCGTGATTATGCTTGCGTTCATTCCGATTTTTCTGGCATAAGCAATCACGTCAAACAGGTCTTTGCGCAGGAGCATCTCGCCGCCCGTTACGCCGAAGAAGCTTGCGCCAAACTCGTAAGCTTGGTCCACAAGGTGCATGGCAGTTGCCGTGTCCATTTCATCTTGGACAGCAGGCTTTCCCGCTGAAGTGCAGTGTACACAGTTGAATTCGCAGCCAAAGGTGCATCGCCAAGGCAAAATATACAATGGTCCCTTTCTCTGCATTGCTTATCGAAACCTCAAATTATTATTTAACTCTTCAAAACATTTTTGCATTTTCTTTCATACCTCGTAAAGGTTCCCCACGCTGTTCCAAACGAAAGCCTCAGGCAACGCTTTAGCTATGGCGCACATTCCTCTCCATCCAGTACAATGCGAGGGCACTATCAGCTTAGGGCTAATTCGTCCCAGTTCTTTCACAGTCTGGTCGATTCTACTCTCATTTTCTTTACCAGCAAGGTGAAAACCGCCCATCACTGCATAAGTGTTCATAATTCCAGAGGTTCTTTGCGCATATGATACTGTGTTGATTATCCCCGCATGTGCACAGCCGGAGATAACCACCAAACCTTTTCCTTTAACGTTAAAGACGACCGCCCGGTCATCCAAAATCAACGGATCCGGCTGCCAAATCCCATCCATCAGAGTTCTGTGCTGCAAAAACCCTTTTTCAAAACTTGTTTCACGTGTAATCTCGCCTGTCACGAGAGCCATGCCGTCGCCGATTGGATAAGGTTGCTTTGTATTGATTAAATGTACTGAGCTCAATTGTTCCTTCGTTGGAAATTCTGGGTAAGTTCGAATTGTTCCGTCAGCGTTTGCGGTTCCTCTTGTTTTGAACATGCCCTCGTGAACAATGAGGGGCAGATTGGCTTTGTTAATTGTTTTCAGTGCGGATACAAGGCCGCCGAAGTGGTCATAATGTCCATGCGATAGGACAACGTATTCCACTTCACTGAGGTCTAAACCCATCCGCTTAGCGTTTTCAACAACTCCATCAGCACTAATGCCCGTATCGAATAGAATGCTAACTGATTTTCTTCCGAAGAAAACGCGGATAAGCATTGAGAAGCCATGTTCAGCAAAAGGCAGTTGAGAATGTGTTCTTGCCCATTCTGGACTGTACCGCTTTTTCGTCCATTGTCTAAAGGACTGCGCTTCTTTTCTGTCGATGGTGGAGAGGAAATCCACTGAATTATCAACCAAGCTGAAAACTTCTAAAGCATCGGCTTCTGAAATCTTGAATTGCTCAAACGAAGTATTGTTCATGTTATGACTTCCAATCTAAAGAGAACCTTTGTAATGACTCGTTGTTGGGCAACCGACGCACTTCTGCGTTTCGTATCGGTTGCAGGGGTCACAGTCAACTTTACATGGCGTCACTGTTCTTTCTTTATGGGCTAGGTTTTCTCTTATTTGAAGAAAGGGTGAAAAGTACGTGCCACTTACGGGGTAGAATTCAGACCTGCGTATTCCTTTGCTGCATCTCAGGGAACATTTCTCCATCGATATGCTCTCTAGCGTTTCTTGGGTTTCTGCCACGACAAGCGCGATCAGGTTGTAGCCGCCTACTGTTTTGAATATCTGGACTACTCTGGGGCACTCTTCGAATCGGTTAAGGAGGTCTTGCATGGCTTCTGCGCTTTCCATTTCCAGCATCACGATTGCTGGGTGAAGTTTAAGGACGCTTGGATTAATCAAAGCTGTCACCTTAATTATGTCTTTTTTTATGAGTTTTTCCAGTCTTTTCTTGGTTCCCATGCTCGTGAATCCAACGACTTTAGCCAAGTCTTGCAATGTTGTTCGTCCGTCTGCTTGGAGTTGTTCTATTATTTTTTTGTCTATAGCGTCCAAACCGATTCGCCTGTATATTTTATAAACATAAAGTATTAATAAGGTTTATCTATTAAACTTTTTCTAAAATGCGCCTTAACATGAATCAATACGTGTTGTAACGAGTATGTTACATAAACATGGC